>NZ_JASGKD010000001.1:3502500-3930298 GCF_047600905.1 Hyphomicrobium sp. | reverse complement strand
ACGTATTGCTAAGGTTAATAGGGAAACACGATCAGAGATCCGAACAGCACCTATGAACCCGCCCACCAACGCGGCGGCCATGCCAGCCGCGGCGAAGAGCAGGGCATCCACGAGCTGGGCCGCCAGCCGCATCCAGGGCGTCGCCAGCTGCCGTTTCGCACGTCGTTCTGTGCGACGGGCGCGCCAGCGTCTGTTGGAGCAGCGTACAGGTTGAGGGGCTCCCCCCCAGCTTCTCTGCGGTGTTGCCTTTCACTCCATGCCGGAACGGAACCGAACCGGCGAGCTGTAGGGAAACCAGTCTCGGCCCGCAGCAACGAGTCCGAACGGTAGCGCCCGTGTGCGCGCCACGGGCGGAAATGGGCGACCGGGTATTCCACGCTGCGGATCAGCTCGCGCAGCCGCCTTCAGATTCTATTGGGCGCCTTGGCCTTGATGCTGGCGCCGGAGCCCGTTGCACGCCACGAGCAGCACTTGCGCCCCGGCGGCGATGTAGACTTGCCCGTTGTAGTTGAGCGCTCGCGGGGCGGTGTTCGCGAGGCCTTGCGTCTCATAGCTACCTCCGCACGCAGCGAGCGCTCGCGCGTGGCAGGTGCCGTCGTGAGTTGCCTGTGTGTCGCAGGTGATCTCGAACTGCCGGCGGCCGTTCGCGGTCGAGCCCAGAGGAGTCACGTTCACCTTGGCGCAGCCCAAAAGCAGCAGCACCGCCCAGCCAGCTTGCCACCCTAAGAATGATCTCATTGGCGTATCCATGTCCGGCAGGCTCCCGGGCTCGACGCACTTCGCGCGTGGTTTTTTGCGTCGAGCCGGCGGCGGCGCGGACATTACTCCGCCGTCACCTCCACAATGCTAACGGACTAAGTCTTTAGTTGCAACCAACTAAAACATTAAGTCAAGAATGATTGCCGTGAGCAGCGTATGGTGAACAAGAAGGCGCGTGGCGCGAAGCAACTGCAGAAGGATTTGACGGCCGTCGAGCTGGAGATGATGAACGTCATCTGGCGGATCGGCCCCTGCCTCGGTGGCGCAGGTGCAAGAGCACCTGCGGCCGCAGCGAGAGCTGGCGTGACACGAGCATCTCCACGATGGTGCGCGATCCTGGAACAGAAGGGGTACGTCACGAGCGAAAAGGAGGGCCGCGGACATGTGTACGCGGCGGCGGTTTCCAAGGAGAGCTATCAGGCTCTGAGCCTGAAGCGCATCGTTCGCAACGTCTTCGATGGCGCTCCTTCGCTGCTGGTGCAGCGGCTGCTGGCGAGCGAGGCGCTCGCGCCGGAGGAATTGCGCACATAATCCGGAGCCTTCTGCGCGAGAAGGGCAAGGGTTGAGATGGCAGAGATCACACCGCTGAACGTATACCTCTGCGCCAATGTGTTGCTGGTGCTCGCGGCAGCGCTCGTGGAAAGCGTGCGCGCGGTGAGCCCGTTGCTGCGGCAACCCATGGCCTACCGGCATCAGCTGCGCTTGTGTCAGGCGGCGGCGCTGGCGGCGCTGCTGCTTCCATTGCTCGGATCGTCTTCTGGTCGCTCGGGTCTTCTGCCGAGCACCGCGCAGGTCTGGTCGGCGCCGTCGGCGAGTGAGGGGGCGCTGCCCGGGCCGGTCCAGCAACGGAGCCACGTTTCGTTCGGCAGCTCGAGCGCGTCGCTGCCGTTCGACGTGGTGAGTCAGCTGGCGGGCGTGGTATTCGTTGCAGGGCTCGTCTGGGTGCTGGCTCGGCTGGCGGGAGACGCATGGGCGACGATGCGAATCATCAGCGAGGCCCAGACCATTCGGCGCCAGCGCTCCGTGAGAATCCTGGCATCGGAACAGGTCAGCGTACCGTTCTCGTTTTGGCTGCCGGGGCGTTGCTACGTCACGGTGCCCTCGTCGCTTCTGCTGCGCCCGGAAGACGTGCGGCTCGCGATCCGTCACGAGTTTCAGCACCACCGTCAGCAAGACACGAAGCTGGTCTATCTCCAGCAGCTGCTCAAAGCTGCCTTCTTCTGGAATCCGGCCGTCCACTGGCTGGAGCGGCAGCTGCGGGAGCTACAGGAATTCTCGTGTGACGAGGCAGTCGGGCATCGCCGCGGCGTCGCCACTCGCAGCTATTGCCAGTGCCTGTTGTCCGTGGCTGCAGCCGCGCTGCCGCAACGCCGCGCGCAGATTCATGCCGGATTGATCGGCAGCGGTGCCGGCAAGCTGCTCAAACGGAGAATCGAGGCCTTGCTCGATGCGTCCGAGCGCGTACCTTCGGCCGTCCCTCGCGTTCGCTGCTGGCGCCGCCGTGCTGATGCTGATGGCGACGACCGCGCTCAGCTTCGCCGCGCCCCTCCAGGATCGCGGAGTCTCGCTCCAGGAAGCGGAGAGAATGGCCGCCGTCGCGCGGCGAGACAGCGCGTTTCCCATCGTCGTGAATGACCACGTACTGAAGGAGCTCAATCGCTTGCTCTCGACTCCGGATGGGCGCGCGGAGCTGCAGGCAAGCCTGGCCAGGATGCGAGGCTACAAACGCAGTCCTCTCCGAGCGGCTGGTTCGGCAGGGAATGCCGCTCGAGCTGCCTCGGCCGTGCCGCCTGGTGGAGGCCGGCTATCGCAACCGGCCCCAGGACGGTAATTCGAACCACGGCGCCGGGCTGTGGATGTTCATCGAGCCAATCGCGCGCAACTTTGGTCTCCGGGTGGATGCGGAGCGCGATGAACGGCTCGACGTCGCAGCCGAGACCGATGCGGCAATCCGGCTGTTCTCCGCACTGTACCGGCAGTTTCACGACTGGGGTCTGGCGCTGCTCCGCCTACAACGCCGGCGGCGCTCGGGTGCAGCGCGCGATGCTCCAGACGGGGCGTGTGCGTATGTCTGGAGCCTGATCGCGCAGGGCAAAGAAAATGACGCTGGCTACGTGGCGCGCGTGATGGCGGCCATTCTCATCCTCGAGAATCCGAGTGTGCTGGACTGAACGAGGCCTTGCGCGCTGCGATGCGCAGCATCACCGGGCTGGCGCCGCGGCAACTCTGCCGCATCCTCGATCCGGCGTCTTTCGTGTAAGCTGAGCCCAGCACCAGCAACATCGGAGCCGATGCATGTGGCAAGACAGCTTTGCTCGACAGAATCCGCCGCCTTCGAGCAAGATACCGCGGTCCTCGGCCTCTTTCTTGCAGGCAGCTTGGGCAAAGGTCAGGCGGACGTCTACAGCGACATCGACCTCATCGCTGTTGTCGCGCACGCTGGTCAAGACGTCTTCAAGAGGGCCTGGCGGTCGCAGCTAGAAGCAATTGCGCCCATCGTCTTCTGGAGAGAACTCCAGAGAGGGAGGAGTCCGTCATGGAATTCCCATCACCAGCGATTGGCAGCGCGTTAATCTCGTAGTGGCGGACGAAGTGACGTTCAGAAAGCGAAGCCGAGACGCAGTCAGACCGCTCATCGACAGGAACGGTTTGTATGGCACACTGCCGGCCTCGATCGCGTGGTCAGGTCCAAACAGAGGATACGTCACCGATCTGATCGACGAGTTCCTTCCGCGTTCTCGGCCTCCTGGCAATCGCAGACGGCCGCGAAGAGTATCTTCTGAGTATCGCTGGAGTGGAGCTTCTTCGAATGATGCTCTTCAACCTGCTGAGCGAGGAGGTGGAACGTGCGGACAAGGGCGGTATGATGGCTTGGAACCGCAGACTTTCTGCCGAACAACTCAGCCTACTCGCGACCATTCCACCGGTCTCCCCCACACGCCAATCCGTGATCGACGCGCACCTTGCCTGCGCAGCAGCATTCTTGCCTCGTGCTGCGCAAGATGGCCGAGAAGTGGCCATTGAGTGGCCGCAAACGTTTGAGGAGGCTACCTGGCGATATCTCGAGCGCGAGGTGGGATTGACCAGGCCTGCCACCGCGACCTGACGCACCCACTGCCTGCCCAGTACGCGAGAGTGTACGTGCGCGGCTGCCGGCAAGACTCCGACTGTGCCGGGAACGCCCGTGTGCGTTTGCCGCGACCTGGTGACGCCCTGTGCGCGTGCTTTACTGGCCATGCCTCATCGGACGGCGGCCGCCGCTGCACCACGAACGGCGTGCTCTGAAGCCGCGGCTGGGAACAGCTAGGCGGCAGAGGGGGCATACTGGCGCCTGGCAAATCGCTGGGCGCCGAGCCCCCTTGCCCCGCTCTCCCAGTGACGCTCCTCCGTCACGCCTTTCTAGCAAGATCTGCGGCGGACTCGCCAGCGACGCCTTGCGTGCCGCCAGCAAGAGCATCACCGGCACGCGCTGGCGCCGCCGCAACTCTGCAGCCTCCAGTGATCTGCTCGGCGCTCGGCGTGGCCTCGCGCAGATCCTCCACCTCAAAGCCTTGGTTCCGCAGCAGCTGAAAGTACTGCTCGATGCTGCGATGGTACTTCCGCACGCGCACCCCGAACCAGTGGGACACGCGCGGCCCGGGCACGAAGTAGTCGTCCACCACCCAGCTGCTGCGGCCCTGCCCTTCCTCGCGAGCCGCGTCACAACAGGTGAGCACCGGGTGCTCCACGGAGAACACCAACCTGCCCTGCGGACGCAGCGCGCGAAACACCTGCGCAAACACCGGCGCCAGCTCCTCGATCCAGTGGAAGGTCATGCGGGACAGCACCAGGTCGAAGGACTCGTCCGCCAGCGTGAGCTCCTCGATGCGCTCGCGCGTCACCTGCGCCTGCGTGCCCTGCAGCGCGCTGCGCGCCGCCTCCACCATGCGCTCCGAAGCATCGACCCCGCGATAGGAATGACAGCCCTGATCGAGCAGCGAGCGGCCGTAGCTGCCGTCACCGCAGCCCAGATCACAGATGTCCATGCCCGCACCTCGCCCGCGAGGGCGGCGAACACCTGCTGTCCAGCATTTCGTTGGGCGCCCCGCCGCCGGCCCGGCGCGCCTGATACGCTCGGTGCGTCTCATCGCGCGCAAAGAACTCCGGCCCGCTCAGCGAGCCGCGGCCGCTCAGGCGCGCAGCGCTCAGCCCCGCGAAGTTGTCGTACAACCGCCGGTGGCTGCGCAGGGAAACTCGTCGTCGCGCGTCTCGTATTGTCGCACCCAGTCGAGCAAGAGCCCGAGGTTCGCGTCCTGCTCGGCCTTGCTCGCGTATTTGTGCGGCTCCCAGGGCCGGCCGCGGCAGTGCGCGATACAAGCAGACCACCCCCGGATTCAAGAACACCAGCTTCTTGCATTCCGGCGACACGAGCTCCAGCAAATCGGAGTAACAGCCCTCGAATCACCCACGACGGATGCAGCGCGGTGAACGCGCGCAGCTCGCGCTCGCTCTCCGCCAGCGGCCGCCGGCGGGGGCGGCATGCCCGGCTGCCAGGCGAGTGTGTCCAAATCGAGATGTGCGAGCCCGCGCTCCTGCGCGAGCTGGCGCGCCAGCGTGCTCTTGCCCGAGCCCGAGTTACCGAAGATCAAGAGTCGTTGCATGGATGCGGCAGCCGCCGATGGAGCGGCTCGGAGCAAAAGAATAAGGAACTCACCGCGGCTCGACCAGGGACCCCGCCGGCTCTCGTGACCGGTCGCAAAGTGCCCCCGGGCCATTTCGAAGGTGCCCGGTCACGCTCGCCCCGGCTCGCGCCTAGACGAGAAATGCGTGTCCGCCACTATTGGAATCGAGCCGTCCGGGCTAGCGTCGCCGCCTCGGCCCTCCACCGCTGCACGCATGTCCGCGCCCACCACCTCCGGCGACCCCGCCGAGCTCGATCCCTTGCTGGCGCGGCTCGCCGACGGCGATCGTTCGGTGTTCCCGCAGGTGTTTGCACAGCTCTGGCCGCCGATTCACCGCTTGTGCCGGAGCCTGCTGAAGAACGAGGCCGACGCGGCGGACGCAGCGCAGGAAGCCCTGCAAAAGATCCTGGAGCGCGCGCCCGCCGACTACGATCGGAACCGCCCCGCGTTGCCCTGGGCGCTGGCGATCGCCGGCTGGGAGTGCCGAACCCTGCTGCGCAAGCGCCAGCGACGCCGCGAGCTGCCGGAGCAAGAGATCGCCGAGCCCTCCGTGGATCCCGAGCACAGCTTCGTGCAACAGGATCTGAACCGAGCGGCGCTGGAGGCGCTGGGCTCGCTCTCGGAGGTGGATCGCGAGACCCTGGTCGCGACGTTCTGGGCGGAGGCAGCCAGCGCTCCCGACGCCGCGCCTGCCGCCACCGTACGCAAGCGCCGCCAGCGCGCGCTCGCGCGCCTGCGCGACACCTTTCGGAGGCTGTATGGTCTCGACTGATTTGAGGCTCCTCGAACGCCAGGCGCGCGTCCGCTACGAGCTCGGTCGCCTGCGCCGTGCGCTGCTCGGAGCCGCTCCACTGCTCCCCGTACTGCTGGTCGCGCTCTGCCTCAGCCAGCGCCCCACCTCCACGCTCGGCTTCGGGCTGTGCAGCGCGCTGCTCTCGGTGTTCCTGCTCTGGTACGGCCGCGATGCGCAGCGCGCCGTGTTGCCGGGGCTCGCCGCTGGGCTGATCCCGCTCGCGCTGAGCCTGTGTGCCAACCAGTTCCACCAGTGTGGTCCGGACGGCTGCAGCTCGTTCTGCGCTCCGGCGTGCACGCTGGGCGGCGCCGTGGCGGGGCTGGCCGTCGCGAGCTTCGGCACACGCCGCCGGCTCGGTCCCTGGTTCTGGTTGTGCGCCTCGGGTCTGACCCTCCTGACGGGCGCGATGGGCTGCTCGTGCGTCGGCTACTCGGGCGTCCTGGGCCTCGGAGTCGGCTATGGCCTCGGCGTCGTGCCGGCCTGGTTGAGGTGTAGAAACGACGGGCGCTGCGTCACACTGACGAACGCCCGTGCCTATGCGCAAAAAGAGGATGGATGCTCGGCCCAATCAGTCTCCGGAGCTCACTAGGATATGCCCTCTTCGCGCTCGGTTGTGTCGCGCACGACACCGCCTCTGACCGCGCCGCGGTACAGACGCTGGTGCGCGAGCACTCCGGCGCACCGGTTTCGTCGAACGAGCCTGCAGCGGCAAAGGCTGCGCCGGTAGCGAGCACGCCACCGACCAGCACTCCGGGCGCCGCCAGCGAGGCCGACGCGCAGCGGGAGCTGGAGCGGCTCGGCGCGCAACCCCTCACGCTCGACTGCGCCGTGCGCATCGCGCTCTGGAACAATCGCGAGCTGCGGGCTCAGCTGCTCGGGCTGGGTGTGGCGCGCGGTCAGCTGGTGCAAGCCAGCGTATTGCCGAACCTCGATTTCGAGGCCGAGCTGCTGCTGCCGACCGAGTCCTCGGGGAATCGCAAATGGAGCCTCGGAGCCGGCTTCAGCCTGAGCGATCTGATCCTGCGCGGCGGGCGCGGCGACGTGGCCGAGGCCGAGCTGAGCACGGCGCGCATCGAGGCCGCGGGTGCAACGCTCGACCTCGCGTATCAGGTGCGCCTGGCGTATTACGATCTACAGGCCAGCGCTCAGGAGCTCGCGCTCTTGCGCACGGCACACGAGGCCTATGCCGCGAGCGCGGAGGCCGCCCAGGTGCTGCACGATGCCGGCAACGTCACGGACCTCGATTCTCTCGACCCAGCAATCCGCCGAGCAAGGCGCGCAGCTCCAGCTGGACCAGGCGCAGGAAGACGCGGTCGATCTGCGCGAGCGACTGAACGTATTGCTCGGGCTGTTCGGGCGCGACACGGGCTGGCGCCTGCCGGGTCCACTGCCCGAGCCGGCGTCGGCGATCGCACCGCCCGAGCGTCTGGAGACGCGCGCGATCCAGTCCAGCCTGGAGCTGGCGGCGGCGCGCTCCACGCTGGCGGCGGCGGAGCGGCGCGTGGGCGCCGCCGAGACGGCGGGTTGGCTCCCGCGGCTGCACGTGGAAGCGCGCGCAGAGAACGATGGCGAGTACTGGCAGGTGGGACCAGCGCTCAGCGGCAGCCTGCCGCTGTTCGATCGCCAGCAGGGCACCGTCGTCTCGCACCGAGCCGAGCGCGACCAGGTCGGCGAACGCCTGAATGCAGCGGCCATCACCATCCGCGCTGCGACGCGCGCGGCGCGCGCCAAGGCGCTGTCCGCGGAGCAGCGCGTGCGGCGCTATCGCGATCAGCTGTTGCCGCTGCGCGAGCGCATCGTGGCGCAGACGCTGCTCGAGTACAATGCGATGCAGGTCGGCGTATTCCGGCTGCTCGAGGCGCGGCGCGAACAACTCGAGGCGCAGCGCGCGTACGTCGCCACCCTGCGCGACTACTGGCGTGCACGCGCCACTCTGGAGCAACTGCTCGCCGGGCGTCTCGCCGGCACGCTGGTGCTCGGAGAGGTCCGTGGCAGGAGCGCAAGTCCAGCAGGGGCCACGCGCCGGGAGGAGCACTGAGTCCATGGAACGTCGAGAGTTCATCGGCTTGACCACACTGGCGACCGGCTCGGCGCTGGTTGCTGCGGCAACTCCGGCAGCCGCGGCGCCCGCCCGCGCTGCCACGGAGCGCAACGTGGCCGCTCCTGGCGGCCAACCCGCGGTGATCACCCCCAACGGCAAGACGCTGCCCTGGCGCCGGGTCGGCAACGTGAAGGTGGCGCACCTGATTGCGCAGCCCGTCGCGCACGAATTCGCTCCCGGGCTACGCGCGAAGTGCTGGGGCTACAACGGCGCGTTCACCCGGCCCAACCATCGAAGCCGTCGAGGGCGATCGGGTCCGCATCTACGTGACCAACCGCTTGCCGGCACCCACCACCGTGCATTGGCACGGAGTGTTCTTGCCCAACGGCATGGACGGAGTCGGCGGGGCTCACGCAGAACGTCATCCAGCCCGGCGAGACCTTACAGTACGAGTTCACGTTCCGGCAGCACGGGCACGCTACATGTATCACCCGCACCACGACGAGATGACGCAGATGGCGCTCGGCATGATGGGCATGATCGTCGTCCACCCGCGCGCGCCGCGCCGGCCGCAGCGCGCGTCGATCGCGACTTCGCCCTCATGCTCAGCGAGTGGAAGATCAAGCCGGGCACGTCGCGCCCCGACCCGACGAGATGACCGACTTCAACGTCCTCACCATCAACACCAAGGCGTTCCCAGCCACGGCGCCGCTCGTGTGCAAGAAGGGCGAACGCGTGCGCATCCGGCTCGGCAACCTGAGCGCGATGGATCATCACCCGATCCACCTGCATGGCTACTTGCTTCAAGGTCATCGCGACCGACGGCGGGGACGATTGCCGCAGTCCGCGCAGTGGCCGGAGACGGCGGTGCTGGTGCCGGTGGGCACCACGCGCACGATCGAGCTCGTCGCCGACGCCCGGGAGACTGGCCGATGCATTGCCACATGACCCATCACGTGATGAATCAGATGGGGCACGGCGCTGCCCAACCTGATCGGCGTCGATGCGGCACGCATCGATCGCCGCGTACAAAAGCTGCGTGCCCGGCGTACATGACGATGGGCCACGACGGCATGGGAGACGATGGCCGAGATGAACATGCCGGTACCGCCGAACAGCATCCCGATGCGCGGCACACCGGGGCCGTATGGTGCCATTGACATGGGTGGCATGTTCACCATCTTGAAGGTGCGCGAGAACCCCGACGCGGAAGACGGCAGCGGCTGGTACCAACCGCCGCCCGGCACACTCGCCGACCTCGCGAGCCCCGGCGATCTGCAAGCCGATGGAATCGACCCCCATGCATGAGAGTCACGCCCACCGTCCCGGCGCGCAGCAGACTGGCAAGACGGAAGTCGACCCCGTCTGCGGCATGAAGGTCAACCCCGCCACGGCGCGCGGCGGCAGCCACGACCACGCCGGCACCCGCTACTACTTCTGCAATCCCAAATGCCGCGAACGCTTCCAAGCCAACCCCGAAAAATACCTCGCCAGCGCTTCGTCCCCCTCCCCCCACTCCCACTCTCACTCTCCCGCTAGCCCTAGCCCTAGCCCTAGCCCTACCTCTAGCCCAAGCCCTACCTCGACCTCGCTCTACACCTGCCCGATGCACCCCGAGGTCCGCCAACAGGGCCCCGGCTCCTGCCCCATCTGCGGCATGGCCCTCGAACCCGAGACCCCAACCGCCGACGACGCCCCCAACCCCGAATTGCTCGACCTGCAGCGCCGCTTCAGCTGGAGCGCTGCGCTCACCCTCCCCACCTTCGCGCTCGCAATGACCGAGATGCTGCCGGGTCAGCCCGTGCAACACCTGCTCTCGCCGATGGCCTCGGTCTGGATCGAGCTGGCGCTCTCGACGCCGGTCGTGCTGTGGGGCGGCTGGCCCTTCTTCGAGCGCGGCTGGGCTTCGATCCGCCAGCGCAGCCTGAACATGTTCACGTTGATCGCGCTGGGCACCGCAGCAGCCTTCGGCTTCAGCGTGCTGGTGACGTTGTTCCCCTCGCTCGTTCCCCACGCGATGTCCAGTCACAGCGGCCCGCCTGTGTACTTCGAAGCGTCGGCCGTGATCACCACGCTGGTCCTGCTCGGGCAGGTGCTCGAGCTCCGCGCGCGCCAGGCCACCTCGGGCGCGATCCGGGCGTTGCTCGGCCTCGCGCCGACCACCGCGCGACGCATCGCTGCCGATGGTAGCGAGCACGACGTGCAGCTCGACCAGGTGCAGCCAGGCGATCGCCTGCGTGTGCGCCCGTCGGAGAAGGTACCGGTCGACGGCGTGGTCCTCGAAGGAGCGAGCAGCATCGACGAGTCGATGCTCACCGGTGAACCGGTGCCTGTGGAGAAGCAAGCCGGCGAACGCGTGCGCGCCGGCACATTGAACGGCAACGGCGCGCTGCTGGTGCGCGCCGAGCGCGTCGGCGCCGAGACGTTGCTGGCCCGCATCGTGCAGCTGGTCGCGGAAGCGCAGCGCAGCCGCGCGCCGATCCAGCGCATGGCGGACCGCGTTTCTGGCTGGTTCGTGCCCGCCGTGGTGCTGACGGCCGTGCTCACTGCCGTGCTCTGGGGGGTGTTCGGTCCGGAGCCGCGCGTGGTGCACGCGCTGACCGCAAGAATGTAGGCGCCGGCCAGATCCGGGTCATTGGCGATCTGGGCGCGCGCCACTTCCGCCTTCTCGCGCGCAAGCCGGGAGACCAGCGCACGCGGCATTTCTCCCCGCTTTGGGGTCTCGTCGATCGAGGCCGGACGGAGCGCATCGGGCGTGACGCCAACCTGCGCTAAAAGCGTAACCCGGCGCGGGCTGGCGCTCGCCAGCACGAGTTGCGGCCGCTCGATGGCGGCATTTGTTTCCGACCGCTCGCGCGACAGCGTGCGCCGCAGCGTTTCCCGGCCGGGAGCCGCGGACCGGGCAAAAATGGGCAATAAACTGCTCATGAGCGTCGTTACCATGATCGCAACCGCGGACGAAAGAATAAAGGCGACACACGCGGCGCGAACAATGACTTGGGCATTGAATGTTTTGCAAGATCGCACGCGTTGCGGAGGCGCAGAAAACAGGGCATGAATACCCCATTCTTTCACAGAATTGATGGCGGCAATGGCTCTGAAACCAGACCCAGCAGACCTACTCGCCCGGACACCGCTTTTTGGCACCCTTGACGAACCGAGCCGGAAAGCCGTTGCGGCCGAGCTTCGCGAATTTGCCTATGAACCAGGACAGATCATTTTTTCCCGGGGCCAGACGGGGTCCGAACTCCATATCGTCACCAAGGGCCGTGTCCGCCTTTCGGTGCTGACCGCCGACGGCCGCGAACTGTCGTTTGCGCACGTTGAGCCGCCTTCGATCTTCGGCGAACTCGCCGTCTTCGACGGCCGCCCGCGCTCAGCCGACGCCACCGCCGTCAACAAGGTCGAGACGCTGATGCTGTCGAAATCCGCCTTCGTCCGCCTGCTGTCGACTTAGCCGGCGGTCGGCGAAGCCGCCGTGCGTTTTCTTGCCGGACGGCTGCGCGACGCCGACGAGCAACTCGAAGCGATCGCGCTGCACCCGATCGAGGCCCGGCTCGCACGCTTCTTCCTGGCATCCGTCCGCCAGAAGGATCCTTCGGGCAAGGCCGAGAAGATTTCGCTCGCCCTGCCCATTTCACAAAGCGAGCTTGCACTTCTTGTCGGCGCCAGTCGTCCCAAGGTCAACGCCGCCCTGGGCATGCTCGAATTGGAAGGCGCAATCGAGCGCCGAGGCCAGCAAGTCATCTGCAACGTCGCGGCCCTGAGCGACATAGGCCGTCTCGACGACAAGGAATAGCCGCCGTTGCACCGTTCGCCGGGTCATGCGCATGACGATCGTTGATCGGCAGAAAGAGCGTGTTGGGTCGGCCATCCGGGCCATCGGCGCGAGCCGCGTGTTCGAAGGCATTCGCCGCTTCATTCGCGGCATCGCGAACCTCGGCATCAAGCGATATCCGCCCGACATCCAGCGCCGTCTCAAGATCGTGAATGTCTTCTCGGCGCTCGTCGTGATGACGACCTGCATCTACGCGCTCCAGCTCTGGGCGTCGGGCAACAAGGAAATGCTGCCGGCCGTATTCATCAATCTCGGCGTTGCGCTCATCGTCTCGCTGGTGCCGCTGATGCACCGTTTCAACGAAATTGCCGGCGGTCTTCTGCTCGTGGTCGCCGAATTCTCCGCTCTTGTCGGCTTTACGGCTTTCTTCGGCAGGATGGGCGGAGCACCGCTTCAATACGTCATCGCCGCAGCCGCGCCTTTCGTAATTTTCGAGGCGCGACGCTTCTGGATCATCATTGCCATCGTAACGCTCGCGCTCGGCCTGCACCTTTTCTCCTGGTTCACGTTTCCGATGGAAGCCGCTCAGTTCCACGCCGACGAGCGCACGATCAACTCGCTCTACATCCAGGGCGCCGTCACGACATTCGGCCTGATCGCGGCTTGCGTCTATTACGCCTTCAATCTGTTCGAGCACGCCAAGGCCGAGACGGAAATGGTGCTGCGTAATGTGCTTCCCGACAGCGTCGTCGAACGCCTGAAGCAACAGCCGGGCAACGCCATCGCCGACGGCTTTTCGGAAGCCTCGGTAATGTTCGCGGACATCACCGGCTTCGTCGCCATGGCCCGCAACCTCGGCCCGGAAAAAACCGTGGCACTCCTTAACGAACTCGTCAGCGCCTTCGATCATCTGGCCGACAATCACGGCGTCGAAAAAATCAAGACCATCGGCGACGCCTACATGGTGGCATCTGGCGTACCCATTCCGCGCGACGACCATGTCCACGCGCTGGCGTCGATGGCACTCGATCTCGTCGATGCGGTTGCGCGCATCAGCGCCAGCGAAAAGATACCGATCAGCGTCCGCATCGGCATGGCCTCTGGTCCGATGACGGCCGGCATCATCGGCAAAAACAAATTCAGCTACGATATTTGGGGAGATCCGGTGAACTTGGCGAGCCGGCTCGAGCAATCGAGCGTCGCAGGCTCGATCGCAATCTGCCCGGGCTGCGCCGCGGCGCTCGAAAAGGACTTTGTTCTACATCCGCGCGGCGCCATCGAGATCAAGGGGGTAGGCCAGCAGGAGTCGTGGTATCTGCGCGGCCGCAAATGACCGCATGGCTCTCGGTCGGCCTCAGCCCTTCCAGTGCAGCGAGCACACCAGCGTGAACAGTCTCCGCGCCGTGTCGTCATCGACAATGATCTTCGGGCCGAGTTTTTCCTTGAGCAGCACGCTGCCTTCATCGTGCAAAGCACGGCGGCTGACGTCGATCGCCTGAATGCGCGCGGGCGGCGCGGTGCGAACGGCCTCGTAGTAGGACTTGCAGATCATGAAATAGTCTTTGACGATCCTCTTGAGCGGCGTCAGCGCGATGCCGTGCTCGATCGTCTCGCCGCCGTCCGCCGGACTGACGGCGAACAGCAGACGCTCATCCGCCAGCGAAAGATGGAGCTTGTAGGGACCTGCATCGGTGCCATCGATGCGAAACGCATTGCCGTCGAGGATATCGAAGATCGCCACTTCGCGCTCATGCTCGATATTGGAGTTGGCACGGCCAAGCGATTTCGCATCGAGAGTAATCTCGATCAAACGATCCCGACTCTTCTCCGGTGATGCGACGGATTGGTCCATCGAGTTTCAACCTGCTTTTTCGAGCCGGATCTCGACGGACCGCCGATGTCCTTCGAGCCCTTCCGACCTCGCCAGCGTCATTGCCGCTGGCCCAAGCTTCGCAAGCGCGGCCGGATCGAGCTTCAAGATCGAGGTCCGCTTCATGAAATCGAGCACGCCCAATCCGGACGAAAACCGTGCGCTCCGCGCAGTCGGCAGGACATGGTTCGAACCCGAAACATAATCGCCAATGACCTCCGGCGTCACTCCGCCGATGAAGATCGCACCGGCATTGCGGATTTGCTTCCCCAGACCCTCGGCGTCCGCCGTCGCGATCTCGAGATGCTCGGCGGCGATCCGGTCCGCGAGAGGCACGGCCTCGCTGAGCGAATCCAAAATGATTGTGGCGCCGAACGTGTTCCAGCTTTCGCCCGCGATATTTCCACGCGGCAGCGTCTCGAGCTGCCGCTTTACGGCTTTTTCGACCGCCGTCGCGAAAGCGGCGTCATCCGTCATCAAAATGGACTGCGCCGCCGTATCGTGCTCGGCCTGGGCCAAGAGATCGGAAGCGATCCATTCGGGATTGTTGTTCTTGTCCGCAATCACGAGAACTTCTGAAGGCCCGGCGATGGAATCGATGCCGACGACGCCGAACACCTGCCGCTTCGCCGCCGCGACATAGGCATTTCCCGGCCCGACGATCTTGACCACCGGCTTGATCGTCTCCGTGCCATAAGCGAGCGCTGCGACAGCCTGCGCCCCACCAACACGATAGATTTCCGAAACGCCCGCGACTTGGCCGCCGCCAGCACGAGCGGATTGAGATCGCCGCTCGGGGACGGCACCACCATGACGATGCGCGGCACGCCCGCGACCTTCGCCGGCACTGCATTCATCAGAACCGAGCTCGGATATGATGCCAGGCCACCCGGAACATAGAGCCCGACGGACTCGACCGCCGTCCAGCGGTGCCCAAGCTCCACGCCGGCGGCATCGGTATAGCGATCATCCCACGGCAGCTGCCGCTTATGATGATCGGCGATGCGATTGCATGCGAACGTCAGCGCGTCGAGCGTTTCCTTGGTGCATTCGGCATACGCCGCGTCGACCTCGGCCGCCGTTACTGCAATGCCTGCGCGCTTCAGGTCGAGCCGGTCGAACTTCTGGGTCAGATCGATCAGCGCCGCGTCGCCCCGCGCACGAACGTCATTGATGATCTCGCGCACGGCATTGTCGACGTCGACGGACACCTCGCGCTTCAGACCGAGCAGTTCCGTGAAGCGCGCTTCGAAATCTTTATCGTTGTTGTTAAGCCGCACAGGCATCGGAACTTCAGTCCTTGGGAATTGATCGAAGCAAAACTCAGCTTGCGCCCTCGGGATGCTCGGGTGAGCGCTTGGCTGCCCACGCCGCCCCGAGATCTTTCAATTCGATCTCGATACATTCGACGCCCAGCCGAATGGCCGCGCCACCGGAAAATGTCAACGTGACATTGCCTTCGGGGGATTTGGCACCCCCCGTCGGCTCGAATGTGACGGCCAGAAGCGCCAATGAAGTCCGCTTGTCCTTCAGATCTAACCCCTGGATTTGCGCGGCATTCACCCGCTCGAAGCGGACCGCGGCCCGGCGACGCTCGAACTGCGGCTCCGCCCCGCGTTTCGCCTTTAGCGCTCCATCCGCCGCGTTCGCCCAGTCGAAGCGGTTGGCGATGGCGACGAAACGCTTTTCCTTCGGCAGATAGGCCATATCCCCGACGCGCAAAACCGCATCCTGTAAATGCGCGGAAATGACCCCGAGATCTTCGGCATCGAATGCGATGAGTTTCAAATCCGGCATCGTAACGAATGTCTCCCGCAGGTAGCCGGGCGGCTTGGCTGTCGCCGAGTGTTACAAAGACGCGTCGCATGCCGCAACGGCTGCACCCGGCGCCAACGTCAGCCGCTGCTCAACCGCTCGATCTCGGCTCCGCACGCGCCAAGCTTTCGCTCCAGCTGCTCAAAACCGCGATCCAGATGGTAAACACGGTTGATCACCGTTTCGCCTTCGCCGGCGAGCCCTGCGATCACCAGCGACACCGACGCCCGAAGATCGGTCGCCATCACCGGCGCACCTTTGAGCGTCTTCACGCCCTTGATCGTCGCCGTGTCGCCGTGCAGCTGAATATCGGCCCCAAGCCGCGCCAGCTCCTGGACGTGCATGAATCGATTTTCGAAGATCGTCTCGCGGATAACGCTCGTTCCCGAGGCCCGTGTCAGCAGCGCCATGAGTTGCGCCTGCAGATCGGTCGGAAAGCCGGGGAAGGGCTGCGTTTCGACCGAAATCGGTTCGATGCCGCCGCCGTTCCTCGAAACCCGCACGCCCGTCGCCGTCGCTTCGACCGACGCACCCGTCTCGGCCAGAACATCGAGCGCAGTCTTGAGATCGTGGTAATGCGCGCCTTCCAGCATCACGTCGCCGCCTGTCGCCGCGACCGCCATCGCAAACGTGCCGGTCTCGATACGGTCGGGCAAAACCGTATGAATGGCGCCCTCCAGCCTATCGCGGCCCTGAATACGCAGCACCGACGTGCCGATGCCTTCGACTTTCGCGCCCATCTTTGTAAGGCACACCGCGACATCGCCGATTTCCGGCTCGCGTGCGGCGTTCTCGATTACCGTTTCGCCCTTCGCCAGCGCCGCAGCCAGCAGCACGTTGTGGGTGGCGCCCACCGAAACCTTCGGAAAAACAATATGCGCGCCCCTGAGCCCTTTCGGCGCCTTGGCGACCACGTACCCGCTGTCGATATCGATGTCGGCGCCAAGTTCCTTGAGCCCCATCAGATGAAGATCGACCGGCCGCGTGCCGATGGCGCAGCCTCCCGGCAGCGAAACCTTCGCCTGCCCCATGCGCGCGATCAGCGGCCCCAGCACCCAGAAGCTTGCCCGCATCCGCGACACCATCTCGTAAGGCGCCGTCGTGTCGACGATGTCGCGCGCGGTGAGATGGATCGTATCGCCGAGATGGCTCGGCGGGCTCGACCGCTTGCCGTCAACCGCCAAGTCGACGCCATGATTGCGCAAAATCCGGACCAGAAGATTGACGTCGGCCAGATTGGGAACGTTCTTGAGCGTCAGGCGGTCTTCAGTCAGCAGGCTCGCGATCAGCAGGGGCAGAGCCGCGTTCTTGGCGCCGGAAATCGGAATGGTCCCGCGAAGCTGCTGGCCGCCGACAATTCTGATGCGATCCATGAATTCCAATCGTCTCCAGGTAGGAAAATCGCGCGAATCGGCCGAAAGGCTGAAAGCGCGTGATTATCCGTTGCGCATTAGTCTCGGCAAGCTGCTTTTCCGGCAGAAAGACCGCCATGCCTCGTCATCAACCGGCGTTTCCCCCGCCATCCGCTTTGGTCTCTTTGTCGCGTCGAGCCGCAGCCTTGCGGCGCTTCAGATTGGCCCTGAGTTCCTCAGCCAGCCGCTCCTTGCGCGTCATCCGCTGCGAAGACGGCTTCGCCCCCGAGTTTACTGACGGTTTTGGCGGCAATTCCTCGTTCATCGGCCTTTCGCACGTTTCGATGCGTGTCGCAAAACTCGCAATTTACGCCCCGTCGTCTTCCACGCATTAGCTTGGCTTTCCGGCTTGCTCGCCGTCAAGCCTTGTGGCAGTGTCCGCCCGCCCGAAGCAGGAGCCTTTGCGGCGCACCGTTTGGTGCGCGTAAATCTCTGTAAATCTTCGAGGCAATCCGCCCCTTTAGCTGCCGTAGCTCAGTGGTAGAGCACTCCCTTGGTAAGGGAGAGGTCGAGAGTTCAATCCCCTCCGGCAGCACCATAAAACGACAGGGCGCAAGCCGCCTGGCCTGCGCCCCATCAATCCGAAACACGCTAGGCGATTATCGCGCTTTCTGCCACGCAAGCCGCCGCGCCATTTCGAAGGCGTGCGTGAAGTCGAGCATCAGCGGCGCCTTGGCTCCGATCATCCGGCGCAACAGCGCAGCCTGCGTCTTGTATTTGATGTCGCCGATCGCGAGCGGCCCGACCGACGCAATCGCCGTTTTTTCCAGCTCGCGCCCGAAATCGAACAGCTCGACGCCTTCAATTCCCGACGGCGGGACGGCATTGACGTCGGCAACGACCTTGAGCCGTTTCGAGGCGCGCAATTGCTTCGCCGTCAAAACCCGGATGCCTGCCGCTGCCGCGCACAGAACGACGTCGGCGCGCGCAACGATCTTGGCCTTATCCGCGTCGCGGCCGCCGAGAACCGGAACCAGGTTGACGCCAAACCGCTCCTTCGCCGCCCGAACCAACGGCCGAAGCGGCGCTAGGCCCATATGCGATACGACTTCGACTTTCGCACCCTGAAGTGCTGCGATGACGGCGGCGGCAAAGCCCACCACGCCCGTCGCGCCGAACACGGCGACCGTCGCTCCCTTCAGCGATTTCGCTGTTTTATTCCGATAGACCTCTTCGACGCACGCGACCATGGCCGCCGCTGTCGTAAACGAGCCGCCGGGATCGGCCAGCGCCGAAAGCGTGAACGGCGGCACGAGCGCCGATTTCGCGGCCTCAAGCATATCGAGCGCCAGCAGCGCGTCCTTGCCGCCAATAAAGACCGCCGTCCGGCTGCCGAATTCAGGCGGCCGCGAGAAGATGGCGTCCTGCACCAGGCCGCGCGTGTGCTCCAGTCCGACATTCGTATGCGGAACGACAACCGTGAAGCCGGCATCCACGGCCATGTTCACATCGAACGGGCTCGCAAATGATTGCGTCGAAAGGAAATGCAAAATGGGTGTGGCTTTTTTTGTCCGCTTATTTTGTTTCGCGCTCTTCTCTGTACCGATGCTTTCGCTTTCCAGATCGAATAGGCGATCCTCGGTGTCGATCTTAATTCGCAGCGACTCGTCCATCGGCATGACTCATTCCTTTTGACCGTCGATCCGATACGCAGGCACTTTCGGACGGGATATGAAATCACCCGTTCGCAACGGCCAGAACATTCGGCTGGATGTGAAGAACGCTTAAGACATGCCGTTCGGACAACGGCGGCGCGACGTTCGGCATCATGCCTGCGAAGGCCGTTATTCCGGCCATCGGTGCGCATGCCGAAATTAGGTCGGCCAAAGCCAATATTGCGTTAAGGCGGCAATGGCGCGAAGGCCGAAAACGAAAATAAAAAACGCTGAAATCAATTGGCGGGAGCCGATTTATTAGTATTTCCAGAAATTATCGGACGGCATTTTAAATGCTTAATCGGCGATTACTTCTCGCGCACCTCTTCGACCTGATAAAGCGGCCGGTATCGCCGCGTGACGACCGTAACGCGGGCCCCGTCCCTAAGGCTGGGGGATCCCTGGGTCACGAGCTGGATGGTGACCCCACTGTCGGTCAGAAGCTCGGCATAATTGCTTCCCCACACTCGGAGCGTTCCCGAGAACACGTGGGTCCCGGGTTCGAGAAGATCAGGAGTGCCTGTTTTCGGGCCACTCATGTTCCGCGCACCGCATCAGCCAGAGCCGACCAGAGTTTGCCGACGAAATCGCGTCATACGCAAGGCAGCCTTCGCATCATCTCCCGAATTCTGCCTGCGCCACGCGGAGCCCGATCGCCGCCTTCGCAAAAAAATGAAAAGGCCAACGGGTCTATCTTGACTATTAGTCGCGAACGGCTCATGTGACGCGTGCGGCCGAAGCGTTTGCAACGCCGCAAATCCGAAGGAACCCAACCCTTGTCTAGCGACAGTAGTCGATTGCCCCGGCCGTCGAGGCTCGTGGACTGACCGTTGGGTCGGCTCCCGCGATCCGTGCGACGGCGGATCGGAAGGTGAGCCATGGAAAACATCCGTAACGCATCGGGCGACGATGTCGACCCGATCGTCCTGGTCGAGTTGCTCGAAGAGCACGACGCCGACATTGTCGCTCAGCTCAACGAGCAGGATCTCGAGACGGCGGCATCGATCCTGTCGCAGCTGCCTCTCGACCGCGTGGTCGAGATCTTCGACCGGCCCGAGCTTTCACGCGCCAGCGACCTGATCCTGGAATTGCCCGAGGAATTCGCCGGCAAGGTCCTGACCGGCATGTCCGCCGACCGAGCCGCCGACCTGCTACGGCAGATGGACGGACCGGACCAGACCCGCCTTCTCGCCCTCCTCGACTTCGAGACGGCCCAGTCCCTGAAGCTGCTGCTCGCCTACCACGAAGGCACCGCCGGCAGCATCATGACGACCGAGTTCGTCAGCGTCCCGTCGACCTTCACCGTCGCCGACACCCTGAAGCTCATCCGCGAGGTCGAGCACACGCGCGAAACGGTCTACGCCATCTACGTCACCGATCCCGTAACCCGCGAGTTGGTGCGTACCGTCACGCTGCGTCAGCTGATCACCGGCGCGCCGGAAGATAACATCCTCGACGTCGCGCCCGACCGCGATCCGATCACAGTCGAACCAGACACCGACCGCGAGGAAGTCGCTCGTCTGATCTCGATCCACGACCTTTTGGCCGTTCCCGTTCTGAATGCTCGCCATCGCGTCCTCGGCATCGTCACTGTCGACGACGTGATCGACGCCATTCTGGCCGAAAGTACCGAAGACGTGCAGAAGTTCGGCGGCGTCGAAGGCATGGCCGAACCGTACCTCGAAATCGGCTTCTTCGAGATGATCCGCAAACGCGCCGGCTGGCTCTGCGCCCTCTTCCTCGGCGAAATGCTGACGGCGAGCGCAATGCAGCACTATTCCGACGAGCTTGAAAAAGCCGTCGTCCTGACGCTGTTCATCCCGCTGATCATGAGCTCGGGTGGCAACTCCGGTTCGCAATCCACCTCGCTGCTGATCCGCGCGCTGGCGCTTGGGCAATTGCGGCTCAAAGATTGGTGGCGCGTCGCAGTCCGCGAGATCCCGACGGGCATCACCCTCGGCACTATTCTCGGAATCATCGGCATGGGCCGCATCGCACTCTGGCAAAAGATCGGCATTTTCGACTACGGCGAGCACTGGCAACTGGTGGCTTTGACTGTCGGCCTCGGCCTGATCGGCATCGTCACCTTCGGCTCCCTGACCGGCGCCATGCTGCCGTTCCTTTTGAAGCGCGTCGGCTTCGACCCCGCGAGCGCATCTGCGCCCTTTGTCGCAACCCTCGTCGATGTCACCGGCCTGATGATTTACTTCAGCGTCGCCATGCTCGTGCTGCGAGGCACATTGCTCTGACAAGGTGCCCTTCCGTGCGTCCCGCCGGATACTCATTCCGGCGGGAGAGAGGTCAAATTAACTTCTCCGGCCCGATAGGGTCGACAAAGCCGGCGACAATCACCATTTAGCCCGACGCAAGCTCATGTTTGCCGTTCCGATTCCGATGGGTCTATAAGGGCGCTCCGCTTGCCGTAGATGGCCCCGCCAGGATTTCACACCAGCTCAGTGTTCATATGAATTCAGACAACAAGCCGACGCGCGACGAAGTCGAAGAGGCCGTCAAAACCATCATCCGCTGGTCGGGCGACGATCCGGCGCGGGATGGCCTGCTCGAAACCCCCGAGCGCGTCACCAAAGCTTTCGAAGAATGGTTCCGCGGCTACGGCGAAGACCCGGAAGCCATTCTGAATAAGACCTTCGAAGAGATCGAAGGCTACGACGAGATGATCGTCCTGCGCGGCATCCGCTTCGAAAGCCATTGCGAACATCACATGGCGCCGATCATCGGCCGCGCCTGGGTCGCGTATATTCCGAACGGCCGCGTCGTCGGGATTTCCAAGCTTGCACGCATCGTCGACGCCTACGCCAAGCGCCTTCAGATCCAAGAGAAGATGACCGCGCAGATCGCCAACACCATCCAGGATGTGCTTCAGCCTCAAGGCGTCGCGGTCATCCTCAAGGCCGAGCATCATTGCATGACGACGCGCGGCGTCCATAAGCCCGGCACCGATATGGTGACGAGCCGCATGCTTGGCGTCTTCCGCGACAACCCGATCACGCGTCAGGAGTTTCTGGCGTTGGTGACGGAGGATACGAAGACGTCCTGACCTCAGGCGGCGGATAATTGACGGCAACCAGGTAAAGGCCCGACGCGGGCGCAACGGGTCCACACGCTTCGCGGTTTGCTGCCCTCAGCGCAGCCTCAAGATCGCGACGCGTCCACTTGCCTTCTCCGACGAGCTTCAAGCTGCCGACCATCGACCGCACCTGATGGTGCAGAAACGATCGCGCTGAAACCGTGCAGATGATCTCGTCGCCGTCGCGCGAAATTTCGAAGATATCGAGCGTCTTCACCGGCGATGCGGCCTGGCACTGCGCGGCGCGGAAGGTCGTGAAATCGTGCTTGCCGACCAGCGCCTGCGCCGCTTCGTGCATCTCGCCCGCATCGAGTTCCTGCATCGTCCACCACACGCGGTTGCGATCGAGGATCGGCGGCGCCCTTCGCGTGAGCAGACGATATTTGTAATGCCGCTTGATTGCGCTGAAGCGCGCATCGAAAGTCTCGTCGACCTCGGCACAGGCCACGATGCCGACTGGGTGCGGCCGCAAATGAAAGTTCATCGCATCGCGAACGCGGCCGGGCGCCCACTCTTTGCTCAAATCGAAATGCGCAACCTGGCCCAGCGCGTGAACACCCGCGTCCGTGCGACCCGCGCCGCGCACGCCGACCGCCTCTTGCGAAAACTTGGCGATCGCGTCTTCGAGCAACCCCTGGATCGACACGCCGACAGCCTGCCGTTGCCAGCCGACAAAAGACGTTCCGTCGTATTCTATGGTGATGCGATAGCGCGGCATTCAAACTCGGCGATGAGGGATGATTGCGTCATCCCTAGACGTTCCGAAGCGCGGGCTCAACGTTTGACGCCTATTCTTCGTCCTGCTTCGCCGGACTTTCGGGCTTGGCTTTATGGATGGCCTTCGGCGCTCGCGCGCTCGGAACCCGGTAGAACGCGGCTCCCCGATACACGACCCCGCCAGGAATCTCGGTCTTTTCGTCAACCACCCAGGCGGGATCGAACGGAATCGGACGAATAACTCTGACTCCCGCTTCGATCGTCACATCGGCGCCGGGCACCAGATACCTTCCCGTTGCCGCCCTCGGCCCCCCGAAGTCCGCAGCCATTGCGGCACCTTGAAACGCGGCCGTCGAAACTAGAAAAATGCAGATCCGCCGAAACATCTTCGTACTCGCCGCTACCAACCGCTGAGTTGTAGCCTCAAGCGCGAACGTTTGCAGTCGAAATCGGCGAAATCATTAACGCCCGAACCGCTCTCCAACAGAAAGCCGCGTCCCGCGCAGGAAGTCTGCAGCGGCCATCGGTTGCTTTCCCGCCCGTTGCAGCTTTTCGATCCGGATTGCCCCGGTTCCGCACGCGACGGTCAGACGATCGTCGAGCAACACGCCGGGTTCACCAGAGCTCTCGACCGGCGCCGCCAAAAGCACCTTGATCCGCTCGCTCTTGCCACCGATCTCGGCATCGAACCACGCGCCGGGAAAGGGCGACAGCCCGCGAATGTGGTTGGCGACGTCTGAGGCACTCCGAGAGAAATCGATTTTCGTCTCGCCCTTGTCAATCTTGGCCGCGTACGTCGCGCCGTCGCTTGGCTGCGGAACACATTGAAGACGTCCCGCCTCCAGCATTGAGAGCGCTTGAACCATCAGCTCCGCCCCGAGCTTTGACAGCTCATCGTGGAGTTCCCCCGCTGTCGTGTCCGCCGCAATCGGTACATCGCGCCCGAGGCAGACGGGACCCGTGTCGAGACCCTGTTCCATCCGCATGATGTTGACGGCGGTGACGGTATCGCCTGCCATGATCGCGCGCTGGATAGGCGCCGCGCCGCGCCAGCGCGGCAGCTTCGAGGCATGAACGTTGAAACAGCCAAGACGGGTCGCTTCGAGGATCGCTTTCGGCAGCAGCAGACCGTATGCGACGACGACCGCCGCGTCCGCCCCAAGCGCCGCGAATGCATCGCGATCTTCTTCGCTTTTGAAATTCACCGGCGTGCGGACCGCAATGCCCAGCGCTTCCGCGCGCCGTTGCACAGGCGACTTGACCTCGGCCATGCCGCGCCCCGCCGGTCGTGGCGGCTGGCTATAGACCGCGACGACCTCCTGCCCCGCCGCCACGACCGCATCGAGCACCGGCACGGAAAAATCCGGCGTCCCCATGAATACGATCTTCAGCGGCATACAGACCCCATACGTCATCCTCGGCTTTATGCCGAGGATCCATTCCGCAATTCAAGCGAAGCCCGGTGGATCCTCGGGACGAGCCCGAGGACGACAGCGAGGCGTGCGCGACAGCAAAAAATTTAGCTCTTCGCCTGCTTCTTGAATTTCCGGATGATCATGTCGCGTTTGAGCCGCGACAGGAAGTCGATGATGAGCTGGCCGTCGAGGTGATCGATCTCATGCTGGATCGCGGTCGCGAGCAGACCTGTGGCCGCGAGCTCCTGCTCCTTGCCGTGCCGGTCGATGTAGCGGACGGTCACCTCCGCCGGGCGCTCGATTTCAACGCGCACGTCCGGGATCGACAGACAGCCTTCCTCGTGCAGGCGCGTAGTCGAACCGAGCGCGACGAGTTCAGGGTTCGCCATGGCGAGCGGGTTGGGCGGCTCCCCCTCTTCCGAGGTATCGAGCACGACGACCCGCTTCAGGACGCCGACCTGCGGCGCCGCAAGTCCGACGCCCGGCGCCGCGTACATCGTCTCGAGCATGTCGTCCATCAGCTTGACGACGGCATCGTCCACCCGCTCGACGGGATCTGAGATCTTGCGCAGGACGGGATCTGGAATCGTGATTATGGGAAGTACGGCCATGGCGCCTGACATATGAAAGGCCGCCGTTCCGGTCAATGGCGTGCGGCTCTATACCGTTCCGGACGCCGGTTGTTTGACGGCTTTGTTGCCACGGGCGGACGCCTCGAGCGCCTTGGCCGTGGTTTCGGGCGGCGACCAGCCGATCCGCCGGAGGCCGACCGCATCGGCCACCAGATCGCCCGTCAGCCGGTCCGCGAAATCCCCTTTTCCGACGAACCGCAGGATGCTGGCGAGCGAGCCGTCGGGCACCGGCAGCAGCAGGTCCGGACGCCCGAGCCCCCGTCGCAGTGACCGGATGATCTCGGCCATCGTTAAGGCTTCTCGGTCGGCGACGATAAACGATGCGTTCTCGGCCGTTTGCGTTTGCAGGATATATTGCAGCGCGCTAATCAGATTGCCGATGCTGACCAGCGACCGCCTGGCTTTCAGCGCTCCGAACGGCAGCGGCACCGGCAGGGCCGCGAGCCGCGTCAGGGCCGCCATGTTGCCCTTGACGCCCGGCCCGTAGACCAGCACCGGCCTCAGCACTGTCCAGTGCGTCGACGCGCCTTGCAGCACCTCCGCCATTGCAGCTTCCGCCGCCAGCTTCGAACGGCCGTAATCGTCGGTGGGCGCCGGCGGCGTCGCCTCGCTCACGACGCCCGAATACGTCGCGCCGACCTGCGCCCGGATCGACGACATCAGAACGAAGCGCTTCACGCGCGTTGCCCTCGCCGCCTTCGCCAGCTGCCGCGTTGCATCGACATTAATAGCGGTATAGGCGGCGGCCGGCAGATCCGCGCGGGACGCCGAAAGCCCTGCGGCGTGAATAACGGCGTCGACACCGCGGACGAGAAACTCGGCGGCGAACGAGCGCGACATATCACCAACCGCCACACCTTCAACACGCGGACTATCAAACACGATCGGATGCCGCGCAGCCGCCCGGATGCTGTAGCCACGCTCCGCCAGCACCCGAACCACGTGCTGACCGATAAAGCCCGACGCTCCGGTCACGAGAATGCGCTGCGCGATGCCCACACCCTCTCTCCGTCCGAAAAGGGATCGACTTGCCCGCCGATCTAGGACCGTCTTGTCCGAAAGTGCAACGCTTCGGCGATCAAAGCCTCAGCGTTTTCCCAAGACGCGCGATCAGACGATAGCCCGCGAATATGGCAATCAACCCAAAAGCCACGCCGCCGACCATGTTGCCCGCCAGCACGCCTTCGGCGCCATAGAGCTTTCCGCCCCAGATCACGAAAGGCACGGTTCCCAATGTCGCCCGGCCCCAGTTCAGGGCTGTCGAAAAATGCGGCCGACCGAGCGTGTTGAAAACCGCATTGGTGACGAATGTCGCACCGAGGAAAACGAACAGCGGCGACAGCCACCGGCAGAAAAACACGATGAGCTGCCGCACATCCGGTCCGGCATGGAACAATGTCGCGAGCGGATCAGCGAGCAGCGCCAGCATCAGCCACGCAACGCCGGTGAACGCCGCCATCGTCAGCAGCGAGAGCGTATAGGCATCGCGCATCCGCGTCGCCGAGCGGGCCCCGAAGTTCTGCCCGAGGATCGGCCCGACGACGCCGGACAGAGCGTAGATCGCCCCGAACGCCACCGGGATGATCCGGCCGATGATCGCCCATGCCGCCACCGCCGCGTCACCATGCGGAGCGATCGCGTGCGTGATGTAGGCGTTGCCGACAGCGGGCGCGATATTGGTCAGCACCGCCGGCATCGCGATCCGCCAATAGGGCGACACGTCCTGCTTCAGTGTTGCAAGCTTTGACCGCCCCATCAGATCGTGGACGCGGACGACACCCCACAACCCGACTGCCATCATCACGAGACGCGCCAGCACGGTGGAAAGCACCGCGCCTTCGATGCCCATGCCGTAATGGACGATGAAAACGACATCGAGGATCGTGTTGATCACGGCCCCGGATAACGTCACGTTCATCGCGCGTCGCGCATCCCCGACCGACCGCAACACCGCCGACGACGTCATGCCGAGCGACAGAAACGGCAGCGTCGGCAGCAACACCTCGAGATAGAAGCTCGCGAGATCCAATGTCCGGCCGCTGGCGCCGAGAAGACGCAGCAGCGGATCAATCGCGAACCATAGCGCCAGGCTCGCCATGGCAGAAAAGACAAACGCAAGCACATGAGCGTTCGCCGTCAATCGCCGGGCCCGCGCGCGGCGCCTTGCGCCAAGAGCCGGAGCGATCAGTGACGTCGCTGCAATTGAAAGTCCGATCCCGATCGACGTCGAGAAAAACAGAATGGAGCTGGCATATCCGACCGCCGCGATGATCGTGTCGTCGCCGATCCGAGACAGGAAATAGATGTTGGCGAGATCGCCGACGAAAACTGCCATCAGCCCGAGCGCGCCTGCCGCCGTCATCGTCAGGATGTGGCGCAGCAGCGAACCTGTTACAAACTTCGGATTGTTGCCGTCCCGCCGGACGGTTTCGACTTCGGCCATTCGCTTGATGTTTCCGCGCCGAGAGGGCCGGCGACCGTGTTTTATAATTTCCGCCGCGCCTTGAACGCCGCAGCCAGCGTGCCGTCGTCGAGATAATCGAGTTCACCGCCGATGGGAACGCCCTGTGCCAGCCGCGACACGGTCACATCCGTGCCCTGCAGCTGATCCGAGATGTAGTGCGCCGTCGATTGGCCCTCGACCGTCGCATTGAGCGCCAGCAGAATCTCCTTCACTTCCGGAGATTTCGCGCGCGAAATGAGATTGGCGATATTGAGCTGCTCGGGCCCGATGCCGTCGAGCGGCGACAGGTGCCCGCCGAGCACATGATAGCGCGCCGAGACGACGCTTGCCCGCTCCAGCGCCCAGAGATCTCCGACTTCCTCAACGACGACGATCAGACTCGAATCGCGGCGCGGATCGGCGCACACGCTGCACGGCGACACCGTATCGAGATTGCCGCACACCGGACATTCCGAAATCTTGTCGATCGCCTGCTGCAATGCGTCCGACAGCGGCAGCAGAAGTTCGTTGCGCCGCTTCAACAGCGCCAGCACCGCTTTGCGCGACGAGCGTGGCCCAAGCCCCGGCAGCCGCGCCAGCAGCTGAACCAGCCGCTCGATTTCAGGACCTGCCGTTTTGCGTGACATGTTTCATCTCTTACTGTCATCCCGGGCGAGCCCCCTTGCGAGACCCGGGACCCAAAGATTGCCGCAACGTTGTCGCGTGGCCCTGGGTCCCGGCCCTGCGCTGCGCTTCGGCCGGGATGACAAGATGACGATCGGTAGACTTAGAACAGCTTCATTCCGGGCGGGATAGGCAGACCACCGGTAATCTCCGCCATCTTCTGCTGCATGACGCTGTCGACTTTCGCCTTCGCGTCCGTGGCAGCCGCCACGATCAGGTCTTCGAGGATTTCGACTTCGTCCGGCTTCATCAGGCTCGGATCGATCCGGACCTTCTTCAGTTCCCCGCGTCCGTCGACGGTAACGTGCACCAGTCCGCCGCCCGACTGGCCTTCGATCTCGGCGCGTGCCAGCTCATCCTGCATTTCCTTCAGGCGCGCCTGCATCTGGCCCACCTGCTTCATCATTCCCATAATATCTTTCATGTCGTCCTCTGCGCCAAGCGGCCGAATTGGAAGGAAGGTTTAGACCGCTTCACTCTCGCTGTCCGTATCTGTCTCACGTCCCGCGATCCGCCGCACCTCGGCGATCTTGGCATCAGGAAACGCTTCAAGCACCGCGCGAACTGCCGGGTGCGACTTGAGTTGTTCGAGTTCCGCCGCTTCCCGCTCTCTACGCACGACACCGACCGGCGGTTGACCCTGCTCCTTCGACAGCACGACGACCCAGCGCCGCGTCGTCCAGGCGTTGAGCTTTTCGCGAAGATCGTTGGCAAGCTCCGTTGGAGCTTCCGGCATCAGGAAAAGATCGATCGATCCCGCGACTGCATCGAATTTTACGAGGCTCACATGATCTTCCAGATGGATTTTGAGCTTCGCGTCGCGCTTCTGACCAACGAGCGCAATCACCTCGGCGAACGATCGCGGATCGGATCGCATTGCGCCGCCTGCGAACGAAACTTCACCATCGCCCGGATCATCCGCTGGCTCGCCGTCGTCGAATTCGAAGGCATCTCCCAGTTCGTCATCGTCGGCCTCGGCGACGGGCGCCGAAGTCCCGGCGTTGAGTGGGCCTCGTTGACCTGCGGGGGCTTCACTCGCCGGAAGTGCTGGCCGCCGTGCCGGCGCCGCTCCACCGCCCAGGGACTTGATCAGTTCATCGGGCGTCGGCAGATCCGACGTATAGGCGAGACGGATCAGAACCATCTCGGCTGCGATGCGCGGATTGGGTGCGCGCGCGACCTCTTCCAAGCCCTTGACCAGCATCTGCCACGCCCGC
Organism: Hyphomicrobium sp.; assembly: GCF_047600905.1. Lineage (GTDB taxonomy): Bacteria > Pseudomonadota > Alphaproteobacteria > Rhizobiales > Hyphomicrobiaceae > Hyphomicrobium_B. Next base: position 3,901,318 of record NZ_JASGKD010000001.1, on the reverse strand, counting down.
GCGAGGTACGGCATCGACAGTTTCGACGCAAGCCCCGCTATGCGGGCTTTTTCCTCAGCGGTCAGAGCTTCGCCCGCGGGCTCTTCGCCCACCGCCTTGACGCGCGCAATCGCATGCACGGCTTCCGCCAGATCCGCGACGATCTCGGCAGCCTCCGCGCCGTCCCGGTGCAGTGACGCTAGGCCCTGAATGGCTGTTGCAATATCGCCTTTGAATAGCGCCTCGGCGAGATCGAAAATGCGCCCGCGATCCGCGAGGCCGAGCATGTCGCGCACCTTCGCAGCCGTCACATGCCCTTCGCCCATCGCGATCGCCTGATCGAGAATGGAGAGGCCATCGCGCACCGAACCTTCGGCGGCACGTGCGATGAGCTGCAAGGCGTCGGCATCGGCCTGCACACCTTCGAGACCAACGATCTTTTGGAAATGCTCGGCCAAAACCGGCTGCTCGACGCGGCGCAAATCGAAACGCTGGCAACGCGACAGCACCGTCACCGGAACCTTGCGGATTTCCGTCGTCGCAAAAATGAAGCGCACATGCGCGGGCGGTTCTTCGAGCGTCTTCAGAAGGGCGTTGAACGCCCCCTTCGACAGCATGTGAACCTCGTCGATTAGAAACACTTTCGTGCGCGCGACGAAGGGCATGTACTGCGCGCTCTCGGTGATCTCGCGGATGTTGTCGACGCCGGTGTTGGAGGCAGCGTCGATTTCGAGCACGTCCGGATGACGGCCCTCCATGATGTCCTTGCAGTGGACGCCAAGCACCGGCATGTCGATCGTCGGCTTGTCGTAGCCCGGCGCTTCGTAGTTCAAGGCGCGTGCGAGAATGCGAGCCGTCGTCGTCTTGCCGACGCCGCGCACACCGGTCAGCATGTAGCCCTGCGCGATGCGGCCCGACGCGAACGCGTTACGCAGCGTCGTCACCATCGCCGACTGGCCGATCAGGTCGTCGAACGTGGCCGGCCGGTATTTCCGCGCCAGCACGACGTAGGGCTTCGCCGGCTCGGTATTTGCCGAACTCGTTTCACTGTCGGTGATGTCTGACTTCTTTTTTGCCATTGATCCCCGGAGTAGCTGACTTTCGCCCGAAGGGCGAGGGGAGCAAGGCGACCCGCGGCAAGCCGCGCCCCCGCGGAGGGCCTTTGGCCCATGAGCGAGTAAAAAGTGAGCGAATAAAGGCTGGCGAACGACCCGACTTCTGATCGTTAGGGCTGCTTCCTTCCGGACCTGACCCGGTTGGCGACGAATTCGTCCGCCGCCAGCCCGTTGCTATAATGGGCCGGCCAGCGGAAAAGTACAACCCTTTGACGCCGCGCTGCTCACAGCTTGCCTACACGCCAAGTCCGCGTTTTTACGCAGGAATTTTTGCTGCTGAACACGTCAGTCAACACGCCGGAGCGGAACGAGCCCATTTGCCGCGAGTTCCGCCGCTTCCTTGCGATAGGGGCTCGCCGGATAGGTTCCGAGAATCTGCGTCTGCGTCGAGAAGAATGACAGCTCCTCCAACGCCAGTTGCACCGGCCGGTCGACGGGATGGCCCTCGACCTCGGCGAAGAAGCGCGTCGCCTGGAACGTGCCGTCTTCCTGATAGCTCTCGAGCTTCGTCATGTTGACGCCGTTGGTCGCGAACCCGCCGAGCGCCTTGTAGAGCGCCGCCGGAACGTTGCGCACGCGGAACAGAAACGTCGTCATCACCGGACCGTTGCCGGGCTCGGCGTCGTCCGGTTCGCGCGCCAGAATGATGAAGCGCGTCGTGTTGTGCGCTTCGTCTTCGATGTCGCTTTTGAGGATCTCGAGGCCGTAAATTTCCGCCGCGAGCCGCGACGCAATCGCGCCCGTCGTCAAGTCATCGCTCTCGGAGACAAGACGTGCCGATCCGGCCGTATCCGCTTCCGGCACGGGTTTGAGCCCGAGCTTGCGGAGCGTCGAGCGACATTGTCCCAGCGCCTGCGTGTGGCTCATCACCCGCTTGATCGTCTGCAGGCTGGCACCGGGCTTCGCCATCAACTGGTGGCGGACGCGCAGGAAGTGCTCGCCGACAATGTAGAGCCCCGCATCCGGCAATAGGTGGTGAATGTCCGCCACCCGCCCGGCCACCGAATTCTCGATCGGGATCATCGCATATTTGGCTTCACCCGATTTAACGGCCGCAAGTGCGTCCTCGAACGTCGGATAGGCGACGCTCTCGTCATCCGGATAAGCCTCGCGCGCCGCCAGATGCGAATTCGCTCCCGGCTCGCCTTGATACGAAATTTTGATGGCTCCGGCTGCGGAACCCGTGGCTTTGGTCATGGCGATCGGTTTGTCCGGGAAAGAATTGTCAGGGCGCGATGAGGCGGCGGGCGCGCTCAAGGTCGGCGGGAGTATCGACACCGAGCGGAACGGTGTCAACGATGCTGACGTCGATCCGCATCTGAGCCTCAAGGGCCCGTAACTGCTCAAGTTTCTCACGTTTTTCAAGCGTGGCCTGGGGCAACGTCACGAACCGTTCGAGGCTCGCCCTGCGATAGGCATAGATGCCGATGTGGTGATAAAGCGGCCCCTCGCCGTAGGGCGCCGTCGCGCGCGTGAAGTAGAGCGCGCGCAGCCGCTTGTCGCTAATCGGCGTACCGACGACCTTGACGACGTTCGGATTGGTCCTCTCCTCGTCCTCAGCGATGACGGCAGCGAGCGTCGCGATATCCGTCTCGGCAGAGGTCAGCGGCGCGACGCAATCTCTGACCAGCGTCGGATCGAGCGTCGGCAGATCGCCCTGCAGATTGACGACGATCTCTGTTTTCCGGCCTGGATCAAGCTTTGTGATGGCTTCGTGAATGCGATCCGACCCCGACGCATGATCTTCGCGCGTCATCACCGCCTCGCCGCCCGATGCCGCGACAGCCGCCATGATCTCCGGGCTGTCCGTCGCCACCACCACCCGGCCGGCATCGGCCTCCATCGCGCGCCGCCAGACGTGCACGATCATCGGGATTCCGTGAATGTCGGCGAGCGGCTTGCCGGGAAGGCGGGTGGCTTGCAGGCGGGCGGGGATCAGAACGAGGGTTTCTTGGGGCACTGCGATCGAGTTCTTTTGTTCGGTGACAAATCGTCCCAATAACGCTATCGACAGTCTCACAAAAAACGACGACGCGCTTGCAGGGCGAGCGAGCTTTAATACTGCAATTTGGTCTCGTCACCTTGAATTGCGCGTCACGGGGAGATGCACGTCCAGGGAGCCGGGAAAATGACCGATAGCTTCGAGTTCACCAAAGTCGCAGGCGCCGTCCTGTCGGCGCTTCTTTTGATTTTCGGAACCAGAACGATCATCGAAATGAACGTCGGCCATAGCCCCGAAAAGCCGGGCTATACCCTGCCAGCCGCGGCACCTTCAGCCTCAGCGCCAGCTGCCGGGTCCGAGCCGGCCGCACCCGCAGCCTCAGAAGACGTCGGCAAAGAGGTTATCGCCCTGCTGCCGAAGGCCAACGCCGAAAAGGGCAAGGCGATCTTCAAGCAATGCCAGGCCTGTCACGTTTCGCAAAAAGGTCAGACGCCGACGGTTGGTCCGAACCTCTGGGACGTCGTTAATCGCAAGAAAGCCAGCTATCCCGGATACAAGTATTCGGAAGCCATGCAGAAAAAAGGCGGAGATTGGACATTCGACGATCTAGCCCACTTTATCCACGGACCGAAAATCTTTGTTCCGGGTACAAAAATGCAGTTCAAAGGACTTGGTACGCCGTCTGACGAAGCGGATGTGATCGCCTATCTTGCGACCCTTGCAGATACCCCGGTTCCGCTGCCAAAATGACGGCGTTTTAACTCGCTATGACCATCAAAGTTTGCGACCCTGCCGGCACTTGGCGGGGTCGTTTTCGTATCCGGCCCTTTAACTTGTCCCCGCTCTTCGAGGTCATGTTAAAATCGGCCGAAGTGCACTGAACGAATTTGAATGGGACGAAGTCGAATATGCAGATGCGCCTGACGCCGTTTGTTGTTGCCGCGCTGGCGTTCATCAGTTTCTCGCAGCTCTCGAATCTCGCGAGGGCTCAAGACGCCACCCCGCCACCGGCTGAGACTGCGAAACCCGCCGACACCGCCGCTCCACCGGCCGAAGCCGCGAAACCCGCCGAACCCGCCAAGACCGACGAGCTTCAGTGCCATCACGCCATGTCGCTGGTGGAGGCCCCGAAATACGGTCCCGACTTCAAGCATTTCGACTGGGTGAACCCGGACGCGCCGAAGGGCGGTACGCTCCGCCAGTGGGCCGAGGGCACGTTCGATACCCTCAACCGCTTTTCCGACAAAGGCGTTCAGGCTGTTGGACTGGGCCTGATCGACGACAATCTTTTCGCCGCGAGCGCTGACGAGCCGTCGACCGAATATGGCCTCATCGCCGAATGCGCCACGTATCCGAGCGATTACTCCTGGGTCAGCTTCAAGCTTCGCCCCGAAGCGAAATTTCACGACGGCACGCCGATCACGCCCGAAGATGTGATTTTCTCGTTCGAGCAGTTCAAGAACGTCAATCCGTTCTACGCCTTCTACTACAAGAACGTCGTGAAGGCGGAAAAGACCGGCGACCACGAGGTGAAATTCACCTTCGACAAAACCGGCAATCGCGAATTGCCGATGATCGTCGGTGAGCTGACGGTCGTGTCGAAGGCATACTGGTCGGGCAAGCGCGCCGATGGCACACCGCGCAGCCTCGGCGAAACCACCGTCGAACCTCCGCTCGGCAATGGCGCCTACAAGATCAAATCCGTCGATACCTCTCGCAAGATCGTCTACGAGCGCGTGCCCGATTACTGGGCCAAGGATCTGCCCGTGATGAAGGGGCAGCAGAACTTCGATACGATCGAATTCACCTACTACCGCGACCGCACGCCGGCATTCGAAGACTTCAAAACCGGCAACATCGATTCCTGGCAGGAGAACCGCGCCGCCGCCTGGGCAACCCAATACGACTTCGACGCCAGAAAAAAGGGGCTCGTCAAAAAAGAAGAGCTTCCCGTCGTCCGCGTCGCCCCGATGCAGGCCTTCGCCTTCAATACCCGACGTTCGAAATTCCAGGACCCGCGCGTCCGCAACGCCTTCAACCTGCTTTTCAATTTCGAAGAGACGAACAAGAACCTGTTCTACAATTCCTATGTTCGTCTCAACAGCTACTTCGCCAATTCCGACCTCGAGTCGAAGGGCCTTCCGCAGGGACGTGAGCTTGAGATCTTGAATGAGATCAAGTCCGAGATCCCGCCCGAGGTCTTCACCACCGAATACAAGAACCCGGTGAACGACAAGGAAGGCGATTTCCGTAAGCACCAGCAGGAAGCCCTGAAGCTTTTCGAAGACGCCGGCTGGAAGATCCGCAGCGAGGCCGTCGACGATCCCGATTGTGGCTTCTGGTGCAAGACCAAGCGAGCCATCGGCCTTTCGTCGGCCTCGACCGCACGCGTGCTCCGCAACGACAAGGGCGAGCAGATGACGGTCGAATTCCTCATCAACGGCGACACCTACGAGCGCATCATCCTTCCCTACGTGCAGAACCTCGAAGCACTCGGCGTCAAGGCGACCGTCCGCAACGTCGACGACGCGCAGTATCAGCTTCGCGTCGACAATCGCGATTTCGATATCGTTGTCGCATCCCTCGCCCAATCGAACTCGCCCGGCAACGAGCAGCGCGACTTCTGGGGTTCGGCAGCCGCCGACAGACCGGCGAGCCGCAACCTGATCGGAATCAAGAATCCGGCGATCGATACTCTGATCGACAAGATCGTGTTCTCGAAGGATCGTGCCGATCTCGTCGCTGCCACGCACGCGCTCGATCGCGTTCTGCTCTGGAATTATTATGTCGTTCCGCAGTGGTATTTCCCCTACGAACGCATTGCTTACTGGGACATCTTCGGCCGCCCGAGCAAGCTGCCGTCGCAGGGCTCGGCTCTGGCGCAGGTCTGGTGGTACGACGCGGACAAGGCGAAAGCCGTCCAGGCAGCGAAGGGAAAGTGACCCTGGTGCAACGACCTTCTCGATCGCTGACAGCTGCCACGGCGCGGCTTTCGACCATCGCCGCGCTCGCCTCCCTGCTCTCGCTTTCCTTGATCGGCGTCGCCGCTGCCGAACCGCGGCACGGCCTGTCGATTTTCGGCGAATTGAAGTACCCGGCGGATTTCACGCACTTCGATTACGTCAATCCCGATGCGCCCAAAGGCGGCCGGCTGATCACGATGGGAACCGGCGACGTCAACACGTTCGACTCCTTCAATCAGTTCATCGTCAAAGGCGACGCCGCCCAAGACCTAGACCTGCTGTTCGACAGCCTGATGGTCCGCGCCCAGGACGAGCCGGATGCCGTCTATGGCCTCATCGCCAAATCCGCCGACGTCGCGCCCGACAAGATGTCCGTCACGTTCAAGCTCAGGCCCGAAGCGAAATTCGCCGACGGCACGCAAGTGACCGCCAACGATGTGGTCAACACGCTCAACCTTCTGAAAAGCTTGGCGACGCGCCCGCAATATTCTCAAACGCTGCGCGACGTCGAGAAAGCCGAAGCGCTCGACCCTGAAACCGTGCGCTATACCTTCAAAGGCAATCTCGTGCGCGATTTGCCGGTTCTGGTCGCACAGCTTCCCGTTCTGTCGAAAGCCTACTACACGGCCAACCCCTACGATCAGACCTCGTTGAAGCCGCCGCTCGGCTCCGGCCCCTACCGCATCAAGGCGTTCAACCCCGGCAGCTCGATCACCTACGAGCGGCGCCCCGATTATTGGGCGAAAGACCTCCCCGTCAATAAAGGGCGCTTCAACTTCGATGAAATTCGCCTCGATTATTATCGCGACCGTACCATCGAACTTGAAACGCTGAAGTCCGGCGGCTTCGACTACCGCGAAGAGTTTTCAAGCCTCGGCTGGGCGACGCAGTACGATATTCCGGCCGTCCGCGACGGCCGCTTGATCAAGGAACTGATCCCGGATCGCCGTCCATCGGGCGCGCAGGGTTATTTCATCAATACGCGTCGCGACAAGTTCAAGGATCCGCGCGTGCGCGCCGCGCTCGATCTCGTCTTCGACTTCGAATGGTCGAACAAGAAGCTGTTCTTCGGGCTCTACAAACGGACGCAAAGCTATTTCGAAAATTCCGACATGAAGGCCGTCGGGCCGCCGTCGCCGGAAGAGCTTGCCGTGCTCGAACCCTATAAGGACAAGCTGCCGCCCGAAGTCTTCGGCGAACCCTACACGCCACCCGTCACCGACGGCAGCGGCAACAACCGCGCCAACCTGAAGAAAGCTCGCGACCTTCTGATCAGCGCCGGCTGGAAACCCGACGCGGAAGGCAAGCTGCGCAACGACAAGGGCGAACAGCTCAGCATCGAGTTCCTCGACTTCGAAGCTCAATTCGAACGCATCACGCTGCCCTACGTCGAAAACCTGAAACGCATCGGCGTCGCTGCCAACTGGCGCCTCGTCGATCCGGCGCAATATCAGCAGCGCTTGAAATCGTTCGATTTCGATATGACCACGCAGCGCTTTTCGCTGGGCCTCACCCCCGGCATCGATATGCGCGCTTATTTGAGCTGCGACGCGGCCAAGGCCGACGGCTCGTTCAATCTCGCCGGCGTCTGCGACCCCGTCGTCGATGCCTTGACGGACAAAGTGATTGCGGCGAAATCCCGCGCCGAGCTGACCACGGCGACCCGCGCTCTCGACCGCGTGCTCCGTGCTGGACATTATTGGGTCCCCCACTGGTACAAACCCTATTATTCCGTGGCTTACTGGAACAAATTCTCGCGCCCCGCGATCCAGCCGACGTATGATAATGGCGTTGTCGATACGTGGTGGTTCGATCCGCAAAAGGCTGCCACATTGGCTTCCGGCAAGGCTGAGACGCAGTCCACGCAACAACCGGCGAAACAGTGATGGCCGTCTATCTTCTCAAGCGTATTCTGCTGGTGATCCCGACATTGTTCGGCATCATGCTGTTCTCGTTCGTCATCATCCAGTTCGCACCCGGCGGCCCGGTCGAACGGATGATCGCGCAGCTGATGGGGCAATCGTCTTCGATCGTCAGCCGCATGAGCGGTGGCGGCGGCGATACGCTCGGCGGCGGCAACATGAACAGCCAGCTCGGCATCGGCGGCGGCGATTCCATCACGTCGAAGTACCGCGGCGCGCAGGGTCTTGATCCAGCCTTCATCAAAAGTCTCGAGAAACAGTTCGGCTTCGACAAGCCGGCGCCCGAGCGCTTCTACCTGATGATGAAGAACTTCCTGACCTTCGATTTCGGCAAGAGCTATTTCCGCGACGTCTCGGTGCTGCAGCTCATCAAGGAGAAGCTGCCTGTCTCCATTTCACTCGGCATCTGGATGACGCTGCTGACCTATCTCATCTCGATCCCGCTCGGCATCCGCAAGGCCGTAAAGGACGGTGAGCCGTTCGACACATGGTCGAGCGCCGTTCTGGTCGTCGGCTATGCCATTCCAGGCTTTCTCTTCGCCGTTCTGCTGTTGATCCTGTTTGCGGGCTCGGCGTTCGTGCAATGGTTCCCCTCGCGCGGCCTGTTCTCCGACAATTGGGATCAGCTATCGTGGTTCGGCAAAGCCACCGACTACATGTGGCACCTCGTGCTGCCGATGATCGCCATGGCCGTCGGCTCGTTCACGACCATGACGTTCCTGACCAAGAACTCCTTCCTCGATGAGATCCGCAAGCAGTATGTCGTCGCCGCCCGCGCCAAGGGCCTGACCGAAAACCAGGTGCTCTACGGTCACGTCTTCCGCAACGCCATGCTGCTCGTGATCTCCGGCTTTCCGTCGGCCTTCATCAGCGCCTTTTTCTCCGGTGCTCTGCTGATCGAAACGATCTTCTCGCTTGACGGCCTCGGCCTGCTGTCGTTCGAAAGCATCGAGAAGCGCGACTATCCCGTCGTCTTCGCCTCGCTCTACATCTTCTCGCTTGTCGGCCTGCTCGTCGGTATTTTGTCCGACTTCGTCTACACCCTCGTCGATCCGCGCATCGACTTCGAATCGCGCGAGGTGTGAGGATGGATCAGCGAACCGCCGACGCTCCTGACACGGTCGACAAGCCTGCCGTCAAAGCCAAGAAATCCTGGTGGCGGCGACGGTTTCGTCTTTCGCCCGTCAACCGGCGCCGCTGGGAGCGCTTCAAGGCGCACAAGCTCGGCTATCGCTCGTTCGTGCTGTTCTCCACCCTGTTTCTAGTTTCGCTCTTCGCCGAGTTCGTGGCGAACGACAAGCCGCTGATCGTCAGCTATAAGGGCGAAATTCTTTTCCCGGTCCTCGTCGATTATCCCGAAGACAAGTTCGGCGGCTTCCTCGCCATCACCGATTACCGCACGCCCGACATCCAGAACGAGATCAACGCCAACGGCTGGATGCTGTGGCCGCCGATCCGCTATTCCTATTCGACGATCAACAAGGATTATCCCGGCCGCGTCGGCGATAACGGCGTCTGCCTCGGCTATCCCGCACCGCCGCCGTGGGCCTCGTCGCAGAAACTTTGCGATGCCCCGGCCGACCAGCTCGCGCGCTTCAATCAATGGGGCAACACCAACTGGCTTGGCCTCGATGACCAGGGCCGAGACGTTGTCGCCCGCATCATCTACGGCTTCCGCATATCGGTTCTGTTCGGCCTGATCCTGACCATCGTATCGTCGGCGGTCGGCATCGTCGCCGGCGCCGTGCAAGGCTATTTCGGCGGTCGCGTCGATCTCATCTTTCAGCGCCTGCTCGAAATATGGACGTCAATTCCAGAGCTGTTCGTGTTGCTGATCCTGTCGTCGATGTTCGTGCCGGGCTTCTGGACGCTGCTTGGCATTCTGCTGATCTTCAGCTGGACGTCGCTCGTCGGTCTCGTTCGCGCCGAATTCCTGCGCGGCCGCAACCTCGAATATGTCCGCGCCGCCCGCGCGCTCGGCCTCTCCGACTGGCAGATCATGTTCAAGCATCTGCTGCCCAACGCCATGGTCGCGACCCTGACGTTCCTGCCGTTCAAGCTGTCCGGCGGCATTGCGGCGCTGACCGCGCTCGACTTCCTCGGGCTCGGCATGCCTCCTGGCTCACCCTCGCTCGGCGAGCTGCTGCTGCAGGGCAAGAAACACCTCGAAGCGCCCTGGCTCGGCATCTCCGGCTTCATTTCGGTCTCGATCATCCTGTCGCTAGCGATCTTTATCGGCGAAGCCGTTCGCGACGCGCTCGATCCGCGCAAATCGTTCCGGGGTAAAAGCTGATGACCGATACCGCCCCTCTCGTGGATGTGCGCAATCTCTCCGTCGCGTTCGGCGAGGCGCCCAATCTCGTCCAAGTCGTCAACGGCGTGTCGTTCCACATCGACAAAGGCGAGACAGTCGCCCTCGTCGGCGAATCCGGCTCCGGCAAGACGGTGTCGGCCATGTCGATCCTGCGCCTCTTGCCCAACTCCGCATCGCACCCGTCGGGCGAAATCCTGTTCGAGGGCAAAGACATTCTGAAGATGAATAGTGCGCAGCTTCGAAACATCCGCGGCCGCCGCATCTCGATCATCTTCCAGGAACCGATGACGTCGCTCAATCCGCTTCACACCATCGAGAAGCAGGTCGGCGAGATCATCAAGCTGCATCAACTGGTGTCGGAAGACAAAGTCCGCACCCGGGTCATCGAGCTTCTGACCAAGGTTGGCATCCGCGATCCCGAGAAGCGTCTCGGCGCCTATCCGCACGAGCTTTCCGGCGGCCAGCGCCAGCGCGTGATGATCGCCATCGCACTCGCCAACAAACCCGATCTTCTCATCGCCGACGAGCCGACCACCGCCCTCGACGTTACCATTCAAGCCCAAATCCTGGAGCTTCTGAAATCGCTCCAGCAGGAGATGGGCATGGCCATGCTGCTCATTACCCACGATCTCGGCATCGTCCGGCGCATGGCCGAGCGCGTCTACGTCATGCGCAACGGCGACATCGTCGAAACCGGCAGCACCGAGGAAATCTTCACCGCTCCGAAACACGCCTACACGCGCCACCTGCTCGACGCCGAACCCAAAGGCCTGCCCCCCGCAGCCGATCCGACCCGCCCCGTGGTGGTCGAGACGGACGATCTGAAGGTCTGGTTCCCGATCAAGAAAGGCTTGCTGCAGCGGACCGTCGATTACGTCAAAGCCGTCGATGGCCTGTCGATGAAGCTTCGCTCCGGCGAGACCTTGGGTGTCGTCGGGGAGTCCGGTTCCGGCAAGACCACGCTCGGCCTCGCGATCCTGCGACTGATTTCCTCTCAAGGCCCCATCGCCTACGTCGGCAAACGCATCGATGCCCTGACCAACAAGCAGATGCGACCGCTGCGCAAGGAAATGCAGATCGTTTTCCAGGACCCTTACGGCTCGCTTTCGCCCCGGCTCACCGTCGGGCAGATCATCGAGGAAGGTCTGCTGATCCAGAATCCCGAGCTGGACGAAGACGAACGGCGCGAACGTGTCGGCGCGGAACTGAAGGAAGTCGGCCTCGATCCGAGCAGCCAGGACCGTTATCCGCACGAGTTCTCCGGCGGTCAGCGCCAGCGCATCGCCATCGCCCGCGCCATGGTGCTGCAGCCAAAATTCGTCATGCTCGATGAACCGACGAGCGCCCTCGACATGAGCGTGCAAGCGCAAATCGTCGAACTGCTGCGCAAGCTCCAGGCCAGACACGGCCTCGCCTATCTCTTCATCAGCCACGATTTGAAAGTCGTGCGCGCGCTGTGCAACTACGTGATCGTGATGAAGAACGGCAAGGTCGTCGAGGAAGGCCCGGCACGCGACATCTTCGAAAAGCCGCAGGACGAATATACCAAAGCCCTCCTCGCTGCCGCATTCGACATCAAAGTCGCCTACAAGGGCGCGCTTGCAAGCTGAACAGGCGGCGATCGCTCCCCTCGTCCACCGCCACGCCCGGCTCCTGAACCGCGGCTTCTTTCCGTATTCGACGGATCGGGTATGATTCAAATTTAGCGAATCATTGCCGCGAGCGCCGTCCGATGCTTCCCGATGACGTTTTCCGTGACCGCCTAGAACAGACGCTCGTGGACATCGAGAATACCGTCTCCAAGATGGACGACTGCGCTGCCGTCGATGTGGCGGTCTCCGCGCGCTACTGGCGCGTCATCGTCGTGCCGAAAGAAATTTTGGCCTGCCCTTTCGAACTGATGATCACGTCCGATCAGAAATTCAGCCTCAAACTGGCGGATGAAGTCCATGAAGGCCTTCCGGTCGAGCATTTCGAGCTGTTCCCGCGCCTCATCCGCGCTATCGAAGCCGGCCGCGTCGAAAAAATCACGAAGCTCAGCGCCGATACCGACGAACTGCTCGCGGTCGAAATGTGCGTCCGGCTGGAACCCGGCCCCGATTGGCGGCGAGAGCGCAGACTGATACCGCTGGTCGCGCCCGAAGTCTGGCGGACGCATCGCTACCTTTGTTATCGCCGCTAGAATTCCTCAGCCCAAGGCATAGCCTGGAAGGCGCTTGATCGCCGAAATCTGGCTGCCGGACTTGGCGATCCGTTGGACCGCCTCAGGCAGGGTCTCGACCGCAACGAGCATGTGGCTGCCGTTGGCGTGCACCATCATGACCCCGTCGATCATGATGCCGACATGCCCCTTCCAAAACACCAGATCGCCCCGTCGCAGGCCCTCGAGATCGTCCGCGATCAGAACGTTGTCGCCGAGTTCGGCCTGCTGCATGTCGGTGTCGCGCGGGGCGGCAACGCCCGCCGCATTCAGCGACGTCTGCACGAGACCCGAGCAGTCGATGCCGATACGCGTGCAACCGCCCCAAAGATACGGCGTGCCGATAAAGCGTTCGGCGATCTCGACGAAATCGCGGGCACGCCGATCGAGCGGCGCGATGTGACGCGTATAGACGAAGCCGCCGCTCGCCAGTTCGAGAAACCGCTCGTCCCCGCGACGAACCGCAAGCTGCGCGTTGAGTGGCAGATGCATGATCGGCGGCGATTTGATGTCAGGCAAGCTGTAGAGAAACGTTCCGAGCGTATGAACGTGGTGCGTGGCGTCGATCACCCCCGCCCGGATCGCATCCGACGGCACATAACCGACATAGCCGTCGCGCCCGAGCTGAACCCAACTCCAGCCGTTCGCATCTTCGAAGACCGTAACGCTTTCGCCGAACAAGGCTTCCGTTTCGAAGCCTCGCGACGGATCGGGAAGCTTCCGCAGCGGCACCGTCGCCCGGATGATGAACCCCGGCTCGCCCGGCACGTAGCGCTCGGCCCGCACCACACCTTCGAGCGACGTCGCCGCCAGATCGAGACGAAACGGATTTCGCCTCGGATCGAGTGCGCCGGTCGGCCGTTGCGATACCCCAGCAGTCACGACGTCAACTCTCGCCTCAACTGTTCCATCACGGCACGCGCCGTTTGCGGCTCACCGCCCTTCGGTCCGAGCGGCCGGGCGGCCTGGCGCCAGCCATAGAGATCGAAGTGCGCGAAACGGCGCGCCTTGCTGACGAACCGTTTCAAAAATAATGCCGCAGTAATCGCACCGGCAAATGGCGATTCCCAGACATTGTTCATGTCGGCGATGTCGCTGTCGAGATGACGGCGATAACCCTCCCAAAGCGGCAATTGCCACAGCGGGTCCCCGATTGAAGCCGCAAGCGGCGGCAAACTCCGCGCCAGATCATCGTTATCGGTAAAAAATGCCGGTAGATCAGGGCCGAGGGCCGAGCGCGCGGCCCCCGTCAGCGTTGCAAAAACGAAGATGCTGTCCGGCTCGTCGGCGTCAGCCAGCGCCAGGGCGTCCGCCAGCACCAGCCGTCCTTCCGCGTCCGTATTGCCGATTTCGACGCTAAGGCCAAGCCGGCTCGACAGAATGTCACCTGGGCGAAAGGCATCCCCCCCGACCGAATTTTCCGCCGTCGGGATTAAAACCCGGAGCCGGCAGTTGAGGCCCTGCCCCATGATCATATGCGCGAGCGTAAGCGCCGTCGCCGCGCCGCCCATATCCTTTTTCATCAGCAGCATCGCGCTCGCCGGCTTGATATCGAGGCCGCCGGTATCGAAGCTGATGCCCTTGCCGACGAGCGTGATCTTTCGTCCGCTGGCTGGTCCCCACGTCATGTCGATGAGACGCGGCTTTCGCGGACTAGCCCGCCCTACCGCGTGAATGAGCGGAAAGTTTTTCGCGAGCAGGTCATCACCGACGACGACCGAAATCTCCGCGCCGTGCCGCTCCGCCAGCAGCTGCGCGGCCGCTTCGAGATCGGCAGGCGCCATGTCGGACGCCGGCGTATTGATGAGATCGCGGCCGAACCAGATGGCTTCCGCGGTGTTGACAATGCGCTTCCCGCCCTCATCGGCGAGGCGGAGCTTCGCGCGTGCTGCGCCCCCCTCCTTGTGGCGATAGCGCGAGAACGTATAGCCGCCGAGCGCCCAAGCGATTGCCGCAAGGTCCGTGTGTTGAAGCTCCGACGCGATCCTGTACGTGCCCGCTGGCAGCGACGAACTGAGCAATCCCGTCAACAACTCCGACGGACCGCTCGGCTCGCCCTGCTGCCCGCTGCCGACGCCGAACGCGACCGACGCCAGCTTGCCTTTGCTATCAGGAATGAGAACGCTGCGCTTGGCGGTCCCGGAGAAGCTCTGCGCGGCGAGCCACGACTGCTGCGCGGCATCGAGCTTGGCGGCATCGTCCGGCTTGTTCGATCCCATGAATAGAATGGGAATATCGCTCGCCTCGGACGCGCCGAGCGCAAAAGTTTCCGCTGCGGACCAGGCTGTTGTCTCGACCATTCGTGTCTCGATCTCTCGTCTTTGTTGTATCTACTGAGCAGGGTCGCGCCCCGGCTGCAACCGGCCTTCCATGAGTGCGGCATCGGCGTCTCCAGCTACCACAGCTCTCCGGCAAAACTTAAGCGTTTGTTGACGGATGACCCAGAAACTGACGGTCTCATCCCGATTCGCCGCGTTGTCCGCGAATCACCCTTACGGAGATCGTCATGACGCGTTCTGGGCGCTTTCGCTCGCAAACTTCGCCGTGCCTTCGGCACCTCGGAACCGCCGCATCGATGATGGCGACCCTGGTTCTCGGAGCGTGCTCCGCGACGACCGCGATGCTCCCGAGCATCGCGATGAAGCCCAGCGACACGACGACCGGAAACACGACGCCGTCGAGCCCAGAAAGCGAGCTTCGCAAGGCCACAATTTACTGGGGTCAGCAGTACGCGAAAAACCCCTCAGAACTCCGCCCCGCCATCAATTACGCAAAAGACCTGAAGGCCCTCGGAGAGAAGGAAAAAGCTCTCTCCGTATTGCAGCAGGCGGCGATCGTTCACGGCAACGATCCCGAGCTTGCCGGAGAATACGGCCGGTTGGCCCTCGAGATGGACCAGGTCGGCGTCGCCAACCAGATGCTGACGGTCGCCGACGATCCGACCAAACCCGATTGGCGCGTGATCTCCGCGCGCGGCACGGTCATGGCGAAGCAGGGCAAATACCCTGACGCCATCCCCTATTATCAGCGCGCATTGGCGCTCTCGCCGGACAACCCGTCGGTGATGAACAATCTCGCCATGGCTTATGCCATGACCGGCGACCCGCAAAAGGCCGAGGGCATCCTGCGCCAGGCCGTTGCGGCTCCGGGCGCTGCGCCCAAGGTTCGCGAAAACCTCGCACTCGTTTTGGGTCTGCAGGGCCGATACGATGAATCGAAGGCGGTTGCGTCCGCTGTCCTCAACTCCGACGCCGCGTCCGACAACGCCAATTACCTGAAACAGATGGTACGGCTCGAGCCGACCACCGCCATGCCGGACGCCAAGAGCTTCGCCAGCAACACTTCGGTAACGGCTTCGCCGCAGCCGCGCATCGAAGTCCAGCGCGCATCCGCCGACGCAGCCCCGCTGCCCGTCAGCCAGGGGACGTGGCAGACATCGACAGGCACGACCGGCTCGCTCGCACACTGAGCGAGCGCCATACGACGGATTGTTAACCGTCCTGCGTGTAGAGATGCACGTTGGCGATCCTTCCGAGCGTGCCATGCTGCTAGATAATATTTCGCTGCTGCTGCAGAAGATCTTCGAGATCTACAAGGAGCAACTGCCGATCATCTTCGGATTGGCCTGTCTGTTCGCTGTTATGTCGATCTTCAAGAGCCACGCTTCAGATCCGAACAAGGTCTGGTGGCGCAGCCGTGGGCTCGCGACCGACATCGCCTACGCCCTCATTCATGGCATCGCCGCGCCCTACTTCAAGCTGCCGGCGCTCGTTCTGGCCTACGCGCTGTTATCCAGCACCGTCATGACGCAAGACGAGGTCGCTGCCTTCTTCCGCAACGGCGGAGGCCCGCTGCACGTGCTGCCGTTCTGGGGCCAGGTCATCGTTCAGCTCCTCGTCGCTGATTTGTTCCTCTACTGGCTTCATCGCATTTTCCACGGCAACACACTGTGGCGTTACCACGCCGTCCATCATTCGTCGGAAGATCTGGATTGGATGTCGGCCTATCGCTCGCATCCGATCAACGTCATCATGCAGCCGGCGCTGGTCTCGATCATCATGCTGACGCTCGGCATCTCGCCGGCAGTCATGGCCTTTCTGCTGCCGTTCGACATCATTACGGCCGCCTGGGTCCACTCGAACCTCAACTGGACGCTCGGCCCGCTGAAGTACGTGATCGCCACGCCCGTCTTCCATCGCTGGCATCACACGCTGCCCGACGAAGGCGGCAACTCGAACTTCGCGCCGACGTTCTCGTTCTGGGATTATATCTTCGGAACCTTCTACATGCCCGAAGGCAAAATTCCGCAGGACTTCGGCTGCGACGACCCCCACCTGCCGGAGGGCTACTTCAAACAGCTCCTCTATCCGTTCCGCCCGAAGGGCAACGCCGCGCCGTCCATCGAGCCTGCCGAGTAAAAAGATGCTGCACGGCCAAGGCATCGTCGCGTTCGCACACCAGCACATGCGGGCCGGACTGCGCATCCTCGCCGTCGCCATCCTCGCCGTCGTCATTCCGACCCAGTTGATGCCGGCGCCGCTTCCCGAAGGCGTCGAAATCGAGAACATGACGTGGGTCGATGTCCACAACGCCATTGCCGCGGGCTATACGACCGTTATCGTTCCGACCGGCGGTCTCGAGCAGAACGGACCGCATATGATCATCGGCAAGCACGACTATATCGTGCGCCGCGCCGCCTCCGAGATTGCCAAGGATGTCGGTCACATTCTTGTCGCTCCCGTCCTGGCGTTCGTGCCCGAAGGCAATTACGACCCGCCGACTGGACACATGCAGTTCCCCGGCACCATCGGCCTTCCGGAGCCCGTTTTCGCCAATGTATTGGAAGGCATCGCACGAAGCCTGAAGGCTTCCGGCTTCAAGACGATCTGCTTCATCGGCGATCATGGCCAGAGCCAACCGGCGCAAGCTGACGTTGCGAAAAAGCTTTCCGCCGAATGGGTGAAGGACGGCGTACGCGTCGCCCAGATCGACGGCTATTACGACGACCGCGCGCAGATCGCCAGACTGATGAAGCAGGGTTTGACGTCCGCTCAGATCGGCCAGCACGCTAGTATCATCGATACCTCCGAGATGATGTCCGTCAATCCCGATGGCGTCGATCTCAGCCGCTACCGGTCGATGACCTTCGGAATGGGGCAGAACGGAGCGACCGCCGACCCGCGAGCCGCCAACGCGAAGCTCGGGGGCGAATTGCTGGCTCTCCGCGTCGCCGCCGCGGTCGCACAGATCAAGTCGCTTCTCGCGACCGAATAACCCCCCTCTCCCATATTTTGATGTGCATCAGCCGGACAGCAAAAGGCCCCGGCCAGTAAAAGCCGGGGCCGACGCAACACCAAGCAAATCCCTCTCCGGCGCTTGGACCTTATTTCTTGAGGTCCAGGTAACTGATGACGGCGGGGCCGAGAATGACGACGAAAAGCACCGGCAGGAAGAACACGATCATCGGCACCGTAAGCTTCGGCGGCAGGGCCGCGGCTTTACGTTCCGCTTCTGATTGCCGGATCTCGCGATTTTCCTTCGCCATCGTACGAAGCGCCGTTCCGACCGGCGTACCGTAGCGCTCGGCCTGCGCCAGCGCCGTCGTCACCGCCTTGACGCCCGGCAGGCCGGTTCGCTTCGCAAGATTGTCATAAGCCTGCCTGCGATCCTGCAGATAGGAAAGCTCGGCCGTGGTCAGCGACATTTCCTCGGCGAGTTCGATCGACTGCCCGACGATCTCCTTGCCGACTTTCGCAAACCCGGCTTCGACCGACATGCCCGATTGCACACAGATCAACAGCATGTCGAGCGCATCCGGCCAAGCCTGCTTGATCGCCATCTGCCGCTTCTGCACGCGGTTGGAGATGAACATGTTCGGCACATAGAAACCGAGGAATCCGGCGGCGAACGCAATGCCGACGTTGACCAATGGCGGATAGCCGCTGTCGTAAAGGAAGAACAGATAGAACAGCGCGAAGAAGAAGATGATGATCGGCGCCGCGACGCGGAAGAACAGGAAGGCGACGATGTTGGCCTGTCCGCGCAGACCGGCCCGTTTGAGGTTTTCGCGCAGCTCTTCGTTGTCGAACCGGTCGCGTAGATTGAGCTTGTCGACGACCCGTTGCATGAAGCCTTTGGGCGTCTGGCGCAGGCGGCTCCCAGTCGGTTGCTGACGCTCTTTCGTCGTCATTTCCTGAAGTCGAGCCGACCGCATCTTGCTGCGTTCGATCGCCATCTCGCGCATGCGCCGGTTCATCTGGTCGCGTTGCAGCATCGGCAGCGCGACGGTCAGAACCGTCGCAAAAACGCAGATCGCAGCGAGCGCTGTCGCCATGAACTGCGGATTCATGATGGTATCGATGAATATCGTCATCCGAGTGCTGCCGTAACCGCCTGAACGAGAAAAATCCTAGAACTTGAAATTGATCATCTTCCGCATGATGAGAACGCCCGTCAGCATCCACACCGCACCGAAAGCAACCATGAAATGCCCCATCGTCGTGGTGAAAAGCGGAAGGATGTATTCGGGCGTCGAGAGATAGACCATCATCATGACGCCCGGCGGCAACGACGCAAGAACGAGAGCCGATGCTTTCGCTTCCGCCGACAGCGCCTTGACCTTCAGCGCCAGCGCCTGCCGCTCACGCAGCACGCCCGCAAGATTCGACAGCGCTTCCGACAGGTTGCCGCCCGCCTGCTGCTGAATACCGATGACGATCGTCAGAAAGCGCACTTCGGGCAACGGCAG
This sequence comes from Hyphomicrobium sp., assembly GCF_047600905.1. Classification (GTDB taxonomy): domain Bacteria; phylum Pseudomonadota; class Alphaproteobacteria; order Rhizobiales; family Hyphomicrobiaceae; genus Hyphomicrobium_B. Next base: position 3,882,135 of record NZ_JASGKD010000001.1, on the reverse strand, counting down.
CCTGTCGCACATGCGATCAAGTCCGTCCGCCAGCGAAACGCCAAGCTTCTGCTGCTCGACAAGTTCCATGAATTCGCTGCCGAGCGGATCGGGACTTTCCCGAGCGATGACCTGCAAGCATTCGTTGAGCGGCAGGCCCGACTTGATACCGCGAACAATAACGTCGATGGCATTCGCGAGCTGCGACAGAAACTTGTTTTGCCGCCGGACGGTCATCTTGTTGAGGATCCAGCGCGGGAGTCCGAAACCGCCAACGAACGCCGCGACGACGGCGGCCGCCGGCGGTAGGTTCAGGATGAACATCGCGGTCGCCGCCATCAAAACACCGAGCAACCCGCTCATGACGTAAAAGTCCCGCGGCTTTCTCTTTGAGCCGGCGCGAAGCAGCCGAAGGCTCATCGTGATTTTCTTTTTCGCCTTCTCTCGGACCTCGATTTCCTTGAGCGTTTCGGCGACCGACTTCTTTCGGCTGCTCTGAATTTCCGCGACGGCCGACCCTTTCCGCGCCGTTCGCCCGACGGTTACGCTTTCGAGCCGCTTCTCTTTTCGGTCGTCTGCGAAATACGGATAGATAAGCGCGAACACCACACCGGCGAACGCCAGAGCCGCTAGCAGCGGCGCGACGAACGTCGGAAGATTGAGATCAGCCATTGTGATCTCCCAGCGGATTGCCGACGTCGTCCATCACTTCCGATTGCACCAGCGCGTTGGCAAGGCGTTCCGTCTCATTATAATACTCTGCGCGCTCCCAGAAACGCGGCCGGACGATGCCGGTCGAACGATGCCGCCCGACAATCTTTCCGTGCGCATCCTCACCGGTAATTTCATAGACGATCAGATTTTGCAGGGTGATCGTCTCTTCTTCCATCCCGAGCACTTCGGTGATGTGCGTGATCTTGCGCGAACCGTCTCGTAGACGGGAGGCCTGGATGATGACATCGACCGATCCGCACACCATTTCGCGAATGGTCTTGATCGGCAGCGCATAGCCGCCCTGCATGATCATCGATTCAAGACGGCTCAAGGCTTCACGCGGGCTATTGGCGTGCAGCGTTCCCATCGACCCGTCGTGACCGGTATTCATGGCCTGAAGCAGATCGAAGGCTTCAGGTCCGCGCACTTCGCCGACGATGATCCGCTCGGGCCGCATACGAAGGCAGTTCTTGATGAGATCGCGCATTCTGATCTCGCCTTCGCCTTCAAGGTTGGGCGGCCGCGTTTCAAGCCGGACGACATGCGGCTGCTGAAGCTGAAGTTCGGCCGAGTCTTCGCATGTGATGATGCGTTCATCGTGATCGATCGAACCAGTCAGGCAGTTGAGCAACGTCGTCTTGCCGGAACCCGTGCCACCCGAGATGATCGCGTTGCAGCGGACCCGGCCGATGATCTCGAGGATCGTCTTCGCCTGCTGCGTGATCGATCCGAATTGAACGAGCTGCTCGAGCCGCAGGCGGTCCTTTTTGAATTTTCGAATGGTGAGCGCCGGCCCGTCAATCGCCAGCGGCGGCGCGATGACGTTGACGCGCGACCCGTCCGGCAAGCGAGCGTCGCAGATCGGACTCGATTCATCGACGCGGCGGCCGACCTGGCTGACGATCCGCTGGCAGATGTTCATCAGCTGCTGATTGTCGGCGAAACGGACGTTGGTCTTTTGAACCTTGCCCCCGACTTCGATGAACGTTGTGGCGGCACCATTGACCATGATGTCGGCGATGTCGTCGCGCGCCAGCAACGGTTCCAGCGGACCGTATCCCAGCACGTCGTTACAGATGTCCTCGAGCAGTTCTTCCTGCTCGGAGATCGACATAACGACGTTCTTGATTTGAATGATTTCGCTGACGATGTCGCGGATTTCTTCACGCGCCGTGATGCTATCGAGCTTCGAGAGCTGCGTCAGGTCGATGGTGTCGATCAGCGCGTTGAAGACCGTCGTCTTGACGTCATAATATTCCTCCGAATGCCGCCGCTGCGGTTCCGGAGCGGGTTCAGACTTCTTCGGAGCTGGTGTTGGCGGAGGCGCTGCCGCTCGCGGTGCCGCGGGGGCACGACCTTCCGCTGCGGCAGGAGCCGGCGTCGGTTCGGCAGGACGCGGCGCAGCGCGTTTGTCTGTCTGTGGCTCGTTCGAGCGCCTTCCGAACATCGACTAATATCCTCAACGCTTGAGCTTGAGCTTCTCCAGGATCGGCGCCAGGGCCGAGAGCGCCGAATTCTGTTTTTCGGTCTTGGATTCTTTACGCCGCGTTAGCTTCATCGCGATTTCGTGAAACTTCTCGACGCCTTTGGCCTTGGCGTTAAGCTCTTCCAGCATCTGACCGTGGTTCGCGGCCTGGCTGAACGTCTCGCTGTCGAAATCGATGACCGCCAGAACCTTCGAGTCGAGCGCCTGCTCGAATTCGCGGACGCTGATTTCCTGGCGCTTCGGCACGTTAGCCATGTTGAGCACCAGATGCGGCCGTTGATCGTTCTTCCGCGAGGTCTTCAAGAGATCGATGATATTCTTCGCGTTTCGGAGGTTGGCGAGATCCGGAACGGCGGTAATGACGATTTCGTCGGCCTGCAGCAGAAGCCGCTTCGTCCATTGCGACCAGCTGTGCGGCAGATCGATCGCGACGAACGGCACGTTCTGGCGCGCCACGTCGATCACGCTTTCGCAGGCATCCGCCGAGAAATCGAAATCGCGATCCAGGACCACGGGCGCCGCGAAAATCGACAGCCGCTCGGAGCATTTGGTCAGCAACCGGTCAAGCAGCTGATCGTCGAGCCGTTCCGGCGCCGACAGAGCCTCGACGATGCCTTGCACCGGGTCTTGGTTAAAATCGAGCCCCGTGGTGCCGAACGCCAGATCCATGTCGGCAATCGTGACGTTCGTTTGCAGCAGCTCCGACATCGTCCAGGCCACGTTGTGGCAGACCGTCGATGACCCGACGCCGCCCTTGGCGCCGACGAACGCGTAGACATGCCCGACGGGATCGGTCTCGGGATTGTTGTAAAGGTTGGAGATGCTTTCCATCAGCTCCAGGGCGTCGGTCGGCGCAACGAGATATTCGCCGACGCCACGCTTCAGGAGTTCGCGGTAGAGCATGACGTCGTTCTGTCGGCCGATCACGATGACCTTCGTGCCCGGATCGCAGCTTTCCGCCAGCTGATCGAGATCGGCGAGCAACTGCGGACCTTTGTTGGCGCTGTCAACGATGATCAGATTGGGCGTCGGGCTTTCGAGATAGTGCGCGATTGCGGCCGCGATTCCGCCCATATGAATGCTGACGTGAGCTTTGGCCAGCCGGCGATCCTGGGCGGCGTGATGAAGCGCGTCAGCGACGTTCTGATCGTCGCAAAAAGCCTGGATCGAGATGCGCGGAATGGGCCGTGCGCGATCGCTCGGATGCGCATTCTGAGCCTGCTCGGACTCGAACATCGGCTCTTCGGCAGCATGGGTTTGGGCAAGTTTCGACATGACGTCTCCGAAGGATCACTGGCTGTCGACAACATTCTTGATCGTCTGGGTCTCGCTAGTCGCTCCCAACGGCTCACCATTCACGTATTTTTTGTACATGTCGTCGCGGCGGTTGGCATCACGTGGCGTCATCGTCCGCGGACCGAGGAGATCGGCTGGATTGGCGACCTGCACCGCCAAGTTGCGTTGGCCGGCACAGCCGAAATTCGGATAAGGCGTATTCTGATACGTCCGGGCGAGATTTTCCGACCAGTCCTGCCCGCAGTTGGGCGCCTCGGCCACATAGCGCATGTAGGAGAGACGCAACGGAGCGTCGCGACCGGAAGCCTGATAGGCCTCGACCGCAAGCGTCGTCTCGGAATAGCCGGTGCTCAACAGAAGCTTGCGCGCTTCGTCGGCGGCCTGCATCGAGGACCCTTCGTTTGCCGATCCGCTCGGCGCCGAAATCACGATTCGGCTGTTGCCAGCATCCGAAGCGTTGCTGCGGCTTGCGAATTCAAGCACGCGCGCCCGCTGAGAGGGCGTCAGCCCGTCGGAGTTGGGTGAAATCCGCAGGTTGAGCGTCGCCGGCTGCTGCGAAACCAGGATCGGATGGCGCTGCTCCGGATCGACGAGCGTCCAGCCCGCGACCTGCGGCCCCGTCGGATCGGACTTGCATCCGCCGCTCACAATCGAAAGCAGGGCGATCGCGACGGCCTTCGCGAGAGCTGTCCTATGAGTCCGAGGACCGTCGGCATTCGTGCTGTTCATCTGCATGACGCGTCTTGCCCCGATTATTCGACAATGAAGCCGTAGTCACCCTTGAGACCGCCGGAAGGCATCGCTTCGCCCTTGCCGTAGATCCGGTTCAGATGACCGAGAAAATCCGCCTTGAGATCGGTAGCCGGCGCTAGTCCGTCGGCGGGCGTTGCCAGTTGCTGACGTGACGTCGGCTGCACGACGTACGGCGTCACGATCACGACCAGCTCCGATTCCTGGTTCTGGAAATCGCGGCTGCGGAACAGCGTGCCGAGGATCGGAATGTCCTTCGCGCCAGGAAGCCCGTCGATGTTCTGCTGCGTCTTGGTGCTGAGCAAGCCCGCAAGTGCCAGCGATCCGCCCGACGGCAGCTCGACGACTGTTTTCGCCTGCCGCGTATCGAACACCGGATTGTTGGCGATGAAGCTCGCAATGTCGCTGACGCTGGTATCGATCTTCAAGCTGATGCGGCCCTCTGAAAGAACCACCGGCGTGAAGGACAGCTGCACACCAAATTTCTTGAAGGCGACGGAGCTGACGCCGGTCTGCGTGTCGACGCCCGTCACATAAGGAACCTCGCCGCCCGCCAGAAACTCCGCAGGCTCACCGGAAATCGCCGTCAGGTTGGGCTCGGCGAGCGTACGGATCAAACCATCGCGCTCGAGCGCACGGATGGCGGTCTGCACGCGATTGCTGCCGCTGCCGAACTGAGAGGTGACGCCGCTATTCTGGAACGTACCGTCGGCGCCCGAGTTGACCGTGCAAAGCGCACCGACCGTGCAACCCGTCGACGCCGACGTTCCTATACCGATTGAGGGCAGCGCGCCGAGTCCCTGCGCCACGGTGATCGGAAACGAGTTCTCCGTCAAAAGCTGCGTCGCGAAGTTACCCGACTGCACCATGGCGCCGACGTTGACGCCCATCTGCTTCAGGAGCGTGCGATTGACTTCCGCGACCGTGACCTTGAGCATCACCTGCTCTTCGGCCTCGACCGACAGCATGTTGATCACAGGATCTTTGACCTGATTGGTCTGACTCTGTCCGAGAGCGACACCTTCTTTGACGCTAATCGAATAGGTCGAAAGTTGTTGAGAAATGAACTGCCGCGAGATATCGCCGGCGCGGGTTGAATCGATCGGGCTCTTGACGGTTCCCGTCAGGATCACCGTCTGATTGAGCATCTCGACCTTGATCGACGAACCCGTGATGATGCGGTTGAGAAGCGCTTCCAATCCCGCCGTTTCGCGCTCGACGTAAAGTTCGACCGTGGCGAACTGATTGCCCGACGTGTCGAAGAAGAAGGCGTTGGCTTCGCCCATGTCTTGCGCGAGCAGGAACACCCGGTTCGAGCTCAGAACGACCGCATCGATGACTTTGGGGTTGGAAACCATCACGTCACGCACATCGCGCGGAAATTCGAGCAGCACCGATTTGCCCATGCCGATCTTGATGCTCTTTTTGATCGGGCCGCCGGTGTCCTGGATGCGGATGAAAGACTGATGGTCGCCCGGGTCGGAGTCGTCGCCATACACCTGATCGACTGCGCGACGCACCTGCGGCGAAGCGGCATAGACGCTCGAAAGTGTCAGCGCCACGCCGACAAGCAGCGCGACGGCGCGCACTACGGCGCGCCAAGAAATATCTGAAACGGTGCGCATGAGTTTAAAGACCTTATGACGACCACTGACTTTTTGATTACTCAGTTCACGCCATACACACGCGACTTTGCCCCATAACGCACGAGACGAACGGAATTCTCTTTCGGCTTGTTCAGGCTAATTCCGTTGCGTCCGGAATCGGTGTTCAAATCGGCCACGCTGCGCAAAGTAAGGGTGATGTCCCCCATCACGTTGGCAAGTGCCATCATCTCGGCCTGGCGCGGCGTCAATTCCAACGTCGCGGTGGATGCCGAGGTATCTGCCGATTTCTTGCCCTCCTTGGTTTCGATCTGCTGGCCGATCGCCAGGACGCGAACGTTGCGGAACAGCGTGTCGGAGACGTTCTGTTCCTCGCCGTTGCGATCACGCAATCTGCGGATCAGAATGACGTCGACATGATCGTTCGGGAGGATCAGCGCACCCGCCGCCGTTTCGGCGCGGATCTTCGTCGATATCGCGCGCATTCCCTGCGGCAGCACGGCTGCGAGAACGCCGCCGTCACCCGGCTTGATCAGTTTCTGCTTTGTGATGGGTTCGCCCGAAAGCATCGGGAAGCGGGCGACTGAGCCGGCCAGCTGCTTCAGCATCTCCGAGCCGCTGGACGATTTGGTGATGTAATCGGGCGTCACCGCGCTCACGGGCCAGACGATCCAACGAAAGCTTCCTTCGTTGACGATGTCTCCGACAGGAATGTTCGTTCCCGCGACCAGCACCTCGGTGCTGTCGATCTGCTTCTCGACGGTAATCGGCGCCGGCGGCTGCAACAGCGCGCCTGCCACATAATAGGCCAGTCCCGCGGCAACGAGTGCCACAGAAAATCCGATTAGCTGAGCCCGCTTCATCAGCCCCTCAAGTCCGCTTAAGACGCAAACGCGATTCCTCAGCACGGACGATGCCGCCCAAACGTCAATTTGAGGTTAATTATCGTTACGGTTTGGATCGGTGGCGGGAAAACGTTGTAGAGACCGTTATCGAAACGTAAACGAAACGGTCCTGAGCAGGCCTCTTCGAAGCACCGCTTTCGAGCGCAAAAAGTTCTCAGGATACCAGGGAAAGAAAAAGCGACGTCGACGGAAAAACCGCGAGCCCCGCCGCCGCAATCGCGATTCCGTAGGGAATAGGCCCCTTTTCTGTATGCAGTCTGTTGGCCCAATGCGGCGTAGCCACGACGGCCGCGGGCACCCATTTGCGATAGGCAAGAATGGCAACCGACAGCAAGCCCCCGAAAATCGTTATCAGCACCAGATAATCAAAGATGTGTTCGGCGCCGATCCACAGCGCGCCGGCCGCGACCAGCTTGGCATCCCCGCCTCCGAGAAGATTGAAGGCAAAAAGCGCGAATGTAACGGCGAGAACAGCGATGCCGATCGCTATATTCGTGCCGAAGACCTCGAGCGGCATCCGGGAAAGCAGCGCCACGACTGCAAATCCCGCCAGCAGCGCCAGCGGTATGCGATTGGGAATTTTCATTGTGAAAAGGTCGTTGGCGGCCGCAAAGGCCATCGCCACCGGAAAAACCAACAACACGTATGACGCAATCGAAGTCATCAGCCGCAACCCACCGCCGCGCAACAGTCAGCGAAAATTTGCATCAACGAGGTAAAAACCCGCCTAACGCCGGCGCGTTGGCAGCGTCCTCATTTAACGGCGGTTGTGAGCGTGGTCCCGACACTATTGAAAGTGCCCTGGATAGAGCCCGAGATATGAGTCAGGCTGGCAACGATGCAAATGCTGACGATACCGGCGATCAACGCATATTCGATCGACGTTGCACCGCTCTCATCACCGAGGAAGTCCCGAAGTTTTTCCAGTTTCATCGCAGCACCACCCAATTTGCCCGAACCGCACCCACCGCTGGCGCCCGGATAAGTACGTATCCGCAACGCATAAAAACTGGCGGTGCCACCGGAGAATCAGCGCGCCGTTCCTTTGACGAAAAGCGCCTTACAAAAAAATTGCGCCCGAGATGTCCCGGGCGCAACCGACATGCCTCTCAAAGAGACAGTGATTACTTCGTTGCGCCGCTGAGCTGCGTATTGACAGCATTGAACGTCGACTGCAGGCCGCCGCTGACGTTCTTCAGGGCAGCAATGATGCCGACGGCGACGATAGCGGCGATGAGGCCGTATTCGATAGCCGTTGCACCGGACTCGTCCTTCACGAAACGCGAAAACATGGTCATTCGTACTCTCCCAAACTAAACTTCAAGTCGTTGTCCGATCCTCGTTCCCGTAGGGTCTTTGCCCGCGTTGGAACTTCCGGGACAATAACCCCCAAACATTAAAAGCGAGTAAAACGGCGAAACGTCGCCATAAACATGTATTAAAGCGGAATTATCCATCATTAATCACACAGATATGGTAGTTTATAATTCGATAAAGCCGGGACTAGCATAATTAATATTGTAAAAATATGCGTAGCATGCCGCGACGCGGTCTAGTAATACGGTAGATATACTTCAAATCTAAAAATCTATTCTAGAAATGATCGATAGCAATGGGCCACCGGCGCGCTTATCATGCCTATTCATCCGCACACAGATGGTGAATCGACTTGTGGCGTCGGCCCGAGCATTTGCCGAACCACCGATCGATACAGACAACTTTATCTATTGCCGTGGCTCGCTCTGTTCAAAGTCAGGCGGCGAACGAACGGCCGTTTGCTTCGTCCTGAAACGGACGTTTGCACATCCTTCACCATTTTCTGAGGTAATGCCGACAATTGCCACGGAATCGGATTGCGACACATGCCGACGCGCGCTCAGACCTCAGCACTCTCCGACCAATTGATGAGAGCCATTGTCCTGGGCATCGCCCTCGCGCTCCCGGTTGCGCACGCAACGGCCGCCGATCTGATTGTCCGATACGATCAATCGCAACTGCTGCGGCTGCCGCGGCCCGCGTCCGAGATCATCGTTGGCAATCCGTCGATCGCCGACGTCGCTCTTCAGGATGGCAACCTTCTGGTGGTCACCGGCAAAACCTTCGGCATCACCAATATCATCGCCTTGGATTCCGAGCATAACGTCATCCAGGACCAGCGCGTCATGGTCGAGCGCGACGATAGCCGCGTCGTCAACCTTCACAAAGGCACCCAGCGCTATACTTATGCCTGCACGCCGAACTGCGAACCGACGCTGACCATCGGCGATGAAAAGGACTTCTTCAACAACGTAAAGACTGCCAACACCGATAAAACAAAATTCTCTGCAAGCACATCGGACCAGGGCATATCGTCCAACAACGCCCAATAGCGCTTTCGAATCCGGACACCGCTTAAGACTTTTTCAACCGATAGATAAAGAAATACGTTTCGATAAATACGCTCTTAATCGTCGCCATTATAACTCTGCCTATAATTTAGTGAGAGTGCGCGGAGCCATTTTTCCATGGCCATGGCGATAGCGGCCCGACGGTGGCCGGCATTGAAATTTACAAGCTTTCGCCGCTTCGGTCGCGACGACCGAGGCGCAGCGATGCTCGAATTCGCCTTCGTCGTCACGCCGTTTTTGATGTTCATCTTCGGCTTCGTTGGCTGCGCGCTATACTTTTTCGTTGCGAACTCGCTCGAAAACGGCATGGACCAGACCAGCCGCCTCATACGCACGGGCGAGGCGATTACAGACAATATGACCGTCGACCAATTCAAGCAGAAGGTGTGTTCCGGCGCCGGCACGTGGGTCGATTGCAACAAGCTGCAGATCTGGGCCCAGCATTGGAGCGACTGGTCTGATCCTACATTGGCTCCGCACCAATGCGTCGATTCCAACAACGCTGTGATCCATAACAACGCCTCCGGTACGGATCCGATCGCGACTTATTCTGGCGGCGCCAGCGACGTCGTGATCGTGACGCTCTGCTACCAGTGGGATTTTGCAAACAAAATTCCCTACCTCCACTTGGGCAATATGCAGAACGGCTCGATGATGATGCAGACATCGACAGCGTTCCGAACCGAACCCTATCCCGGTGCGAGCAGCTGAGATGACGATATTTCGCAAGATCGCCGCAGCTGGTCGGCTTCGCACCTTTCGCAACGATGTAAAGGGCGTCGCCGCAATCGAGTTCGCATTGCTCGCGCCGCTCCTGATGATGCTGACGTTTGGAACGATCGAACTCACGCACGCCCTGATCGTTCACAAGCGGTTCCAGCGGGCAGCCTCGATGGTAGGCGATCTCGTAACGCGCGAAAAGCAGCTCTGGCCGGAAGACAAAGATACCTCGACCGTCACGACCGCCGATGCCAAGGCGACGATGGCGGGCATCATGGCATCCGTCGTTCACGTCATGCAGCCATACTCGACATCGACGTTGACGCTGCGCGTCTACCAGGTGTGGGCAAATCTGACCGATCCCACGCAAACGAAGATCGAGTGGTCCTATCAGTATCCGACCCAGGCTACTGTGGGATGCGGCACCCAGAAGACGGTCGATTCAGGTGTCCTCGTGGGCAACGGCCGTGCGGTCTTCATCGAAGCTCAATATCAATTTACGCCGCTGTTGAAGAACCTTCTCCCGGCCATCATCGGCAATTCGACCTGGTCCGACACGATGGTGATGACGCCGCGTGACGTTCCCTCGGTCATGTATTTGCCGGGCCTGAACAACAGCAATACGTGGGACAGCCCCTCGACAGCCGCTTGTCAGTGACGTCTTTCCTGTCGCCCGTTCGCAAAAATAACGAAAACGTGTTCAGCGAACGCTGAGCACCGCATTTCAAATCCCCGTCCCGATAAAAATTTAAGCCCAGCTCAGCGATTTACCCGCTGATGGCAATCTGCTGACAGGAAGCAAAACATGTTTTTGTTTCCTTGAAATTGTCATCGGGATACCAAACTCAGAGTTCAATATTTCCTTGTGCTGTTAAACACGTGAGTTAAAGTCGAACTGCACAAGTTAATGAACACCGTTTGGAGAAGACAAAAAACTATGGGACGGAGATCCGTTCACTCGCCGGAAGAATTGAGACAGCTTATTCTCGACGCGTCTCAGACCATTGTCGAACGCAATGGAATTACAGGCCTTTCTGCTCGCGAAATCGCGCGCATGATTGGTTATTCGCCCGGAACGCTTTATAACATCTTCGAAAATCTCGACGATGTTCTGCTGACACTTCAGGTCCAGCTGATGGGCCGCACTGTCGAGCATCTGAAACGCGTCCCGCTGGGCGACGACGGCGAAAAGAACATCGAAGATCTGGCCTATGCCTTCGTCGACTTCGCGCTCGTCAACCGGCGGATGTGGAACCTGTTCCTCGCCCATAGCCTCCCGGCGGGCAAAACAGTCCCGGCCCCTTTCTTTGACTACACGACGAGCCTCATCGACCTCACCAAGGGCGCGCTCGTCCAAGTTGCTCCGGACCTACCCCGCGAGAACCTCGACATGACCGCACGTGCGCTATGGGCCGGTCTCAACGGCATTACCGCGCTCGCCGCCACCGAAAAGGGCGTCTACATCACCCCGGCAACGGCACAGTCCTATGCCAAGGAACTGACGTCCACGTTCCTCAAGGGCTTGCGCTGCCGCTCTGCGCACCACCGGTAGCGGTGCCCGGCGTCTCCGCCGGACGCTCGGAAGAATGAGATGACGTCACTGCGGCAGGCTCCCCGGCCTGCCCCGCTTCCGCGGCCGGCGCCCCGGCAGCAGGTGCAGCCAGCGATTTTTCACCAGCACCGCCGTTGACGATCGAGCCCGTCGTCATCCCTTCGTTGGCTTCCCGCTTATGAAATGCAAAGCGAGGCGTCGCGACGAGACCGAACCACTTGTCCGTCGGCAGCAGGCGCTGCTGCAATCCCGACCACATGCTGTGGGAGCTTAATCCCTCTACGAACGTCGTCGTCTGCGGTGCAAGCAAGATGGCGCCGACGGTGGCCGCCGCCATTCCCAAGGACGCGTAGACGTGCCGCCGATCGAAGAGCTTCAGCGCCGTACCGAACGACGACTTGATCCGCGTATCCATGACGTCGACCGAATAGATCTCATCGAGCGTCAGGTGCGTAATGTAGCCCGCGAACATGAACGCGGCCGCAAGCCACGACACGCCATCAGGCCTGCCGAGCAGATGGCGAAAGACGATCGCGGTGGCCACCGAGCAGAAAACTGCCGCCAGGATCGAGTGCCAGATGCCACGATGGACGGAAAGCCGGTGAAAGATCGTATGCAGCCCATACCGCACCAACAGCAGCGTACCGAGCCAGAGCAGCCAGAGTTCCGCGATCGAAAACTCCGTCGCCGCGTTGAACAGCACGGCAAATGACGCGAAAATGGCAAGACCCGCGAACATCGCGCGGCTCGGCCGGGAATCTTTAAGATCGATGTCGGGAAGCACGGATCCCAGCGCTCCAGCGAGCGTCACCGCCACCAGGTTCTGCGGCGCGACCACGTCGGCAGCGAGCGTCAGCGTCGCCAGCGCGCCAGAAACGACTGTGCCGATCGCGATGTGGGTTGTGAAATTTGCCATGGCGCGCTCCAAGCCGCGTTCCGGCAGTTCTGCCGCGAACAGGGGCTGTCCGTTTCCGATGCGACTAATGGAGCACCAGATTCGCATTGGTCCCGCGAGATGCCTGGCCGACCGTCATGTGGATAAGCCAGCGCTCCGCTTTGATTTCGGTACCCCAGCCTTCAGGGCACGGGGCTCGGTAGCGCCGCGCCGCCGAATATGCCACTAGGGCACTCTATTCAGGGACCCGTCGCCGACATGGCTACCAGCACGACCTCGACCACCGACAAAATTGTCAAAGTTGCAGCGGCAAATATCGCTGTGGCTCTGGTTGTCGTGCTGCTCAAATACATCGCCTATCTCGTTTCCGGCTCCGTTGCGCTTTTCTCCGACGCTCTCGAAAGCATCGTCAACGTCATCACGGCCATGACGGCCTATTTCGCCATCTGGATGAGCGCGAAGCCACCCGATTCCGATCACCAGTTCGGACATTCGAAAGCGGAATTTCTAGCCGCAATGTTCGAAGGCGCAATGATCGCCGTCGCCGCCGTCCTTATCATGATCAAGGCCTATCAGGGCCTTGTCGGAGGCGTCACGCTTGAGCATTCCACGCTCGGCCTTACGATCAACAGCGCCGCAACCGCCATCAATGCAGGTTGGGCTTGGGTAATGATCAAGTTCGGGACCGACTGGCGCTCTCCCGCGCTCGTCGCCGATGGCCATCATCTCGTCACCGACGTCATCACCTCCGTCGGCGTCATCATCGGCCTCACCCTCGCGGTCTGGACCGGATGGCACATTCTCGATCCGCTGATCGCCGCCGTCGTCGCGGTCAACATTCTCACCATGGGATATCGCATCGCGACTGAATCGATGTCCCGTCTGATGGATGAGGCCGCGAGCCCCGAGATTGAAGCCCGCATCCGCGGCGCCATCGAAGCCAACGGCATCGGTGCGCTGCAAGCGCACGACATTCGCACCCGTCAGGCGGGCCGCGCGTTGTTCATCGAATTCCATCTCGTCGTGCCGGGCTCGATGACGGTCGATGAAGCCCATGCCATTTGCGACAGGCTCGAAAATTCCATCGAGCACAGCCTGGAAGGCTCCGAAGTCGTGATCCACGTCGAGCCCGAATACAAAGCCAAGCCCGAAGACTCCGGCGCCGTCCCGCTTTAGCTTTACCCGGGCGCAAAAACATACACTTCGTCATCCCGGCGCAGGCCGGGATCCAGTCAAATCTCGAAAATTGAGATGCATCGGCATGCCTGGGTGCCGACCTTCGTCGGCCTGACGGAGCGATTGCTCTTAAACCACCCGCTCGGCCCAGAGGTCGTATTCGTCGCCTTCGATGACCTTGCCTCGTACGATGTCGCCAGGCTTGACCTCGCGCTCGCCGTTGAGAAAAACGTTTCCGTCGATCTCGGGAGCATCCCACTTCGAACGGCCGATGGCGCCGTCTTCGTCCACTTCATCGATGATGATGTCGATCGTCGAGCCGATCTTGCCGCGAAGAAGCTCGCCGCTAACCTCTTTCTGGGCGGCCATGAAGCGGTGCCAGCGTTCCTCCTTCACCTCTTCCGGCACAGCGCCGTCGATCGCGTTCGCCTTCGCTCCGTCCACCGCTTCATACTTGAAGCAGCCGGCGCGACTGATCTTGGCTTCCTTCAGCCAGCCGAGCAGCAATTCAAAATCTTCTTCCGTCTCGCCCGGAAAGCCGACGATGAACGTCGAGCGGATTGCGAGGTCGGGACAAACATCGCGCCAACGCCGGATGCGCTCTGCCGTCTTCTCCTGCGATGCCGGCCGCCGCATCGCTTTCAGCACCGCCGGAGAGGCATGCTGAAACGGAATGTCGAGGTACGGCAAAATCTTCCCCTCGGCCATCAGCGGAATGACGTCATCGACGTGCGGATAAGGATAGACGTAGTGCATCCTGACCCACGCACCGAGATCGCCCAGCGCCCGCGACAGATCGAGAAAGCGCGCCTTGAGCTGGCCGCCCTTCCACGCGCTTTCGGCATACTTGAGATCGAGGCCGTAGGCGCTCGTATCCTGGCTGATGACCAGCAGTTCTTTCACGCCCGCGCCGACGAGCCGCTCCGCTTCCGTCATCACATGGTTCGCCGGCCGGCTCGCAAGATCGCCGCGCAGCGATGGGATAATGCAGAAGGTGCAGCGATTGTTGCAGCCTTCGGAAATCTTCAGATAGGCGTAATGGCGCGGCGTCAGCCGCAAACCTTCCGGCGGCACCAGATCGACGTAGGGGTCGTGCAGCGGCGGCACTGCATCGTGAACCGCTTCGACCACCTGCTCGTATTGATGCGGTCCTGTCACTGCCAGAACGCCGGGATGTGCTTCCCTTATGCGCCCCTCTTCGACGCCGAAGCACCCGGTCACGATCACACGGCCGTTGCCGTTCATCGCTTCGCCGATGGCATCGAGACTTTCCTGCTTGGCGGAATCGAGAAAGCCGCAGGTATTCACCACCACCACGTCGGCGCCCGAATACTCCGCCGCGATCTGATAGCCTTCCGACCGCAGCTTGGTAATGATCCGCTCGCTGTCGACCAGCGCTTTCGGGCAGCCCAGCGACACGAAGCCGACTTTGGGCGTGCGTGATGGCTCGCCGCCCGCACCGTGCGCCAGCCGCCGTACCTTCGCGCTTGCCTTCGCCTTGATCTTGACCGAGGGTCTCGCCATCTTCGGGCTTCTAGCGTTCGGTCCTCCGAAGCGCAATCGCGACACTGTGGCAACGAGTTGAAGATACGTCCGTGACCGATACCCAAACATCCGAAACGCCAGCGAAATTGGGCTTCCCCCCGGTAACCGATCCGAGGTCGGCAGCACGGGCGTGGCTCGAAGCCGGCCGGCCCGTCGCCATCGCCACCGTCATCGACACGTGGGGTTCGGCGCCCGTCCGCGCCGGCGGCCAGATGGCGATCGCCGACATCGAGGAATTTCAAGGATCGGTCTCCGGCGGATGCGTCGAAGCCGACGTCATTGCCGCGGGGCTCGACGTCATCGAAACGGGAAAACCGGAAACCTTGAGCTTCGGCATCGCAGATGAGACCGCGTGGCGAGCGGGCCTAGCTTGCGGCGGCAAGATCCGCGTCCACGTCACGAAGCTTGAGCCGCAAACCGGCCTCGCCTTCATCCGGCAATTGGACGACGCCGCAGCCAAGCGCAAACCGATTGTTGTAACCACCCGCCTCGCCGACGGTGCCCGCGAGATTCACGACGGCATGACATCGACGGACCCCGTCATCGCCGAAGCCATTCGCCGCGCCCACAGCGGCGTCGACAAATCCGGCGAGACGTTCGTCCATGCCCTGACGCCGCCGCCGCGCATCATCATTGTCGGCGCGACCCACATCGGCCAGCATCTGGCAACGATGGCAAGCGCCTCCGGCTACGACGTGAAGGTGATCGATCCGCGCACGGCCTTCGCCAACCCGACACGCTTTGAGGCTTCGCAGCTCATCATGGGCTGGCCCGAGGAATGCTTCAAGAAACTCACCGCCGATCCGTTCTCGGCGGTCGTGACGCTGACCCACGTCGATCAGATCGACGACGAAGCACTCACCATCGCTCTGAAATCGCCGTGCCGGTATATCGGCTCGCTCGGCTCCCGGAAAACCCACGCTAAGCGCGTCGATCGTTTGAAGAAAGCAGGCTTCACCGACGCCGACATCGCCCGCATCCACGCCCCGGTCGGTCTCGATATCGAAGCCGAAACGCCGGGCGAAATCGCCACTTCGATCCTCGCCCAGATCATCGCCGCGTTCCGCAAGGCACCTGCCGCGTGACCGTCGCCGCCATCATCCTTGCAGCCGGACAATCGTCTCGCTTCGAGGATGGCCATAAACTTCTCGCCGCAATCGATGGCATCCCGATCGTTCGCCGCGTCTGCTCGGCACTCGCCGCTTCAAATGTCGGAGAAACAATACTGGTGACGGCCGACCGTGACGGCGCTGTCGCAGCAGCAGCGGGTGCGGGACGCTGGCGCATCGTCGGAAACCCTGATGCGCGCGACGGTCTTTCAACGTCACTACGCGTCGGCCTCGAAAACATTGGCCGGGATGTTGATGGCGCCCTCATCGCGCTCGGCGACATGCCGGGCATTACGACCGGGCTGGCGAACGAATTGCTTGCCGCGTTCGACAGTCACCGCTCCGCGATCGTCTTTCCGCTCGCAAGCAACGGCCGGCGCGGTCATCCGGTCATCTGGCCCAAACATCTCTTCGCTACCCTAGCGGCGATGCGTGGAGACAGCGGCGGCAAATCTCTGCTCGCCGAGCACAAAGAACTCTGGCTGCCCGTACCATGCGATGACGAAGGCGCCTTCGCCGACATCGACACCCGTGACGATCTCCAGGCTTTCACCGACGATCAGGCAATGCGCCGCAAGTGATTGTCGAACGCCACATCTTGAAGCTCGCGCTCCGAGATCGTGCTTGCCCGCGCAGTCTCGTAGCGGATGACACCAAAACCCGACGACGCCGCGAAATCCTGCGTCCCTTCCGGCGCCAAACCACACACGTCCTTGAGATCACTCTGGCCAATGACGGTCGCCGTCGACGTATCGACGTAGAGCACATGCCCGGCCTTCGGCGCGCTCGCCGCGATGATCCGCCCGTCCTCGCTCACGGCCATGGCGCCGATATAGCCTTTGAGATTGCCGCCCTTGGCCTGCGGCTCGATCAGCTTCGCTGCGCGGTCCAAGCCGGCGCTGCCGACAATCTGCGGCGGCGTCTCGCTCGGGCTGCCTTCCCATTGCCCGCCGAACCAGACGACGCCGGCGGCATCCTGCGTAACGTGGCGGATCGAAAGCGACTGCAATTCACCCTTCATCTCATGCTTTGCGAGCAGTTTGCCGCTCTCCGCATCGACGAACGCCAGCGACGGCTGCATCGAGTCGACGTTGAGGTTTTCGCGACCGGCTTCCGGAGTCGTATCGAGACCGCCGTTGCCCGCAACGATCGTCTTGCCGTCTGCAAGCAGCATGATCTCGTGCGGCCCCATGCCGAACGTCGAGTGCTCGCCGATCTTTTTGAAGTTGCGCGCGATATCGTAGACGCCGATCACGCCCATGCCGCTCGCGATGTCGTTTTCCGACGCATAAAGCAGCCGCCCGTCCGCCGAAAACGAGCCGTGACCGAAGTAATGCCGTCCCTCGCCCGGTGTGAAGACTTGCGGCGCGCTCTTCTTTCCAAGTTCAAACGAAACCGCGAACACGCCAGGACGACGGGCAAAAACCACGACTCGCCCCGATGTGCGGTGCACCGCCAGGTCGTGGCCGCGTGCCGAAAGCGGTACCTCGCGCACGATCGTTCCATCCGCCCGCAGCAGCAGCACGGCGAACGAACCGCTGCCGAGGCGCGCCGCGGTCACGTAGGCGACCTCGTTCTCGGCCGCCACGGCGAATGGACTTTTCATCGATGCAGAGCCGACGAACGCCAGCGTGCCGAGCAGCATCGACCTGCGGTCAGTCACCATCGAGTTCATTGAATCCTACCGTCAGTTGGGCCGAGACCGACAGCCTGTTGGCCACCATGTTGCGCAGACCGTTGGTGCGATCGAAAACCTCGCGCAGCGTCGGAGCATCGTCGCGCTTCGCGTTCGGCGAACGGCCGCCAACGCCGTCGCTCGCCTCGATCGTGCGCCACGTTCCGAGCACCCAATCCTTCATCCAGAGTCTGTCGGGCGGCAGCCAGCTTTCGAGGTCGAGGACGTCGTAGAATTGATGCAGCGACGCGACGCTTGTTGCGTAGAACACTTTCTGCAATCCCGACTTATCATAAGGCGGCGCCAGGCGGACCTTGCTGTCGATCTGCGGCTTCACCTGCAGATCCGCCGTCAATCCGAGACCCACGATCAAGGCTTTCACCACCTCGACCGCCGCCTCGCTCTCATTCTTGTATGTGTCGTTTTGCGGACCGGGATGAAGCATCTTGTCGGCCCAACCGTCCGGCTTTTCCCATTCGTCCGCGACTTCGGCCGTGAGGCGCACGATGTTGGCGGCGATCGCGCCGGCGACGATGCAACGATAGTGCGCAGCATCATCCGGCCCGAGTGGCACATCCTTATCGTGCATCAGCGCTTCGAGCGCCGGAAGTCCCTGTACCGCGGCGCTTTGCTTTCCGATCGCACCCGGATTGGCGATGCCCTCATCTTTGCTGAGCAGCAGCAGACGCATCTGGCGCGAAACGAAGCCGCGCGGATCGGGCCAGAACGAAATCTGCTCGCGCCGGCCTTTTTCGAGCATCGGGCCGAAGCGCAGAAAATCGACGCCCGCATAGGCGATGACGACTTTCTCGAAACGATCCTCAAGAGCCCTCTTCGCCTCCGCAGAGCCGGTCTTGCACACTTCAGCGACCGCATCCGGCAAAGGCTTGGCTGCCGCTTTCAAGGCGTCGATGTGCGGGACGATGTACTGTTCGATGGCGGCCTTCACCATGCCCGCATGGCTCAAGGGCTCCGGCGGAAGATCGGCTGCGACTGCATTGACCGAGAGCGCAAGGAACGCAAGAACCATTAACTTTGATCTCAGTACCACCATCATAGTCCATTCACATAATCGACCAGACGCTTTTTGTCGTCGCCTGTCAGAGCTTCGAAACGAACGCGGCTGTCTTCTGCTTCTCCGCAATGCTTCGCGACCGCTTCCTCCACGGTCGCCGCCGAGCCATCGTGCAAATAGCGCCGCTTCTCAACCGGCAAACCGTGGTTGATGAGCGGCGCCGTCCGCCACTCGAACGACTTGACGCCCGGCTCGCCGACGCCGTCATCGAGTGAAGGACCCATATCGTGAAGCAGGAGATCGGTGAAGGCCGGAATGTTTCTTCCGTCTCGTGTTGTTAACGTCGGCGCGTGGCACGCTGCGCACCCCGTCGCCTGAAACAGCGCCGAAGCCTCGGTCGCGGGCCTCGGTTTCAGCGTTTTGAGATAACTTGCAACGACACCGACCATGGCGGCCGAAAGCTCCCGGCCTTGAAACAGCGGACTTTCGCCGTTCGGCATTGAGAGGCATTCCGTCTCGCGCGCCGTGCAGTCACCATAGGGCAATGGAAATGCCTGGCTCGACATGCCGATATCAAATGCAAAGGCGTGCGCCACCTGCTCTTCGAGCGAGACGTGCGCCGCCTTCCAACCGTAGCGGCCGATACCGTGCGGCGTCACGTTCGCTCGGCCTTTGATCGCGCCACCGGCACGCGCATTTGCGTCCGCACGCCGCAGAATTTCTTCATCCGCAACGTCGTCGAAAGCGGCTTTGCCAAACAACGGCGGCGCCAGGCGCACGCCCGCGTGCACACCTTTCGCAAGCGCCGGTCCGTTCAGTTTATAGTGGAGTTCGGGCAGATAGCTGACACTGCCTTCGGGCAACAATCCCGGCACGGCATTCGGCTGCAGCTCTAAACCGTAATAGGGATCGGTCGCGCCGTCGGCGGTGCCGAAGCGCAGGACCGCGCCCTTGATATCCGTGATCCCGTCATCGCGCGTGATAACGTGCGCACCCTCGCCTCGCGCGTGACAACCCGTGCAGGATCGCGATACGAACAGCGGACCCAAACCGTCAGTCCCGTCCGTCGATGATGGCGCCGGAATCCATTGCCGGTCGAACAGCGCCTTTCCCACCGCGGCGTCGAGCGGATCGGCAATAGCGGCTTCGGAGTTGATGCTCGCGATCAGAGACAGCGCAAGCGCTATGGCCGATCGCCGGGTCACACGACCTCGATATAGCCCATCATGCCGGCTTCCTGATGTTCGAGGATGTGGCAATGAAACATCCATTTTCCCGGAAGACCCGCGACGAGTCCGACTTGAATGCGCTCGTTCGGTATAAGCAGAACCGTATCGCATCGGAAGCGCGGAAGCTTTCGCTTGCTAGAGTTCAGCACTTCGAACGTGTGCCCGTGAATGTGAATGGGATGCGACCGCGGCGTCGTGTTGTCGAGTTCGAAAATATAGCTCTGCCCTGATTTGAGCACGGCGAGCGGCGGCCCGAGATCGCGGTGGTCGTGGCCCGGCCAAGCCTGCTTGTTGATCGCCCAGAAAGTCCGCTTTGCCAGGCACAGCGGCCCGATCTCGATGCCCGGACCGGCACCGATCGCCGCAACCGCCTGCCCGGTCGGCGTGGCGGAGAATTCGAACGGTACGATCTGGGCATTCGCTTCGTCGAATTTGGCGAACGGCATGACCTTGAGCGGCGTCGGATCGAAAGTGTCGTTGCGCTTCGGCGGTCCTTCCGACTTGAACTCGGCAAGAACGAACGGCTCTTTCGAATAGTAGTCGTAGAGCTTCACCGACCCGCCGGGCGGCGCGGTCCGCAACAGCATGTCAACGCGCATAGCGGTGCCCAGCCGCCAGGATTCGAAGGTCATCGGCGGCAGACCATTGCCGTCGGTGGCGATGATCGCCGCCTGCGCATCCTCGAACCCGATCTCGGAAATGCGCATCGGATCGAGATTGTAAAACCGGATGCGGATATTGGCCGACGACGGCACGGTGATGACCGGCGACGTTTCCCCATTGACCGAGCGAACCGTTCCCGGCGTGCCGCCCTTCGCAGCGCCTTCGTCGGTCGAGAATGGCAGGAACGTGCCATCCGGCCCGATCCGCCAATCCTTCATCATCAGCACGACTTCGCCATCCGGCGGCACGATCTCATCGCCCTCGACGATGAGCAGACCGATAAGGCCACGGCCGAAATGCTCGGTCGAATTGCAGTGGGTATGAAAAAAGAACGAGCCGGTATCCGGCGGCACGAATGAATAGTGGCCTTCGCGCCCCGGCGGGATCGGCTTCTGCGTCATGTAAGGGACGCCGTCCTGCGTGTTCTGGATTCTGAGGCCGTGCCAGTGAATGGTCGCGACCTCTTCTGCACGCGGCAGATCGTTCTTGAAAAGCGTATCGAGCCGTTCGCCGAGCTTGACGCGAACGATGGGAACTGGAGTTCCTGCCTGAAACGTCCACAGCGGCAGCGTTTTGCCGCCGAAGCACGGCAGCGCCGTCGGTCGCTCAGCAAGATCGAAAACGATCGACTTGACGCCATGGGCGATCGGCTCCGCGATCACCTCGCGGGCTTCCACCTTCCGGCCGGCCGAAAGAAAGCTCGCCGCCGCGCTACCCGTAAACGCCGCGGCTCCCACCATGAGATCCCGGCGCGTTAGCATGCTGGAATCTCGTTGGCGGAGGCCGCGCGTCTGCCGATCAGGCTCAACTTATTTCGCCTTGGCGACTTTGCTGGGATCATCCAGGCTGTCGGATCCTTCGATCTTGACCTTGAGATTGAGCGCCGCCACCACCGCTTCGATGGCGCGTGCCTGCGCCACCAGCGCATCGACGGCGTCAAGGATCAGCTTGTTGCCGGCGTCATTGCCGGCCGCCAGCATCTGATCGTAGGCTTCCTCACCCGAATCCGCCTTGGCCTTGATTGCTTTGATCTTCTCAAGCGTCACCGCCATCGCGTCGTCGACACGCTTCGCCGCCTCCGGCGCCTTGTCACGGGCAAGCTCGGCGATGCTCGCACCGCTGACGGGCGTCACGCCATCATATTTGCCGTTCCAGATCTCCATCATCCCGACCTGGTCGTAGTAGTGGCTGTTGTGCGTGTTGTCCGAGAAGCAATCATGTTCTTCTTCCGGATCGTGCAGCAGGACGCCAAGCTTCATGCGCTCGCCGGCAAGCTCGCCGTAAGACAGCGAACCGAGCCCCGTGAGGATGGTCGAAAGCTGCGCGCTGTCGTCTTCGCCTTGGAGCGCCTTGCGCGCGGCCCCGTCGGGCTTCCAATCCCCGACCATCTCGGTCAGATCGTCGACGAGCAGGCTCGAAGCGGCCTTGAGGTAATCGCGGCGGCGATCGCAGTTTTCATGCGTGCAATTCTTGAGATCATAGTCGCTCGCCGGCCGCTCGCCCGCGCCGGGACCCGTTCCGTGCAGATCCTGCCCCCACAACAGAAACTCGATGGCATGATAGCCGGTGCCCACGTTCGCCTCGACATCGAGCGCACTGTTGAGCTTCGAGATCACCGATTTGTCGATCGTCGTCGCGTCGAGAATTTTCGGCCCGAGCCGGATCTTCTTGTTGGCGATGATATTCGCGGTGTAGAGGGGATTTTCTTCCTTCGTATCGCCGTAGCTCGCCTTGTCGACATAATCGATCAGGCCTTCGTCAAGCGGCCACGAGTTCACGTTGCCTTCCCAATCATCGACGATCTTGTTGCCGAACCGGAATCCTTCGGTCTGCATGTAGGGAACCCGCGAGGCCTTCCACGCATCGCGCGCCGCCGCCAGCGTCTCCGTGCTCGGCGCCGCCAGGAACCCATCGATCGACTTGTCCAGATCCTTCGCCTTGGCGAGCGCATCGGAGTACATCGCCTCCGCGATGTCGCCGTAGGTCTTCATGATGTCCTTGGTGGCGGGCGGAGCAGCCAATGCCGGCGCCGCGCCCAAAGCCACCGTAAGCGCGAGCTGAGTTGCGCAGGCCCATGCGAACGCATTTCTCGACATTCTGGATCTCCGTAGCTATGGTTTTCCGGCCATCCGCAAACGCCCAAGCAGAGTAGCCTAGCCCGATTATTTACCGAGATCGTATAGAAAGCCCGCCCAAGGAACTGTCAAGTGAACTCGGGTCAGTTCGGCCACTTGCCACCAAGTCCGAGATTTGTGAAACAGGGATGGGATTTTTTCCGTCGCGGCCGCGCGGCATCGGGTAATTGAAATATGCGCTTGACGAAGCAGACCGGCCACGCGATCCGCATTCTGATCGATTGCGCGCTCGCCAAGGACCAGCTCGTGAAAGTGGCCGACGTATCGGATCGTCTCGGCGTCACGAAGCAAAACGTCTTCAAGATCGTCCATATTCTATCGCACGCCGGCTTTTTGACCGCCGTCAGAGGACCGAACGGCGGCGTTCGCCTCGCCAAGCCCGCATCCTCAATCCGCATCGGTGACGTCGTTCGCGCCATCGAGGTCACGCGCGTCCAGGTCGAAGGCGGCAAGACACCGCGTTCGCGCGATACCGACCCCGGCAACATCAACGCCATGTTCGACGATGCGCTGACTGCGTTCATCTCCGTCCTTGATCAGCATACGCTGGCCGAGCTCGCGGAAAAATCTCCGATCGGATTTACCGAGACCGAGCCTAATGGCGAAAGCCATCCGGGCAGCAAGGTGAGCGGCAAGAAACCGGCGACGCGCGGAGCGCGCCGAACCTGAGTTTTCCAGGCTAGCTTATGGCGCTCATCAGGATTACTCCAACGGGCATGACCCGCGATAATGCTCGCCTAGGCTTAGCGGCGCTTTGCGCTGTCGCCGTTCTCATGCTCGCCGTTCTGTCGGTATGGGCGAGCGGGCCACTACGTGACGGAATTTTCTTCGCTTGCGGATTGTTCGCAGCAGGTGCCGCGTTATTCGCATGGTCGCGCGGTACGCTCGATCAAAAAGCGAGTGACATGACGCGCATCGGTTCGGCATCGGACAAGACTCTGACTTGGATGGATCTGGCGGCAGCGATGCCCGATCCAGCCATCGTGCTCGACGAAGCCTCGGTCATTTTGAATTACAATAGTGCAGCGCGCGCTCTCTTCGAGCGGCTTCGCCAAGGCGTGCCGCTGGAACACGTCAACCGCGATCCGGAACTCATTGCTGCCGTTTCCGGCACGCTGAGAAACGGCGAGAAGAATACCGCACGCCTTGTCCCGCGCGGCAGCGCCGGTCAGCGTCTCATCGCGACGGTCGCCCCCCTCGGCATAACGGGCGAGCATCCGCCGATTGCAGCGCTGATTACAATTCATGACGAGTCCGAGCAGCATCGCCTGCTCGAAATGCGCACCGATTTCATCGCCAACGCCAGTCACGAACTCAGAACACCGCTCGCCTCCGTCCGCGGCTTCATCGAGACGCTGCAAGGACCGGCGCGAAACGACGAAAAGGCGCGCGAAAGATTTCTCGCCATCATGGCCGATCAAGCCGAACGCATGACGCGCTTGATCGACGACCTACTTCTCCTCAGTCGCGTCGAAGAGAAAGCCAATCTGAAGCCGACGGGACGCGTCGATCTGAATGATCTGATCGAAGACGTTTTGCGCTCGCTGCAGCCTTTCGCCGAAGAGCGGTCGGTCGCGATCGATGTCGAGCCGGCCTCCGATCCGTTGATGGCGATGGGCGATCGCGATGAGCTGTTTCAGGTTTTTCACAACTTGGTCGAGAATGCCGTCAAATACGGCCGCGACGGCGGATATGTGAAAATCTCGCTGACGAAAAAAGCCAGCGGACGCGAAAGATTTCCGACACTCGCCGTCGTCTCGATTTCGGATAACGGCCCCGGCATCGCACCCGAACATCTGCCACGTCTCACCGAACGCTTTTATCGCGTCAGCGCCGAGCACAGCCGCAACATTGGCGGAACGGGCTTGGGTCTCGCAATCGTCAAACACGTCTTGAACCGCCACCAGGGCGAGCTTTCGGTCCAGTCCGTCGTCGGCCAAGGCACCACATTCAAGGTCGCGTTGCCGGCGTACAAATAAAAATCGTTTTAAAACAATATATTGAACTGTCACAAATCCATAGTGAAGAATTGTTAGAACCAACCCGCGCTCGATGACGGTGTGATGACAGCGGCCCTCCGCCGGATCGCCTAGTCCGATCCGATCAGACGAGCGCACCGGGCACTTTTGCCAGCGCCTTATCTGCCTTCACGGATTGATATCGCGGGGAGCATTTCCGGGGGAACCGAACTGAGAAACGCGCTTCTCGTCTTCCGGACGAAACCCGGCAGACGAAGAAAAAGGCATAAAAAACAACGAATTAACTCTTCACAATGGCGTGAAGTTACTGGACTAGAGAGTGAGGACCGGCCCCCGGCCGGCAGATGGAGTGGCGAGGCCTCAAGCCCCCGTTCAACAAGGAGACCACGAGTGAAACAGTCTTTTCTCGCGCTTTTTGCGGCGCTGGCGGCAACCGCCGCGGCGACCGCTCCCGTCAAAGCCGACATTTCCGGCGCAGGCGCCACGTTCCCTTACCCGATCTACGCAAAGTGGGCTGACACCTACAAAAAAGAAACGGGCGTCGGCCTGAACTATCAGTCGATCGGCTCCGGCGGCGGCATCAAGCAGATCGAAGCCAATACCGTCACGTTCGGCGCTTCCGACAAGCCGCTCAAGGGCGAAGAGCTCGATAAGAACGGCCTCGTCCAGTTCCCGACGGTCATGGGCGGCATCGTCCCCGTCGCCAACCTCGACGGCATCAAGCCCGGCGACCTCGTCCTCGACGGCCCGACGATCGCCAAGATCTACCTCGGCGAGATCACCGCTTGGAACGACCCGGCGATTGCCAAGCTCAACCCCGGCCTGAAGCTTCCCGATGACGCCATCGCCGTCGTCTTCCGCTCGGACGGATCGGGCACGACGTTCGTTTGGACGAACTACCTCTCGAAGGTCAGCGCCGACTTCAAGTCGAAGATCGGCTCCAACACGTCGGTTCAGTTCCCGGTCGGCATCGGCGCCAAGGGTAACGAAGGCGTCGCTAACAACGTGATGCAGACGAAGGGCGCGATCGGCTACGTCGAATACGCCTACGCCAAGCAGAACAAGCTGACGTACTCGAAGATGATCAACCATGACGGCAAGACCGTCGCTCCGGTCATCTCGGCCTTCCAGGCCGCTGCCGCCAGCGCCGATTGGGCTGCGGCTCCCGGCATGGGCGTTATCCTGACGGACCAGGCAGGTGCGGAATCTTGGCCGATCACCAACCCGACCTTCATCCTCATCCACAAGAAGCCGACGGACGCCGCTGCTGTTAAAGAGGCGCTGAAGTTCTTCGACTGGGCTTACGCCAACGGCGACAAGGCTGCAGAAGAACTCGACTACGTTCCGCTTCCCGACAGCGTCGTCGCAATGGTCAAGAAGGCCTGGGCGGAGATCGTCGACGGCGAGAACAAGCCGATCCTGTCGAACTGATCAACTTGATATCGGGAGGCGACGCGCTGCGGACGCCTCCCGATTATTCGTCTATAAGCTAGTGCTTTTATTCTTGTGCGGAGCGCAAATTTGACCTTCATGACAGACGCGAATACGCAAGCGCTGGCCGCTGCGGCGGCGAGACGAAAAGTCCTTGAAGGTCTCCGAACGTCAGACTCCTTCTTTCGCCAGCTCACGCATTTTTCCGCTTATTTTGTCCTGATCCTGCTCGGCGCAATTTTCGTGTCGCTCGTCATGGGCGGATCGCTGGCATTCAAGACATTCGGCTTCAACTTCCTCATCACCGAGGTCTGGAACCCCGTCACCGAGCAGTTCGGCGCGCTTGCCCCGATCTACGGCACGGTCATCACATCCGCGATCGCCATGCTCGTCGCTGTTCCGATCTCGATCGGCATCGCGGTCTTCCTGACCGAGCTTTGCCCAATGGCGCTTCGCCGCCCGATCGGCATCGCCATCGAGCTGCTCGCCGGCATCCCGAGCATCATCTACGGCATCTGGGGCCTGTTCTTCTTCGCTCCGGTCTTGCAGCGCTACGTTCAGCCTGAATTGATCGCATTCTTCAAACCGATCCCTGTTTTGAGCGGCCTCTTTGCTGGCCCACCCTACGGCATCGGCATCCTGACCTCCGCCCTCATCCTCGCGATGATGGTTCTGCCCTTTATCACCGCGGTTTGCCGCGACGTCTTCGAAACCGTTCCGCCCGTCTTGAAGGAAGCTGCCTACGGAATGGGATGGACGACGCGCGAAGTCGTCAGAAACGTCGTCATTCCCTATACCCGCGTCGGCATCATTGGCGGCGTCATGCTCGGCCTCGGCCGCGCGCTCGGCGAGACGATGGCCGTGACGTTCGTCATCGGCAACGCGCATCGAATTTCCGAATCGATCCTGGCGCCCGGCACGACCATCTCGGCGACGATCGCCAACGAATTCACCGAGGCCGTTGGCGATATCTATACGTCGTCGCTGATCGCACTCGGCCTGATCCTCTTCTTCATCACGTTTGTCGTCCTTGCTCTCGCACGCCTCATGCTGATGCGCATCGAGAAAAAGGCTGGAGCATAATCATGGCCCTGGACCTCGCCAAATATCGCCGCCGGCGCATCCGAAGCACGATAACGGTCGGCCTCTGCTGGACCGCATCCGCCCTCGGCCTGACCATTCTCGCCGTCATCCTTGCGACTCTGCTGTTCAAGGGTTTTTCGGGCCTCAATCTGAAGGTCTTTACCGAGATGACGCCGCCTCCCGGCAGCGACGGCGGCCTTCTCAACGCCATTGCCGGCAGCTTGGTGATGACGATCATCGGCGTCGCCGTCGGCACCCCGATCGGAATTCTCGCCGGCACCTACCTTGCCGAATACGGCCGCTACAGCAAAGTCTCGTCGGTCATCCGTTTCATCAACGACATTCTGCTGAGCGCCCCGTCGATCGTGACCGGCCTGTTCATCTACGAGATTCTCGTCCGGCCGATGGGGCACTTCTCCGCCGTCGCCGGCGCCGCCGCTCTCGCCGTGCTCGTCATCCCGACAGTCGTTCGCACCACCGAGAACATGCTGCTTCTGGTGCCCAATCAGCTCCGTGAGGCATCCTCGGCGCTCGGCCTGCCGCAGTCCCTGGTCATCCGCAAGATCGCCTATAAGGCGGCCCGCGCCGGCATGATCACGGGTGTCCTGCTGGCGGTCGCTCGCGTCACCGGCGAAACGGCTCCGCTGCTGTTTACCGCACTCAACAATCAGTTCTGGAGCACCGACCTCAACGCCCCGATGGCGAGCTTGCCGGTCGTGATCTTCCAATACGCCCTCAGTCCATATGAGGACTGGCAGCGCCTCGCTTGGACTGGCGCTCTGATCATCACCGCCGCGGTGCTCACGCTCAGCATCACCGCACGTTACCTAGGTTCTTCGAGGACGCCCAAATGAACGTAATGTCAAAAGACGTCGACGCCGGCCTGACTGAGAAGATCTCGGTTCAAGACCTTAAATTCTATTACGGCTCATCGCTCGCCCTGAAAGGCATCACAATGCCTCTCTATGAGCGGCAGGTGACCGCGTTCATCGGTCCGTCGGGCTGCGGCAAGTCTACTTTGCTGCGCGTTCTGAACCGTATGTACGATCTCTATCCCGGCCAGCACGCCGAGGGTAAGATCATGTTTGACGGCGAGAACATTCTCGACATGAAGGATCTGAACCTTCTGCGTTCGCGCATCGGCATGGTGTTTCAGAAGCCGACTCCGTTCCCGATGACGATCTACGAAAACATCGCCTTCGGTCTCCGGCTTTATGAGCGTCTGCCCAAGTCCGAGGTTGATGCTCGTGTCGAGTCGGCGCTGGAAAAGGCCGCGCTGTGGAAGGAAGTGAAGGACAAGCTGCACGCCAGCGGTCTTTCCCTCTCCGGCGGCCAGCAGCAGCGCTTGTGCATCGCGCGCACCGTTGCCATTCGCCCGGAAGTCATTCTGTTCGACGAACCTTGCTCCGCTCTCGATCCGATCTCGACGGCGAAGATCGAAGAGTTGATCGACGAACTGAAAAACGAGTTCACGATCGCGATCGTCACCCACAACATGCAGCAGGCCGCGCGCGTCTCGCAGCGAACTGCATTCATGTACCTCGGTGAGCTGATCGAATTCGGCGTCACCCAAAAGCTTTTCACCAACCCAACGGATCGTCGCACGCAAGACTACATCACCGGCCGCTTCGGCTAGTCGATGACGTTGAGGCCAATCGGGATTTCAGGATTACGACGATGAACGAACACACCGTAAAGTCATACGAAGACGAATTGAAACTGCTCGACCGGCGCATCGCCCAGATGGGCGGCTATGCCGAGAAGCTGCTCGTCCAGGCGATGGACTCGCTCGAGCGCCGCGATCCCAAGCTCGCCGAGAAGGCTGTCTCCGACGACACCATGATCGACCAGCTCGAACGCGAGTTGCAGGACCAGGTCGTCGTGATGATCGCGCGGCGCCAGCCCCTCGCCAACGATCTTCGCCACATCATGACGGTCGTCAAAATTGCCGGTGATCTGGAACGCATCGGCGACCTCGCCAAAAATATCGCTAAGCGCGCGCTGACCATCGCCGGCGAAGCCTACCCCAAACCTTTGATGACCGGCATGCGCCACATGACCGAGATGGTGCAGACCCAGCTCAAGGATGTGCTCGACGCATTGACGACGCTTGACGCCGAAAAGGCAATGCAGGTCTGGCGCAACGACGAGCAGGTCGACGCCATGTACAATTCGCTGTTCCGCGAACTTCTGACCTACATGATGGAAGACCCGCGCAACATCGGCATCTGCACGCACTTCCTGTTCGGCGCCAAGAACATCGAACGCATCGGCGACCACACCACCAACATCGCCGAGAACGTCTACTATCTCGTTCACGGCGTTCCCATCGCAGATGATCGGCCGAAGGGTGACAAGACTTCGTCCACCCTGATCACGCCGCAGCAGTGACCGCGTGACCCTGATAGCAACTCCGATCCGAGACCATGCCAGCTAAGATCATAGTCGTTGAGGATGAAGCGCCGCTCGCCGAACTGTTGAAGTACAATCTTCAGTCGGAAGGCTACGATGTCGTGCAGGCCGGCGACGGCGAGGAAGCGGAGCTTCTGCTCTCCGAGCAAAGCTTCGATCTGGCGATATTGGATTGGATGATCCCGAAAATTTCGGGCATCGAGCTTTGCCGCCGTCTGCGCAACCGCGCCGAAACGCAAAGCCTCCCGATCATCCTGCTGACCGCCCGCGGTGAGGAATCGGACCGCGTGCGGGGCCTGACCACCGGCGCCGACGACTACGTCACGAAACCGTTCTCGGTGCAGGAATTGATGGCGCGCGTGAAAGCGCTGCTGCGGCGCGCCTCGCCGGAGCGCATGAGCGACATCCTGATTTCCGGCGAAATCACGATGGACCGCGGCGCCCACAAGGTGACGCGCGGCGTGCGCGAAGTCCGCCTCGGCCCGACCGAATACCGGATGCTCGAAGTCTTCATGGAAAGTCCGCGCCGCGTCCTGTCACGCAGCCAGCTGCTCGACCGCGTCTGGGGACAATCGTCGGAGGTCGATGAACGGACGGTCGACGTTCACATCGGCCGGCTGAGGAAATCACTGATCCGTGGCAACGAGAGCGATCCGATCCGCACGGTTCGCGGCGCAGGCTACGTTTTCGACGGGCGCGAGGCCGAAGCCCAGGCCTAAAGACGCGCTCTAGCTTTGCGCCGTGAGGCAATTCGAAAGATTGCGCGCCACACCGCGCATCAGATCGAAATAAAGCCCCGGTCCCGGCGTCATCAGCTGACCCTCGACATCGAGTGTCCCGGAACGAGCGTTCGTCCCTTCGGTGACGGCAGCGACTAGATTTGGCTGAAAGCTCGGTTCGCTGAATACGCACACGGCTCCAAGCGATGAAATCTTGCTGCGAACTTCCGATAGCCGCTTGGCGCTCGGCGGCACATCGGGACTGACCGTTATCGAGCCCGCCGCCTGCAAATCGTAATGGTGCTCGAAATACTGTGTCGCATCGTGAAACACGATGAACGGTTTGCCGTGCGCACCTTTGATCTCGTTGGAAAGCTCATGGTCGAGCGCATCGAGATCGGAGTCCAACGCCTTTTCGTTCGCTTTCACCTTGTCGGCATATTCCGGATAGCGCACGGCGAGCGCCTTCGCGACATCCGCGGCAATCGCCTTGGCGTTCGCCGGGTCGAGCCAGAGATGACCGTCCTTGCCGTCTTCGTCATGGTCATCATGATGATCGTGGTCGCCGTCGGCGTCCGCTTCCTCATGCTCGTGCACATGCTTTTCGAATGTGCCGCCATGGCGCTGATCGAGCAACGTCACGCCATCCGCGCCTGCAAGCGTGACGACCGTCACCCCAGCCGGCAGCGCCGAAACGAGTTTGCGCGTGAAAGGCTCGAGCGTGTCCGACACGCGAACGAAGATATCCCCCTCGTTGATAGCGCGCGCGGTCGAGGGCTTCAGCGTGAACGTATGCGGCGATGCGGCGCCATCGACGACAAGCTGCGGCGTCCCGATGCCCGCCATCAGCCGCGAAACCAGCGAATGAACGGGCTTGATTGTCACGACGACTTTCGGCGTTTCCGCCGCGCGGGTGACGGTCGCCATCGACATCATGGCGGCAAGAATGCCAAGTCCGCGCGCCGTCCAATGAACCATCTCACCGCTCCCGCCAGAATTAAGAAAATATAATATAACGCTCAAATGACGGCATGCAACTCTGTTGGCGATTCGGCTTAGGCCGGACTAACAGCCGGCCGCGTCGCAATCTCGCCACGTTCGATGTGCGTTTCCTGAAAGCAGCATTCGCTAAAAACTCCGACGGGGCGCAACCGCACGACTTCGAGGGCCGATCTTGCATCAGACTTTCAACGCGCTTCGCCGTTTGTCCGCTGTTCTGCTCGCACTCGCCGCGCTGACTCTGCCGGCGTTCGCACACCCGCATATGTGGGTGACCTACGAGATGACGGTCGATTACGACAATGGCAGCGTCACCGGCGTAGACCACGTTTGGAGCTTCGATGATTCCTACGCCGCCATGGCGCTCGAAGGCCTCGACACCAACAACGACGGCAAATACGACCAGCACGAGCTTGAACCGCTGCTCAAAGTCAACATGGATGGCCTGAAGGAGTTCAACTACTTCACGGTCGCCAAACTCGGCGAAGAGCAATTGGCGTTCAATCCGCCGACCAACGCTCATCTCGAATACATCAACGGCGTTCTGCGTCTCTTCTTTCACTTGCCGTTGGCAAAACCTGTCCTGTCCGATGCCGACGGACTGACGTTCGCGGTTTTCGATCCGTCCTTCTTTATCGATTTCGAACCCGAGCAGACCAACGCCATCAAGCTCTCGTCCGCACCCGAGGGCTGTTCCGCCACTCTCCTCGATCCCGACGCTGCAAAACAGGATGAGCAGGCCAAGAAACTCGGCGCCGCAATGGCCCAGCAGTTCGGTGCCGGCGTCGTCGGCTTCGGCTCCTACAAAACCGTCGCGGTCGCGTGCAAAAAATCCTAGACGTCCCGAATTCATGCGCCGATTAACTAGCCCGCAAGAATCTGATCGTCGTTCGACGTTAATGAATTAGAAACCATGGGGTACTTCGCCGACAAAGGTGAGCCCATGCGTCCTCTGCTTCGTACTTTGCTTTTTGTGTTGGCGATGCTCGCGCCGGTAGCGACCTCTATGGCTGACGTCGATACTGAAGCCGCCATTCCTTCCGCCGGAGCGCTCGAACTCATCGTCGTCGAGGCCGAAGGCTGCATCTACTGCAAACTCTTCCGCCGTGATGTTCTTCCCACTTATCAAGCCTCGGAGCAGGCCAAAGACCTGCCGGTCCGCTTTGTCGACATTAACGATGTCGAAGCCGACCACCTGTCGTTCAAATCCGAAGTCGACATCGTGCCGACGTTCGTCGTGGTGAAATCGCAGCAAGAGGTCGGGCGCATCTCGGGCTATGTGGGGCCTGAAAACTTCTTCCACTCGATCAGCTATCTTCTGGCATCAGCCCCTTGATCGGGTCCGGACCCCGCCCGTTCTGCTCATATGGCGAGAAATCGATAGCCGCCGCCCGGACCAAGCCCGGAAACGCCCGAATTCCCCACGAATTGACGCTTGAAACCCTTGTAAAGCCGGGCTCGGTCCTGTACCGACGCGGTTTCCGTTTTCGGGGCCTTTGGACGTCATCATGAGCCGCATCAGGCCGCACGTCGGTATTATCATGGGGAGCCAGTCCGACTGGCCGACGATGCAGCACGCCGCCAACATCCTGACCGAGCTTGGCGTCGCCTTCGAGACCAAGATCGTCTCCGCCCACCGCACGCCCGAACGGCTCTACAGCTACGCCAAGGGCGCCAAGGCGGCGGGCCTCAAGGTTATCATCGCAGGCGCTGGCGGCGCCGCGCACCTTCCCGGCATGACCGCCTCGATGACGACGCTGCCGGTCCTTGGCGTGCCCGTCGAATCCAAAGCGCTGAAGGGCCAGGACAGCCTCTACTCGATCGTGCAGATGCCCGCCGGCGTGCCGGTCGGCACGCTTGCCATCGGCGAAGCAGGCGCCAAGAACGCCGGCCTGCTCGCGGCCCAGATCCTCGCGCTTTCGGATCCCGCGCTGGCGGAACGGCTCGAAGCCTGGCGCAAGCAGCACTCGGCCGACGTCGCCGAAACCCCGGTTCAAGGCTGACGACGTTCCGCGATGACCGCAATTCCACCAGGCTCGACGATCGGCATTCTGGGCGGCGGACAGCTCGGCCGAATGCTGGCCATGGCCGCCGCGCGTCTTGGCTTCAAGACCCACATCTACGCGCCCGAAGCCGATAGCCCGGCCTTCGACGTCGCCTTCGCCCGCACGATCGCCGACTACGAAGACGAAGAGCATCTCGCCGCCTTCGCCAAATGGGTTCATGTCGCGACCTACGAGTTCGAAAACATTCCTGTCGCCACGGTCGAATTCCTGTCGGCCCGCATCCCGGTCCGGCCCGGCGCCAGGGCGCTCGCCTGCGCTCAGGATCGCATGAACGAAAAATCGCTCGCGCGCGAACTCGGCGCCATGACCGCTGACTTCGCCGCTATCGACAGCCTCGCCGATCTCGAAAAAATTCTCGATGGCGGGTTCGCCGTTCCGTCGGTCCTGAAAACACGCCGCTTCGGCTACGACGGCAAAGGACAGGCGAAGATCCTGAAACGCGCCGATGCCGGCGAAGCCTGGGCGGCGATGCGCGATCAGCCATCGATTCTCGAAAGCTTCGTCAATTTTCGCGCCGAAGTCTCTGTCATAGCGGCGCGCGCCATCGACGGTACGTTCAAAGCTTTCGACGTCACCGACAACGAGCACCGCAACCACATTTTGCATCGCTCGGTCGCGCCGGCCTCGCTCAGCGCCGACGTCGCCGCCGAAGCCGTCGCGATCGCGCGCAACATCGCGGAAAAGCTCGGATACGTCGGCGTCTTTGCGATCGAATTCTTTCTCGTCACCGAAAACGGTCGCGATCGGCTATTCTTTAACGAGATGGCGCCGCGCGTTCACAATTCCGGCCATTGGACGATGGACGGCGCCCTGACCTCGCAATTCGAGCAGCATATCCGCGCCGTGGCCGGTTGGCCGCTGGGCGCGCCCGACCTGATCGCGCCGGCCGCCGAAATGGTGAACCTCATTGGCGATGATATTCTCAACTGGGAAAATATCGCTGCCGAGCCCGGTGCCTTCTTCCACCACTACGGCAAGAAGGAAGCCCGCCCCGGCCGCAAGATGGGCCACGTCAACCGGCTGCTACAGAAGAAGCCCGACTGAGGCATCACCGCGTCGTCGCTTGAGACGTTCTCGCGACGGATTTCGAAGATCTCTGATGAAAGTCGCGTCGGCTCTCGCAAACGTCAGCGGCGTTCGTGATCTTATGATGCGCCGCACCACCG
The DNA here is from genome assembly GCF_047600905.1 of Hyphomicrobium sp. Lineage (GTDB taxonomy): Bacteria > Pseudomonadota > Alphaproteobacteria > Rhizobiales > Hyphomicrobiaceae > Hyphomicrobium_B. The sequence continues at coordinate 3,847,445 of NZ_JASGKD010000001.1, read as the reverse complement.
TCCCGTGCGCAGGCGCGAACCGATGTCTACCACGACATCCGGATGAGATGCGAGTTGGCGCAATTCATTTCCGGTTAATCCCCGATGATTGATTTTGGAACCAGAGCAGAATGAAAACAGTTGATTTGACTTAGATCGTGTCGCCGTCCGAGGCATTGTTTAGACAGTTCGAAGTAACCCGCAAGGAGCCACAATGAAACGCATTCTCATCCCAGTGATGGCGCTGATGACGGCATTGGCGGTGCCGGTCACCACGGAAGCGCAACCGACTATCGGCAAGATCGATCTCGGCGAACGGGCAGGAGGCCACAACGGCATCGAGCAAGTGAGGCACCGTGGCGGCGGCGGTCGTCACTTCGGAGGCGGACGTCATTTCCGCGGTGGACACCATTTCCGTGGCGGACGTCATTGGCGCGGTGGGCGTCATTGGAATGGCGGTCGGCATTGGAACGGCGGTCGGCATTGGCGTCGTGGCCACTGGCGCGGGCATCGCCGCTATTGGCACGGCCGCTGGTGGGCTTACGGCGTCGGCAGCTGCTGGCGTTGGTCACCGTACTATGACCGCTTCATCTGGGTTTGCTACTGACCTCAGTTGGACGCAGAACGACGACTTGAGTGATTTGACGGCTCCGCTTTCGCGGGGCCGTCATTTTTTCGCGAGAATGATCTTTGATCTGCCGCGACGGGCATCCGCCGCGCACTTGACTTCGAATTGCCGGCATGGCGATTGATGCGTTGACGTTTCTATTCACGCCATCAGGAGAGACAGGCGATGGACATCAAATCGATCATCATCGGTGTGCTTTTCGTCGCCGTGGTCGTGCTGGCATACATGCTTTACGACGCCAATCAGACGAAGATAAAAATCGACCTTCCCGGCGTGAAGATCGAAGGGCATTGAGCGAGGTTTCAGCTAAGCGTCGTCATGTCGACGAAGGTCGGCACCCAGACCGTTTAATCAATGCCAGTTGCGACGTTCGACGAGATCCCGGCCTCCGCCGGGATGACGGCACAATTTATTCTCCCAACCCCCGGGCCTCTTCCTTCACCTTCACGTCCGCGATGATGCGATCGAGCAGCAGGCACGTGCGCTTCCATAAATCCGAGCCCTTGCGATAGTCGGCGTCGGCGTAAAAATCGCAACGACCTGCCTTGAAAAGCTCGACGCACTTCTTGTCGCTCTCGTCCGGCCCATGCACCGCGATCGCGTGGCCGCCGTTCTTCTTCAGCAGCGCCATCGACGGCACGTCGGTATCACCGTCACCGAAGTAGATGAAGTTCGAGAACGGGATCGGCCGCTCGTCCTCGGGCATGTGCGCGTTGATGCTTTGCCCCAGGTCCTCGATACCCTTGTTGATGCGGAACAGGAATTGCGTTTTGCCGGTATCCGAGATCACTCGTTTCGGAAACGGCAGGTCGTAGGCTTCGAACCAGTATTCGCTGGCGAACACGTTGGCGAAATGCGGATAGATCTTCGTCCCCTCGATGATCTCCGTCAGCCCCGACGACACCAGATAATGTTTTACCATTATGCCCGCGTCGCTCGCGTGCTTCTTCACATAGGCGTGCATCGCGTCGAACCAGGTTTCGACGCCCGGATATAGCTCCACTTTCTTTCCTTGTGCGACGAGATCGGCGCGGTCGATGCGCACGCCCTTCTCTTTCGCCTTCTTGTAGAGAAGGTGCATGTAGGTAATGAGCGCGTCCGCACGTTCGTCTTTCGAGACTCGCGTGCACTCAGCCCAAAAGTCCTTGGGCTCGATGCCGAGCTTCGGCAGGAACGCATATTCCTGCATTGGTTTCGGCGACAGCGTACCGTCGAAGTCATAGACCAGCGCGATGATTTTCTTGTCCGGCGCCGACGGCTCGGCCCCCGCGCGCAGCCGCCCGGTCGCGAAAGGCTTGTTTCGGACCGTATCGCCTTCCTCGGAACCGCGAGTTCGCCTTCCGCCAACCCGTTCGACCATGGGCTTCACTCCGCTCTCGACTTGTAGGGCGGAGAAAAGCGTGATTCGGGTGGCGCGAGAAAGTCGAACGGCCTACTTCGCGTCGGGGTCGGCGTAAATTTCCTCGCGGACCTGGGCATAACTGAGCACGGAAAAGAGCACCGTGCCGCCGAACACATTCCCCGCCAGCGTCGGCAGGAAAAACCGAAAGACCGCCGTTTCGGTCGAGACGCCGCCGGTCAGAACGCCATAGATCGTCTCGGCGCTTCCGGCGACGATATGCGTAAACCCGAACAGCGCGATCAGATACGTCAGAAGCGTGATGATCAGAAATTCGACGTGCTCGGTCGACGACAATATCCAGACCAGCGCCGCGATCAGCCAGCCCGCACCGATGCCCTTGGCGAACATCTCTGCCGGGGAATTGCTCATCACGGCATTGACGATCTTGGACAGCTCAATGGCGACGTCCGCCGTGACGATGGGAAGGAACGCGAGCGCCAACGCGAAAATCAGACAGCCGACGAGGTTCGCGGCGAGAACAATCCCCCACAATCGCACCATGCGTAGAAGCCACTGCACCTGCTTGCGCGCCATGATCGGCAGCACGGCGGTGAGCACGTTCTCGGTGAACAGCTGCTGATGCCCTAGAATGACGATCAGAAAGCCGGCGGCATAGCCAAGCTTGGCGATCAGCGGTGACCAGCCTCCGTCGGGCAGATGCGCGGCAAGCGCAGCTTCCGTCAGAAACGAAAGCCCGATTGAAATTCCGGCCGCAACGCCCGACCACCACAATGCCGAAACCGGACGGCGAAGCTCGATCTCGCCTTGCACCCGGATGATTTCATAAACGACCGCCGGACGATGCCGCACGCCCTCGCGAACCTGCTGCTTCTCCTTGCGGCTGAGGCCCGAACCCGGCGTCGGCTCAGCCGCGGGGGATTCCTTTTCGCCCTGCGCTTCCGACACCTTGTCCTTGGCCGGCTTGCTGCCCGACATCAGTGCTTGCAGCCCGGTCCGTGCACGTGGCCGGGCAGTCCATGCGCGATCTCCGGACCATGATCATGGTCGTGGTCGTGATGCCCGTGGCCATGCTCGTGATCGTGGCTGTGATCATGTCCGCAGCCGCATTCATCGCCGTGCTCGTGATGATGATGGGCTTCCGGATCGACAAGTGCTGCCGCAAGCTTCCGCTCGAGCGCAATCGACATCTCGCGCGGACTGTCCTTGTCTTCGATCAGCAGCGCCATCACTTCCGCGCCGAGCCGGAAATCGTCGACCGCACCGAGATAGTGCCTGCGCAGGCGTCCCTGCCGGTCGAACAGCAATAGAGCCGGCGTGCCCTGCAGCTCGTAAGCCTTCATCGTCTCGGGCAGCTCTTCGCCATTCGGCTTGTCAAGGGCAACAGGGATCGTGATGCCGTTCTCGCTGAGATAAGCTTCGACCTTCTCCGGCGTCTGCTCATCGAACCGTTCGAAAGGCATGTGCAGACCGAAAACCGCGACTTCGCTTTCCTCAAAAGCGCCACGCAGGCGCATCGCCTGGGGCAGGCCGAATTTCTGAGATCCGGGGCAAACGAGCTGCCAGATCGCGACGACGACGACCTTGCCCTTCTCCGCCTTGAGCGTCCGCTTCATATCGGAGTTGAGCCAACGCTGAGCGCTAATCTCGGGCGGTCGTTCTGGATTGAACATTCTGAAAAAGTCCTTGGCTGATTTGCCTTTTATATAGCATTGCGGCGGCCGTAGTGCAGTGGCGCCCCTGAACTTCAGTCGCAATCGCCCGATTTCTCGAAGCCAACGTGCTCGACTTTGTCCGAGCACGCGAATTTAGCCGGCATCGTGCATGGCGCCGAAGGATCCGCCGAATAGATGCGGAAATAGAGCGGGCAGCCGCGCATAACATTATAAACCGAGACGCAGCCTGCCGGTTGCTGCAGCGGCGCCTGCGACTTCGACTGCAGCGTCCAGTTCGTCCGTTTGGACCAGCGGTCTTCAACGATCGAAAGCGCCGGTGTCTTGCCCTCCGCGGTCGCCGCCAGCGCCTCGGGAGTCTGCCGCTCAGGCGGGATGCCGAGCAGGAAGCGCCCCGATGGCTCGCGATAGCCGATAAGATACGCATTCGCCTGCGGACAGGCCGCAATGGCCGTAGCAATCGCCTTTGCCGGCCAGATCCTGCTGATGCTCGGCAGCACGACACCCAGCAGCGTGATGCTCAGCAGCCCGACCGCCCCAATCCCGAGAAATGCCCACCGGCGCAATTGCCCTTCGCGCCCAAGCCGTCCCGTCCAGATGAAAAGCCCTGCGATGATGGCAATGAGAATAAACGCGGGAATACTTGGCAATTCGCCGACGAAGGCATAGACGCCGATGAAGAGAGCGAGCGGCAGGACAGCCAGCGCCGTTGGCCAGATCCGGAAGCCACTCCATTCCGGCTCCTTGCCTTCACCGTGCTCACTCGTGACGACCATCGCGACCGCAAGCGCCAGCCCCGGAAACATCGTTTGCACCATATAGGTGCCGGGCTTCGACGACAGGACTTCGAGATAAATCAGATAGCCGACGACCCAAGCCAAAAGGAAACGCGGCAGTCGCTGATCACGCGCCGCCCAAAATCTTTTGCAGGCCGTTCCGATCAGCATTGTTCCGGGAATGAAACCCAGCACCGCGGCGAGCACGAAAGTTCCCGGAAACGCTCGCAGCTTCATGTCCTGCGCGCCACCCAACGCGCCGAGAAACTCGCGCCATTTCATTCCCGAAAACGCCACGCCGTCCTGATGTGCGCGCACGATCAGCCACGGCGCCCCGAGAACCAGCGCAATCGGAATGCCGATGAGCGGGCGAAGGCGTTTCAACCAAGACAGGTCGCGGTCGAAGACATAAAGCGCGATCAAGCTCGTCAGAACGATGATCGGAACGAGCAGCGCGTTAATGAGAATGCCGATGCCAACAGCAGCCCAGAACAGAACCGCAGTCGCAAACGGCTCGTCGTCATTGACGTAAATTCGCGCCAGCGCCAGCATCGCGACAGTCGCGGGCAGCAGCGACAATCCTTCCGCAATCGCCAGCTGCGACACGAGCACCGTCAACGGCGCTACCGCGAATAGCGCCGACGCGATCAGCGCGGTCTCGGCCCCGACCAGTCCGCGCCCAAGCCAGAATAGCGCCAGCACCGCCAGCATGACCGCGAAGAACGAAGGCAGCCGATAAACCCTGATATCGCGATCATGCGTTTCCCCGGCGAGCCATCGCGCCACGCCCTGCGCCCAGAAAGTGCCGATCGGGCGATATTGCTGCACGGCGTCGCCATACCGCGGATCGGTCCAATCGCCGCGAGCCACCATATCTCTCGTCGTTTCCGACCAGATGACCTCGGTACGGTCGACCGGTGGCAGCCGCACGATCCCGGGCAGATAGACGATCGCACACAACGCAACCAGCGCCAATGACGCCGCCCTTGGCTTCGCCGCGAGCGACGCCCACCAGATCCACATCGTGCGCTGGCGATCCACCACGAATGCCCCCTCGAAACTTGACATGCTTTCGGAACTCGGGTGTTTGCGCATCCGAACGACAAAACGCAAGGGCTTCCGTCCGAATGCCAGGAAAATCGGCTGATCGTGCCGCCCGCCGGGCGCGCCTTATCGAACTCATCAAATTGCGGTCTTTCCAGGAAGGGCCGGAATTCAAGCTGGCGTCGGGAAAAACCTCGACGTTTTACTTCAATATGAAGCCGACGATGCTCGACAGTGAGGGCGCCTATCTCGTCGCATCCTTGATATTGGATCAGCTTCAAGGCGCCGACGCCGACCTGATTGGCGGCCTCGAAATGGGCGCCGTGCCGATCGCTTCGAGCGTTGCCGCTGTCGCCTTCACCGAAGGCCGCAAACTTTCTGCGTTCTTCGTCCGCAAGCAGGCGAAGGAGCACGGCACTCAATCGCTTGTCGAAGGACTGGCGAAGGGCGAGAGCATGGCCGGAAAAAAAGTCGTCGTTGTCGAAGACGTTACGACGACGGGCGGCTCGGCATTGAAGGCCGCCGAAGCGCTGAAAGCAGCAGGCGCCGAGATCGTGCGCGTCATAACCATCGTCGATCGCCTCGACGGTGCTCAGGAAGCCTTCGCCGCAGCCGGGCTCAAATTTGAACCGCTGCTGACGCTCGCTGATTTCCGGAAGTGAGTCTTGTCGTCCTCGCCTTCATGACGAGGACAACAAATCACCCGATATGCGTCTTCAAAAACGCTGCTGTGCGCGCCCACGCGAGCTCCGCGCAATGGCGATCGTGAACGGAGCGCTGCTCGTTCATGAAGGCATGGCTCGCATCGTAGCGATAGATCTCGAACGTCTTGCCGGCCGCCTTCAATCCTGCCTCGAACGCATCGACCTTTTCCGGCGTGATGTAATCGTCGGTATTTGCGAAATGGCCCTGCAGCGGAACTTTCACGTCGGCAGGTTTTGCAACCGTATCCGGCGGCAACCCGTAGAACGGCACAACTGCCGAAAATTCCGGCGCGCGGCTGGCGGCGAGAATGGCAACAGCCCCGCCCATACAGAATCCTGAAACGGCAACCTTCGGGCTCGATCGCAATAAAAACTGAGCCGCGCCACGCACGAGCTGATCGGCCGCTTCGAGAAAATTCAGCGAATTCATCTCGCGGGCAGCAGCTTCGGCGTCGTGATAGGGTACGATCGTTCCGGCATAGAGATCCGGCGCCAGTGCATCATAGCCGAGAAGCGCAAATCGATCGCACAGGCCCTTGATTTGGTCTTGCAGTCCCCACCATTCCTGGATGACGACGACGCCCGGCACATTCCCCTTGCCCGCGAGCGAAAGATAGCCTTCCGCCGTTTTTCCGTCGGGACGGATGAAAGGAATACGGGTTCCCATGGGAGACGCTCCAGTTTAGCCGGCGCGTCTTTCTAGGCGTGGGACCCGCTTTGATCAACGCCCCAGGCGACGCACCAGCGTCGCCCGGAGCCAAGACGCATCATTCCGCGGCGATGCCCGGATTGATCGCCGGGCTAGCCTTCATGACGTCCGCATCGACGTAGGCTGCAAACTTCGCGAAGTTGTCATGGAACATTTGCGCGAGCTTCGCAGCCATCGCGTCGTAGGACTTGGGATCTTTCCAGGTCTCACGCGGATTGAGCAGCTTCTGGTCAATTCCATCCATCGCGACCGGAACGGAGAAACCGAACACCGGATCGATCCGCATCGGCAGCGTTTTCAGCTGGCCGGAAAGCGCTGCATCGAGCAGCCCGCGCGTAACCTTGATCGGCATGCGCGTACCTTCGCCGTATTTACCGCCAGTCCAGCCGGTGTTGACCAGCCAGCAGTCGACACCGTGCTCGGCGATGAGTTTGCGCAAGAGGTTGCCGTAAACACTCGGATGCCGCGGCATGAACGGTGCACCAAAACACGTCGAGAAGGTCGGCTTCGGTTCCGAGCCCATCCCCTTCTCGGTCCCGGCGACCTTCGCGGTGAATCCGGAAAGGAAATGATACATCGCCTGGCTGGGCGTCAGCTTCGCGATCGGCGGCAGCACGCCGAAAGCGTCGGCCGTGAGCATCACGATATTTTTCGGATGTCCCGCGACGCCGGTCGGGCTCGCGTTGGCGATGGCATCGAGCGGATAGGCGGAACGCGAATTCTCCGCGAGCCGGTTGTCGTCGAAATTCGGCACGCGCGTCACCGGATCGATGACGACGTTTTCGAGAACGGTTGCAAACCGGTTCGACGCGTCCCAGATCTGCGGCTCGGCAGCCTTCGAAAGACGGATCGTCTTCGCGTAGCAGCCGCCTTCGAAATTGAAGATGCCCTTCTCCGACCAGCCGTGCTCGTCATCGCCCAGAAGCTCGCGCGCTGGATCGGCCGAAAGCGTCGTCTTGCCCGTTCCCGACAGGCCGAAAAACACCGCCGAGTCACCCTTCTTGCCGACGTTCGCCGAGCAGTGCATCGGCATGACGTTCTTGGTCGGCAGCAGATAGTTGAGGTACGAAAATACGCTCTTCTTGATTTCCCCCGCGTAGCTCGTCCCGCCGATCAATACGATGCGCTTGGTGAAATTGCAGGCGATGACAGTCTCGCTGCGCGTCCCGTGATAAAGCGGCGCTGCACGGAAGCTCGGCAGGTCGACGACTGTGAATTCAGGCGCGAAGCCGTCGAGTTCGCTCTCCTCCGGCCGCCTCAACAGATGACGGATGAACAGCGATTGCCACGCATGCTCCGTCACGATCCGCGTATTGAGCCGGTGCTCCGGATCCGCGCCGGCATAGAGATCCTGTACGAAAATTTCTTTATGACGCGCGAACCCGATGAAATCGGCGAGCAGACGATCGAACTGCTCCTCCGACATCTCCTTAGCGTTGTCCCACCAGATCGCACCATCGGTCGCCTGATCGCGGACGATGTATTTGTCTTCTGCCGACCGCCCTGTGTGCTGCCCGGTCTCAACCGCAACGGCGCCGCTTATCGCCAACCTGCCCTCGCCGCGCCGGATGATGTACTCCATCAATTCGGCCTCGCGAAGATTTCGGCGAACCTTTTGAGACGACTGAGTAGGAAACAAATCGGTCATAAATCCTTGCCTTTTGGAATGAGCGCCTCTCGGCGCAGCGCATGCGATTGAACGGGCATCTGCACAATGCGTTTTAGCAAGCAACGCTTAAACTTGGCCTTTGGTGCCACACAACAAGACCGCTCTGCCATGAGCTGCATCAAGTTGGATGGGATGGCCCTAGACACTAGCCTGCATACGGATTTCGAGCGATAAGAAGGCGCAAAAACCGGTAACAGTATGTTACCACTACATATTCCCCCGAGTCGTCCTTATGCGGACCATGGGTTGAATATCGCCAGCAAACAAGCGGAAATATGAACTTGTAGGCATCGAATTTTGCTGCATTGCTTGCCGTTGGCCGCCCAGTCGCCTATTCAGGTGCTATTCAGTCTCCAGAGCCCAATTGGACGGAGCGCCACAATTGCTACACCATGCCGCCATATGCGCCATACAGGGCGCGGTGCGCATCCCGCCGCGGCCTAGGGGCAGAAGAGGAAAAGATGAAGGAAAAGAGCACCATCGCACTCGTCGATGACGAGCGGAACATCCTGACCTCGTTACGGATGGCGTTGGAGGCCGAAGGCTACAAAGTTCGAACCTACGGGGACGGTGTCTCGGCGCTCGAAGCGCTGACCGAAGAACCAGCCGATCTGGGAATTTTCGATATCAAGATGCCCCGCATGGACGGTATGGAACTTCTGCGCCGCGTCCGCCAGCAATCGGCGATGCCCGTCATCTTCCTGACTTCGAAGGACGAAGAGATCGACGAGTTGTTCGGCCTCAAGATGGGCGCCGACGATTATATCGCGAAGCCCTTTTCCCAGCGCCTCATTGTCGAGCGCGTCAAGGCTGTTCTGCGTCGCGTTGCGCCGAAAGACGGCACCACGACCGAAGACGAAGCCAAACGCGTGCTTGAACGCGGCAAGCTGAAGCTCGATCCGGAACGCCACACTTGCCATTGGGATAGCAAGCCCGTCACTCTGACGGTCACCGAATTTCTGATCCTTCAAGCGCTCGCGACGCGGCCGGGCGTCGTCAAGACGCGCGATGCGCTGATGGATGCCGCTTACGATGATCAGGTCTATGTCGACGATCGCACGATCGACAGCCACATCAAGAGGCTGCGCAAGAAGTTCAAACAGGTCGATGATGATTTCGACGTGATCGAAACACTTTACGGCGTCGGTTATCGCTTCAAAGAGTAGGAAGCCGACAAGCCACCGGGGACGGGATGGCATTAGACAGCAACGACATCGCGGCTGCGGCGCTCGATAGCCCCGCCGGCGAAATCGCTGCGCCCGAGGCAAGTCCGAAGCCGAGGAAGTTCGATGCGCGCGCTTTGGCAATGCGCGCGGCGACGGCAACGGGCAGCTGGCTGGCAAAAGGCTGGATCGCGCGCGTCATCGGGAAAAACCTGAGACGCCGCATTCTGCTTGCGAACCTGCTCGGCCTCGCCGGATTGCTGTTCGCGATGCTCTACCTCAGCCTTCATCACGGCTGGCTGCTCGACGCCAAAGTCGACGTCGTAAAAACGGTCTCGCGCATCACCGCGGAGGCCATCGCATATCGGGCCGTCAACGAACGCGCGATTTTCGATCCGAATCGGATACCCGAGAAAACGCCGCTACGCGCCCAACGCGACGACGCTTTCGCGGCCCTCGAACTGCCGATCGATCCGCATCAGGCGGCGATTATTCTGCGCAAGCTCGTTGGCCCGGCCGAACTCACGGCGCGCATCTATTCCGCAAAAGGCACGTTGATTCTCAACGGCGACACGCTGTTCTCAAACAACAACGACGACGCCGGGCCGCCGCCCGACGCCAACGACCCAGCCCCTCGCCTCAAGAATTTCTGGACCCGCCTGCACTACTGGGTCATCAACAAAGAACTCAAAGTCTACCGCGAGCTCGGCACCGCCAACGGTTTCCTCTATCCCGAAGTCAGAAACGCCGCCGTCAATGGCATCGAGACGCCCATCCTTCTTTTGAACCGCCACGGTCAGCAGATCGTGTCGATGGCGGAGCCGATCAAACGTGGCAATAAAATTCTCGGCGTTCTTTTGATCTCGACGAACCCAGGCGATATCGACGACGTTCTCTGGGACGAGCGCTGGCTGATCCTCCAGATTGCCGCAATGGCCCTGCTCGTCGCCGTCGGAAGCTCTCTGGTGCTCGAGCGAACCGTGGCCGGTCCAATGCGCCGGCTTTCCGAAGCTGCCAATCGGGTCACGCAGAACATCTCCGCGCGCGAACAACTGCCCGATCTGACCGCCCGCCGCGATGAGGTAGGCCAAACCGGCCGGGCCTTCGTCGCCATGACCAATGCCCTCTACCGGCGCATCGAGGCGAGCGAGAAATTCGCAGCCGACGTCGCCCACGAATTGAAGAACCCGCTGGCCGCCGCCCGTTCGACCGCGGAAGCGATGGCCTATGCCAAATCGGACGCCGACCGTACCGCCCTCGTCCAGGAAATCCAGGCCGAGCTGAAGCGGCTCAATCGATTGATCAACGATATTTCGAGCACGTCGCGCCTCGATGCCGAACTTGCGCGCCAGGAAATGCAGACGATCGACATCCGCTCGGTTCTCGACAGCATCAGCCGCCTCTTCACCGATATGCTGGCGGACGACAGCCGCAAGATCCGCCTCTTCGTCGAACCCGGCAGCGCATCGTCTTATACGGTACGCGGCAATGACAGCCGGCTCGGCCAGGTCTTTACCAATCTGATCGACAACGCGCTGTCGTTTTCACCCGAAGGCGCCGTCGTCACCGTGCGCGCACGGCCCAACGGCAACAAGGTCGAGATCACCGTCGACGACGAAGGACCGGGAATTCCCGCCGATAAACTCGGCCAGATCTTCGACCGCTTCTATAGCGATCGCCCGCTGACCGACGCCAAGCGGGGAAAGAATTCCGGTCTCGGCCTATCGATTTCGCGCGAGATCGTCGCCAGCCACAACGGCGAGATCTTCGCCGAAAATCACGAACACGGCGACGAGACCTCGCGCAAAGGCGCCCGCTTCACCGTGCGCTTGCCGCTGTCACCCGCGCCGGGGGCTGGACTTGCCTGGAGAAATTGAGCGGCTGCACGCAACCGCAGTGGCTGTCGGAGGCTGCGCCGCGCTGATCCGCGGCCCGTCAGGCGCCGGAAAGTCTGATCTTGCGCTTCGTTGCCTGGGCCTCGGCCTCTCGGAAATCGTTCGCCAAACGCCGAAGCTTGTGGCCGACGATCAAGTTATACTAAAGAGGCACGGTCCGGATTTGCGTGTGAGCGCTCCTCCGGCATTGCGCGGCAAGCTTGAAGTACGCGGCCTTGGCATCCTTGAGGTTGATGCGATTTCCGAGGCGAACGTGATCGTGGTCGTCGACCTTACGTCGAAGGATGCGATTGAAAGATACCCTGATCCATGGCCTTTCACGCCTATTCTGGGCTTCGACGTCGCCCTCGTCCGCTTGTCACCGTTCGAAAGCTCAAGCGCCCTTAAACTTGTAACGGCCATCGGCATGGCGCCGAGGCCACGTATTGTTCCGAAGGCCTGAGCCCATCCAAAAACTGCTTGCACCCATGGCAAACACTTGCCACTTTCCGCGCCAAATGGCGAAGCTACAATCGGCAGCGCCGAACGGTAGTGAAATGGCCCGTCGCACATGATCGGACTTGTCATCGTCACGCATGGCGGGCTTGCGCAAGAATTTCGAAATGCGCTCGAGCACGTCGTCGGTAAACAGTCTGCACTCGAGACGATCGCCATCGGCCCCGACGACGACATGGAAGCACGGCGCCTCGAAATCCTGAATGCCGTACAGCGAGTCGACAACGGCAAGGGCGTGATCATCCTGACCGATATGTTCGGTGGCACGCCGTCCAATCTCGCGATTTCCGTAATGGACGAAACCAGGGCCGAGGTGATCGCCGGCATCAGCCTTCCGATCCTCGTAAAACTTGCAAGCATTCGCGGCGAGACACCGCTCGATCAAGCTGTCATTATGGCTCGCGACGCCGGCAAGAAATACATCAAAGTCGCAAGCCAAGAACTCTCCGGCGGTTGAGAGTAAGCGATGCCTGAACTGGCGAACAGTTTGAAACCTGAAGCCGTCGTCATCATCCGTAACGTCAAGGGCCTGCATGCACGCGCTTCGGCGAAGTTCGTGAAACTGGCTGAAAGCTTCGATGCGACCGTCACCGTCACTCATCACGGGAATTCGGTCGGTGGAACCTCGATCATGGGCCTGATGATGCTCGCAGCCGGCCCAGGCTCCGAACTCCATATTGTCGCCGAGGGCGCGCAGGGCCCCGAAGCCCTTCAAGCCCTTGTCCATCTCGTCGAAGCCGGCTTCGACGAGGAATGCATCGGCGACGCATAAATCCGTCGGCGTGCTTGGTGGCCGGCTCCTCGCGGAGAAGTCACCAGACGCAAACAAAAAAGGGACGCCTAAGCGTCCCTCTTCGCAAGTCTTGATGTGCCCGCCGTCACTGCGACAGGTAGAGACTTGAAATCTTCAGCGCGATGTCGCGGAAAGCTGCCTTCAACGCATCGCCAGTCGACGAATTGTAGAAGTGGTCCGCGTCCGTCGCACAGCTCGAAAGCGTGTTGATCGCAAGCTGGCTGCCACCAAGTTGGAAGCCGACAGTATAGACCTCAATGCCCTTTGCTTTCATCGCCGTGCATTGCGCTACGGCCTGAGCAGCGGAACAGTCCGTATTCGCGGAACCCTTGCAGGTTACCTTCGTGCCGCTGATCAACTCGGAAACGGGATAGCCGTATGACGTGTAAGACGTATTGTATTCGCCATCGGTCATCAGGATTGCGATTTTCTTCAGCTTGTCCGTCCCGTAAGCCGCCGGAGTGCTGGAAGATGACCATAGTGAAGACCAGCTTGGAGACAACATATACCACGCCCACGCGGTGCCGACATGGCCTGCCGTGCTGCCTTCAGTCTGAAGCCCACTGATCTTAGCCAACAGCGCAGTCTTGTCGCTCGTGAGCGGAAGTAATTCTTCGCTGGAACTCAAATCACACGTGGGAGTGACTTTGTTGCTCGCCGAGCTATGCACCATCACGTACTGACCCGACTTCGGAGCAGCATCTGTATATTTCTGTGTTCCCGTACGCTCTACGACGCACGGAGAAGTCGTCTTTGTGGTACCCGTGGCGAGTTTGAATGCCGACGTGGGTAGGCGAACGTCGTAGGCAAACGGTACGATCGCGATTTTCGACGTGTATTCGCTTTGATCGCTCCACACGACGATATTCACGAGGTCGCTCGCCGCCGACTTCATGTCTGTGAGCTTCTGCCCGGACATCGACCCAGTGATGTCGAGCATCATACTAACTTCAAGGTTCGTCTCGCCGTTGCCTCCGACGGCAAGAACGGCCTTGGAATAGTCGGAGCCATCCGCACGGAGCAACGGCAAGGTCTTGCCCTTGTCGGTGCCGAGAAAGGCAAGGTGCATGAACGGGGTCGCGACCTTGACGTTGCCCTGTGTCTGCATCGCCGTACCGTTATCGGTCACGATGAAATTGATGGTGTCGGACCCCGGAACGACCTGAATGCGGTTCTTCGTGGCCTGCGTGTAGTACGTCTGCGCGACCGTCTGCGCGGCCGTCTGATCGCCGCCGTTTGACTGCAGCGCCCGTGCGCCGGCGAGCACCGCGGCGTCCGTGGCTTCGATCGTTTGAGAGCGGGCGTTGATGAATCGCGCATAATCGACAGCCAGTCCGACCATTGCGCACAGGACCAACATTGTCAGTCCGAACGTCATGGTAATGCTGCCTTGGGTCTCGGCCTTGAATGCAACCAGCTTGGCGCGAAATCCGGCGCCCTCACCCAAAATCTTACCGGTTAGTGTTTCACCGTCACGCGCACCACGCAATACAACCGCGCCCTTCATTATCCGCCTCCACGGAAAATACTCCGTGCCGACATTGCGGGCGAATAGATTTATAGGAAATTAATGCGCTAAATTTTAGTTGTTTATGAGATTAATACAGAGTTACTTCAAAGAACTAAATAAAAATCAAATTTTATCTATAGATGAAATAGTAAAATAACCATATAAGCTTGGTTGATACTTCACAAATCGGCGCGGACGAGGATCCGGCTCTCCGGCCTCGGGGACATAAAGACTTGCTTATATGTTATTGCCTCGCGCCCGCGACTTCGTTATAGCAGCCGCGGAGAAGCGGGTGGCGCATGCGCCCCGCCCGGTAACCGCTCGAAATCTGAGCTGAGACAGCGCAGGTTCGCGCCCCATCTATGAGGAAGGCAACCGGATGAGCACGAAATTCACCGACTACATCGTCAAGGATCTCGGCCTCGCCGAATGGGGGCGCAAGGAAATCGCCATTGCCGAAACCGAAATGCCGGGCCTCATGGCGACCCGCGAGGAATATGGCGCATCGAAGCCGCTGAAGGGCGCGCGCATCGCCGGCTCGTTGCATATGACCATCCAGACGGCGGTGCTGATCGAGACGCTGGCCGCCCTCGGCGCCGACATCCGCTGGGTATCCTGCAACATTTACTCGACCCAGGATCATGCCGCCGCGGCAATCGCTGCCGCTGGCATTCCGGTCTTCGCATGGAAAGGCGAAAGCCTCGTTGAATACTGGGACTATACGCGCAAGCTCTTCGAGTGGGGCGACGGCGGCGTTCCGAACATGATCCTCGACGATGGTGGCGACGCCACGCTCTTCGTCCACCTTGGCCTTCGCGCCGAGAATGGCGACGACGCATTCCTAGACAAGGGAAGCTCGGAAGAAGAGCAGATCCTTTTTGCCCTGATCAAGAAAACGTTGAAGGAAAAGCCCAAGGGCTGGTTCGCAACCGTTGCAACGCACATCAAGGGCGTTTCGGAAGAGACGACGACCGGCGTCCATCGCCTCTACGAGATGCAGAAGGACGGCACCCTCCTGTTCCCTGCCATCAACGTCAATGACAGCGTCACCAAGTCGAAATTCGACAACCTCTATGGCTGCCGCGAAAGCCTCGTCGATGGCATCCGTCGCGGCACCGACGTCATGATGGCCGGCAAGGTCGCGATGGTTGCGGGCTTCGGCGACGTCGGCAAGGGTTCGGCCGCATCGCTTCGGAACGCCGGTTGCCGCGTCATGGTCTCCGAAATCGATCCGATCTGCGCCCTGCAGGCGGCGATGGAAGGCTACGAAGTGGTCACGATGGAAGACGCCGTCTCGCGCGCCGATATTTTCGTGACCGCAACCGGCAACAAGGACATCATTACGGTCGACCACATGCGCGCCATGAAAGATCGCGCCATCGTCTGCAACATCGGCCACTTCGACAACGAGATCCAGGTCGCGGGCCTCAAGAACTTCAAGTGGAACAACATCAAGCCGCAAGTCGATGAGATCGAGTTCCCGACGGGCCGCCGTATCATCCTCTTGTCCGAGGGTCGTCTGGTGAACCTGGGCAACGCCATGGGCCATCCATCGTTCGTGATGTCGGCATCGTTCACGAACCAGACCCTGGCCCAGATCGAGCTTTTCACCAACCACGGCAAATACCACAAGGAAGTCTACACGTTGCCGAAGCACCTCGACGAGAAGGTCGCGATGCTCCACCTGGCGAAAATCGGAGCCAATCTGACAAAGCTTCGCCCGGATCAGGCTGCCTATATCGGCGTCAAGCCGGAAGGCCCCTTCAAGTCCAACCATTATCGCTATTGATCGCCGGTCTCACGATCCGAATCAGAGCCTATCGCGGCGCCAGGGAAACACTCTGGCGCCGTTTCGTTTGCCTGAGACCCGCGCTGTGGCGGCAGCCGCTTCCGAGCCCCATACTCGGGATGATTCGGTCGCGAGACCCGGATCGCCTTGGTGTGCCCGCGCGCCTTGGCCGATTGTATCCACATGCAACGGAATGCAATGCCCACCGCGCCTCCATCTGGCCGACGTCTGGCAACGAAACTTCAGCTTATGCTGCTGCTTGCGGCAGCCATAGGTCTGGTGGCCACCCTGCTCGCGGTGTTCGTCGGCGGCCATGGCGTTGATCCCGGCAAGCTCACAGTCCGCCAGATGGCGACCGTCGGCTTCATTGCAGGCGCAATGTTCATCGCCGGACTCGTCGTTTGGCGCATCGGGAGCGTCGCACGCGCCGATGCGAAGAAGGCCAAAGCCGAGAGCCAGCACCTTCGCCGCAATCTCGCAGCCGCCGATGCCATCATCCGCGCCGAGCCGCAGGTTTTGATATTCTGGGAGCAGGGTCAGGCCGTCCGCATCGCCGCCCACACACTCACCGGAATTCCGGGACTTCCCGAACAGCATGCCGAAATCCTGCGCTTCGGCCAATGGCTCGATGCGCGCTCCGCCGACACCCTGAAGGCCCTGCTCGACAAGCTGTTCGCCAATGGCCGAGCCTTCGGAACCATCTTGAAGACGATCGCGGGCGGCACGCTTGAAGCCGAAGGCCGGGCTGTCGGCGGCCGGGCTGTTCTCCGCTTCAAAGACGTGTCGACCTATAAGGCCGAAATCGCCCGCATCGACGAACAGCACGACGCGCTCGCCCGCGATATTCGTTCGAGCCGAGCCCTCCTTGATACCTTGCCGATGCCCGTTTGGCTTCGCGACCAGGCGGGCCACCTTGTCTGGGTCAATGCCGCATATGTCAAAGCGGTCGAAGCCGACACCGAACTGGAAGTCCTCGAACGCCAGATCGAACTGCTGGAAACGCGACAGCGCAAGCAGGTGGCAAAGACCGTCGCCGCCGGCGAAAGCTATAAAGCCCGCGTGCACCTCATTGCCGGCGGTCAGCGCAAGCCGCATGACATCGTCATCCTGCCGGTCGAGGGCATGACGGCCGGCGCCGCCATCGACGTCACCGAGATCGAGACCGCGCAAGGCGAACTCGACCGTCAGGTCGCCGCCTATGACCGTACGCTCGACCACGTTGAAACGGCGGTCGCGCTTTTTGATCGCGACCAGAAATTGGTCTTTCACAACGCCGCCTTTTCGAATTTGTGGTCGCTTGACCCCGAATGGCTCGCGACGCGGCCGAGCGACAGCGATATCCTCGACCGTCTGCGCGAGAAAGGTGATCTGCCGCCCGTCGTCAGCCACCGCGATTGGAAAGCCCAGGTGCTCGCGACCTCGCGCACCGGCGTGGCCCTGGAAGACGTTTGGCATCTGACCGACGGACGCATCGTCAAGGTCATCGCCGAACAGCGCACCGACGGCGGCGTCACATACCTTTTCGCCAACGAGACAGACAGGCTCGCGCTCGAAAGCCGCTACAATGCCCTAATCGACGTGCAGAGCGAAACTCTCGACAGCTTGAAGGAAGGCGTCGCGGTGTTCGGCACCGATGGGCGCCTGAAGCTCTTCAATCGCGCCTTCTGCGACATCTGGCAGATCCCACAACGAAAGCTCAAGGAAGGGCCGCACGTCGGCGAAATCATCGCCGCCGTCCAGACGCTATTCCCCGACGCCGGCACATGGATGCGCATCGGCCGCGCCGTCACTGCATTCCAGGACCAGCGCGAAACGTTTGCCGGTCAGATGGACCGCACCGACAATAAAGTGATCGACTATGCGCTGATGCCGCTCCCCGATGGCGCGACCCTTCTGACATTCGCCGACGTCACCAATGCCAAGGTCGCCGAGCGTGCTCTCCTCGAGCGCAACGAAGCACTCGTTGCGGCGGACCGGCTGAAAACCAACTTCATCAGCCATATCTCATACGAATTGCGGACCCCGCTTCAGTCGATCATCGGCTTCTCCGAGCTGCTTTCGAGCCCCGCCCTCGGATCGCTCAACGACAAGCAGCGCGAATATCTCACCGACATCATGTTCTCATCCAAGACTCTGCTATCGATTATCGACGATATCCTGGATCTGACGACGATCGAAGCCGGCGGCATGGAACTCAAGCTCGCTCCCGTCGGAGTGAGGGCAATCATCGACGCAGCCATCCTCGGCATCCGCGAGCGCGCAATCCGCTCACGCCTCACCATCGACATCGCCGTCGCCGATGACGTCACCGAAATCCTGGTCGATGAAGCGCGCATGCGGCAGGTTCTCTACAATCTGCTGTCGAACGCCGTCGGCTTTTCGAAGGTCGATGGCACAGTGCACCTCGCCTGCTGGCGCGAAGGCGGCACCATCAATTTCCGCGTCGAAGATGAGGGCATCGGCATTCCGAAAGATCAGATCGGCCGGGTCTTCCAGCGCTTCGAGAGCCGGAGCCGCGGCTCCGACCACCGCGGCGCCGGCCTCGGCCTTTCAATTGCCAAAAGCCTGGTAGAGCTTCATGGCGGCACCATAGAAATCACGTCCGAAGAGGGCCGCGGCACGCGCGTCGTCGTCCGTATCCCCGACAGGCCGCTCGCTGAGATGACGAACGGCGGCGCGGACAGCAAAGACAGGCTGGCGGGCGGCTCGCGCGCAGCGTAAATACGGGCGCGATGACACACTCGGAATACTCATTTCCCAATCTGACGGAAGCCGACGTCGGACGGCTGGCGCAGGAAATCGCATTCCTGATCCAGGCGGGTGACACCCTCGCCCTCGAGGGCGACCTTGGCGCCGGCAAATCGACATTTGCGCGCGCCCTCATCCGCTCCGTCGCCGGAGATCCGAAGCTCGAAATTCCCAGCCCCACTTTCACGCTCGTGCAGGCCTACGAAACCCCGCGCTTCGACATTGCACACTTCGACCTCTACCGCCTGTCCGACCCGAGCGAACTCGATGAGCTCGGGCTCGACGCAGCACTTTCGCGCGGCGTCGCCATCGTCGAATGGCCCTCGCGCGGCGACGGCCGCATTCCCGCCGAACGGCTCACGCTTCGTTTCGATGAAGCGGCGGCATTCGATCGCCGCAACATCGGCATCGCAGCATCAGCCGGACTTGCATCTCGCCTCGACCGTTTCGTGTCGATCCGCAAATTCCTCAAACGTGCTGGCTGGGGCGACGCGTGGACCGCCTTCAGCTATTTGCAGGGCGACGCATCCCCGCGCCGCTACGCTCGCCTTGTGAAGCCGGACGGCACGCGCGCCATATTGATGGATTCACCGCAGCGCCCCGACGGCCCGCCCATCCGCGACGGCAAACCCTATAGCGCCATCGCCCATCTCGCCGAAAGCGTGAAAGCGTTCGTCGCTATCGACCGAACATTGGAAGCGGCGGGAATTGCTGTGCCTCGCATTCTGGCTGAGGACTTGGGCGATGGCCTCCTGCTGATCGAAGACTTCGGCGATGCCGTGTTCGGCGCCGAAGTCGGAAAAGGCCGCAGCCAAGACGAGCTTTGGACGCGAGGTGTCGACACTCTGGTTGCAATCCAGCGCGTACCTCCACCCGCACGCATTCCACTATCGGATGGCAGTCTGTTCGAGTTGCCGGTCGCAGACCACGGTGTCCTCGAAATCGAAACCGAGCTTCTATTGGATTGGTATTGGCCGGCGCTACGCGGAGAACCTGCGCCGAAATCCGCTCGCGACGAATTCAACGCTCTTTGGACGCCTGTCTTCGACCGCGTTTTGGCCGGACCGAAGACCTGGTTGCTGCGGGATTATCACTCTCCCAACTTGATCGCGCTCGACGAGCGGTCCACCCCCCGCGACGTCGGTGTCATCGATTTCCAGGACGCCATGATCGGCCCTGCGGCCTACGACCTTGTCTCTCTGCTGCAGGATGCTCGCATCGACGTGCCCGAACGCCTCGAAAAACAAATGTTTGATCGCTACGTATCGGCCGTCACGGCCCGCAATCCCAAATTCGACCAAACCGAATTCGCCTTCAGCTATGCTGCGCTCGGCGCCCAACGAAATACAAAAATCCTTGGCATTTTCGCCCGTCTCGCGATGCGGGACGGAAAAAGGCAATATCTCGCCCATCTCCCACGGATCTGGGGGTATCTCGAACGTGACCTGCTGCACGATGATCTCGCCCCACTCAAGGCATGGTATGACGCTAACCTGCCTCGCAACCAGCGTGCGGAAGCCTTGAATATCTAACCCGAATTCCGGAGACGCATATCGCATGACGTCCGCCAAGCGCCCGACAAGCGCATTCGTCCTGGCAGCCGGAAAAGGCGAGCGCATGCGCCCGCTGACGAACTCAATCCCCAAGCCGCTCGTACCGCTGGGAGGCAAGCCCCTGATCGATCATGTGCTCGATCGCCTCTCGATCGCCGGCGTCAAGAAAGCGGTGGTCAACGTCCATTATCTCGCCGACAAGATCGAACAGCATCTGTCTCGGCGCACCGAACCGAAAATCATCTTCTCCGATGAGCGCAAGAAGCTGCTCGATACCGGCGGCGGCGTACGCAATGCGCTTGCGAAACTTGGACCCGAGCCGTTCATCATCCACAATTCGGATTCCGTCTGGATCGAAGGCCTCGGTTCGAAATCTTGATCGCCTGCTCGATGCCTGGGACGAGGCGACGATGGATAGCCTGATGCTGGTCGCGCCGCTCGCAGCCAGCATCGGATACGACGGCCTCGGCGATTTCCAGATGGATGCGAACGGGCGGCTAACTCGCCAATCCGGTCCGAGAATGGCGCCCTTCGTCTTCGCCGGTGTCTCGATCGCCCACCCGCGCTTGTTCGAGGGCGCGCCGGAAGGAGCGTTTTCGCTCAACACGCTTTGGGACCGCGCCATCGGAAATGGTCGTCTGCATGGTCTGCGCCTCGAGGGTATCTGGATGCATGTCGGCACGCCGCAGGCCCTCGCCGAAGCCGAGGCCGCGCTCACAGAACCACTGACCACGAGTTCCGATTGATGCCGCCGAACATCTTCACTTTGCCGCCGGGCGTACCGTTTCTCGAAGCCCTCGCGCGTGCCATCTTGAATGGGGACCTGCCGAAATCCGGCGGCCGCGCACCCGATATTCTTTCGCTGCCCAAGATCACGCTGCTGCTGCCGACCCGACGCGCCGCGCGCGCTGCACGGGAGGCTTTTCTCTCGGTCGCCAACGCACGCGCGCTGATCATGCCGCGCATCCAGCCGATTTCCCAGGGCGACGACGACGTATCGCTGATTTCGAACCTTCTGGAATTCGGCCTATCCGGCATCGAAGCGCTCGACCAACCCCCTGCCATTGATCCTCTCGACCGCACGCTTGTGCTGATGCAGTTGGTCGCCTATTGGCGCCAGACATTGGCAGCGACGTCTTCTCTTGCTGACGAAACCGCCTTGGGTTCGACGCCTGCGCAAGCCGCCCAACTCGCCATCGAACTCGCCAAATTGATGGACGACATCGAGCGCGAAAACGTCTCGCTGTCGGGCATACAGTCGCTCGTCCCCGAAACCTATTCCGAGCACTGGAAGAAAACCGTCGATTTCCTGAAGATCGTCACCGAGTTCTGGCCGAACCATCTCGCGGCCCATGGCCTCATCTCGGCCGAAGCCCGGCGCAATGCATCGATTCTCGCGGAAGCGGACAGAATCTCCAGGTTGCAGCCCGATGACGTCGTCATTGTCGCCGGCGTCACCGGATCGATCCCTGCGACCGTCGCATTGATGCGCGCGGTTGCCGCCCATGCGTCCGGCGCGATCGTCCTACCGGCACTTGACACATCGCTCGACGACAAGAGCTGGAACGCGATTACACCGAGCCATCCCGAACACCCACAGTTCGGTTTGAAGAAGCTGCTCGATAGTCTCGGCATCGCGCGCAAAGACGTGAGAGACTTGCCCGGAACCACGCTCGCAGCCGACCAGCGCGTCCGCGCGGCTTTCTTCAGCGAGGCCATGCGCCCTTCGGCAACCACCGATCTCTGGCATGATTTCACGAGCAACGCCGACCGGAACGAACTCTCAAACGCACTCTCCGCTGTTTCGCTCATCAAGGCGCCGTCCGCACAAGACGAAGCCGAAACGGTCGCCCTCATCCTGCGCGAGGCGATCGAAACGCCGGGACGCACCGCTGCTCTCGTTTCGCCGGACCGGCTGCTGGCGCGCCGCGTCGCGATCCGCCTTGAAGCCTGGGGTATCCGCGTCGATGATAGTGCCGGCCGCCCATTTGCGAAAACCGTCCCGGGCGCGTTCCTGGCGCTCGTCATCAACGCCGTCGTCAACGATTTTGCGCCGGCCGAAACGATGGCGCTGCTCCATCATCCCCTCTGCCGGATCGGCTTCAATGCCTTTGACATCCGCCGCTTTGCGCGCGCGCTCGAAATCAGCGCATTCCGCAGGCCTTATCTCGGCCGAGGCATCGCAGGCATCCTCGCCGCTCTCGATTATGCGGACCTCGATGAAGACTATCGCAAACATGCAGCCGCGGAGCGGCTTTGGCCCGAAGATACCAATGGTGCGCGCGCTCTTGTCCTCAAGATGGAAGAGGCTTTCAAACCGCTGACCGATCTATATGGCTCCGAAGCCAGCCACGCGCTTTTCGATCTCGCGCGCGCCCATGCCGCCGCTGCCGAAACGCTCGCCATGCTGCCTGCGGAAGAAACCGACCCGTTGAGCTCACAAAACCCGCTCTGGCAGGAAGACGCCGGAGAGACCGCGGCGCGCTTCTTCACCGATCTTCTGAAGTCTGAAACGCCGTTGCTCGAGATCGCCTCCAAAGATTACGCCGATCTCTATGCCACGCTTCTCGCCCGCGAAAACGTTAGAGAACACAAAGCCGTCCATCCCCGCGTCGCCATATGGGGTCCCTTCGAAGCCCGTCTGCAGCAACCCGACGTCCTGATCCTCGGATCGCTCAATGAAGGCACCTGGCCTGAAGCTGCCGAACCCGGCGCCTGGCTCAACCGGCCAATGCGCAATGAGTTGGGCCTTCCTTCGCCCGAAGAAGAAACCGGCCGCGCTGCACACGACTTCGTCTCCTTGCTCGGTGCCGAAACCGTTTATCTGACGCGCGCCGAAAAGATCAACGGCGTGCCGACCGTGCCTTCGCGCTGGCTGATGCGCATCAGTGCGCTGCTCAAAGGCATGAAACTCGAGTCCGTCCTCGAATCCGAAAAGCCTTGGCTCGCGTGGGCCCGTGCCCGCGATCTTATCGATCAATCGAAGCGCCAAGCCATTCAAGCGCCCGAACCGCGACCACCGCTCGATATGCGTCCGAGAAAAATGAGCGTGACCGAAATCGAACGCTGGACGAGCAACCCGTACGCCATTTTTGCTCGACACATTCTGGGCGTCAGCCCTCTGCCGGAGCTTGGAGCAGCACCTGATGCCAGCCTGCGCGGCGGTCTGGTGCATCAGGTCCTCTCCGATTTCACCAAGGAATTTCCGGCCGAACTTCCGCCCGATCCTGCTGCCGACCTCGAACGCATCGCCGCCGCCGCCCTCGAACGCTACACGGGTCATCCGCGCATCGCAGCCTTTTGGTTGCCACGCCTGAAGCGCTTCCTCGAATGGTTTGCTGCGACGGAGCCGACGCGGCGTGAAGGCATCCAGTCGATCATTGCCGAAACGTCCGGCCGCCTCGTACTCGATTTGAATGGCAAGCCCTTTACGCTCACAGCTCGAGCCGATCGGATCGACGACAAGGGATCGTCGATCATCATCACCGACTACAAAACGGGCGCAGCGCCAAGCGACGCCGCTGTCAAATCGGGACGATCGCCACAGCTCCCGCTCGAAGCTGCCATTGCAATGAGCAACACCGGATTCCCGAACCTCGCCGACCGCTCGGTCGAAGGCTTACGCTACATCCGCGCCTCCGGTAGCGAACCACCGGGCGAAGAACGACCCGTCAAGACCACCGATGTTGCTGCGCTCGCCGCCAACGCCCGCGCCGGCGTCGAACAGCTCATCGCGACATTCGACAACCCAGACACGCCTTATCGCGCCATCCGCCGCCCGGGGTATCACTACGATTATGACGCCTACGCGCATCTTGCGCGCGTCGCCGAATGGTCAGCCCATGTCGAGGACGAGGCATCGTCATGAACCTCGAAGTCAAAAAGACCTCGGTCGAAGCCATCCGGCAAACGACCAACGAACACCAGAGCGCCGCCTCGCATCCGCAAAATTCCGCTTGGGTCAACGCCAACGCCGGAACCGGCAAGACGCACGTCCTGACGCTTCGCGTTCTGCGCCTTCTGCTCGCTGGAACGCGCCCCGAGCGTATCCTCTGCCTCACCTTTACCAAGGCCGCCGCCGCACAGATGTCACAGCGCGTCTTCGATCGGCTTGCGGGCTGGGTGACGATGGAAGCGGCGACGTTGCGCGACGATCTTTCCAATGTCACCGGCGGGCCAGTATCGGATGATCTGATGGCATTCGCGCGGACATTGTTCGCACACGCCATCGAAACACCCGGCGGTTTGAAGGTTCAAACGATCCACGCATTCGCCGAACGGCTTTTGCAGCGTTTTCCACTCGAAGCCGGCGTACCGCCCGATTTCAAAATCCTTGACGATGTCGCAGCCGGAGACCTCAAGGCCGCCGCCATTCAGGCGACGCTCACGAAGGCGACGGGCGATCCGACCTCTCCCCTCGGTCGCGCGCTCGGCCACATTATCCGCTACGCCGCCGATTCACACTTCGATCAGCTGATCTCGAAAGCCGTCGAAGAGCGCAAATGGCTCGAGGCAACCGCGCCCGCCCAAACCAAAGCGCTGACCAACGAACTGTCCGCGATGGACGCCTTCCTACGCCGCCAGTTGAACATCCGCGCGAATATCGCAGAAGCCGATCTCCACGGCGAATGCGCGAGCGTCCTTTCGCTCGATGAGCTTCGCGAGCTGCGTGATATTCTGGCGAACGGCAAGAAGACGGACACCGACCACAGCGAGACACTCTCGGCAGCTCTGTCCGAAACGAACCATCGCCGCAAAAAAGAAATTCTCGCCGCATTTTTCCTGACCGGCAAAGATGAACTTCGCAAGTCGCTGATGACGAAGGGGCTCAGCGATGCCAACCCTGGCCTTCACGATCGCTGCCAACAGGCGCAAAAGAACTTCTTGCGGCTTACGCAGGAATTTCAGGCGCTGAAGCTCGTCGATGCGTCCCTAGCGCTTTATCAGATCGCAGGCGATGTGCTTCGCCGCTACGCAGCCGCCAGAGACACTGCTGGCGCGCTCGATTTCGACGACCTCATCCTGAAAACCCGAGATCTGCTGACCGGCAAGGCCGGTCAGGCGCAATGGGTGCTCTTCAAGCTCGACGGCGGTCTTGAACACATCCTCGTCGACGAAGCCCAGGACACGAGCCCCGAGCAATGGGCGATCATCTCCGAACTCGCACGCGAATTTTTTTCCGATGTCGGCGCCGGCGCCGCAACGCGCACGGTCTTTGCCGTTGGCGATGAAAAGCAATCGATCTATTCATTCCAAGGCGCGGCGCCGGAAATGTTCGCCAAAATGGGCCGCCAATTTGCCGAACTCGCGCAAAATTCCCAACGCCCATGGAAGCGCGTGCCGCTTACGCTCTCGTTCCGCACCGTCGCGCCGGTTCTCGCCGCCGTCGATCGTGTTTTTCTCAATTCGACGCGCACACCAGGTCTCACTGCAGGCGATGATAGTATCAACCACGTCGCAAATCGTATCGGCCATGCGGGCCTTGTCGAGATATGGGACACCGAAAAGCCCGAAGAGACCGCCGACGCCGATCCTTGGCAGCCGCTTTCGGACGGCAACGAGCGATCCTCCGCCCATCGCCTCGCTGAACGTATCGCCGACACCATTCAATCCTGGTTGGAAAACGGCGAACGCCTATCGTCCGAAAATCGGCCGATAACACCGGGCGACATTTTAATCTTGGTGCGGAAGCGCAATCCCTTCGCCGTGCCGATGGTCGCCGCCTTGAAACGCCGGTCCATCCCGGTCGCAGGCTCAGACCGGCTGAAGCTCATCGAGCAAATCGCCGTCCAGGATCTTCTCGTCCTTGGCGATTTCCTGACATTGCCCGAAGACGATCTTGCGCTCGCAACCGTTCTCAAAAGCCCGCTATTCGATTTCGATGATCACGACCTTCTCGATATCGCTTACGGCCGCGGACAACGGACGCTCTGGAAAGTCCTGATCGATAACGCCGCCGCGAAACCGAAATACGCGTTCGCCGCCGAGACGCTGAGGCGTTGGCGCACAAAAGCCGACTTCACGCCGCCATTCGAATTTTTCTCCGGCATCCTCGATCGCGACGGTATGCGTGAAAAAATGCTGAACCGTCTCGGGCCGGAAGCGGCCGACGTCATCGACGAGTTTTTGAGCATCGCGCTCTCCTACGATGAAAACGATCCGCCCTCGCTCACGCAATTTCTTTCCAAGCTTCGCGCGGCGGATCCCGAAGTAAAACGCGATATGGATCACGGCCGCGACGAGGTGCGCGTCATGACGGTCCACGGCGCCAAGGGGCTTGAGGCCCCGATCGTCTTCCTGCCCGACACCTGCACGACATCATCCGGCGAGGACGCCTCCTCCCGCCTTGTGAAGCTGAGCAATCTGCCACGCCCCGACAGCCTTCCCGAGCCGATTGTATGGGTCGTCAAGGGTACGTCGCGCGTTCCGGCCATCGCTGCCGCCCGAACCCGCAAAGAGGAACTCGATACGGAAGAACGCAACCGCCTCCTCTACGTCGCCATGACGCGCGCCAGGGACCGGCTCTATGTCGCTGGCTTCGAAACGAAGCGCGGCCGCGCGACCGGCTGCTGGTACGACCTTATGTCGGAAGCGCTTCTTCCGAGCATGACCGAAATCGTCGGTGACGACGGGCAGAAGATCTGGCGCACCGAAACGCCGCAAGTCGCGTCACCCGAAATCCCGAAGCATGAAAAGGGCACCGCACGCCAAGCTCTCACACGGCCCGAATTCGCGTCCGCGCGGGCACCTGCCGAACCGAAGCTGTCGGTGCCGCTCGCGCCCTCTCGCCTTGAACCTTATGCACCCGACGCCGAGGGCGAACCGGCAGCCCCTCCAAAGCGCGACGCCGCCATAAGCAACGACATCCCGTCACCGTTGGCTGTGGGGGGCGCAAATCGCTTTCTTCGCGGCACGATCACGCACGCGCTGCTTCAGCACATGCCGTCGATCGCAGAAGACCGGCGCGAGGAAATTGCACAGGCATTTGTCGACCGCCGCGGCGCCGTGCTGCCTGCTAAAGTTCGCACCAGCATCGTGAAGGAGACGCTTGCCGTTCTCCGCGATCCAGCCTTCGCAGCAATCTTCGGACCGCAAAGTGTCGCTGAAGCCCCACTCGCCGCCGTCATCCCCCATCCGTCCGGGACCGGCCCAGCGCTCAATCTCTCCGGCCAGATCGATCGCATTGCGATCACCGACAGTGAGGTTCTGATCATCGACTACAAAACCAACCGGCCGCCCCCGGTCGAGGTTCACCAGGTTGCAGACGCATATCTTTATCAACTCGCGGCTTACCGCCTCGCCCTGGGCGAAATCTATCCCGGCAAAGCTGTCCGGGCCGCCCTTCTCTGGACGGATGGCCCGCGACTCATGGAAATTCCTTCCAATATCCTCGACGCATACACCACCCGGCTTTGGAAGCTCGACTTGGGGAGCCTTGACGCCGTTTGAGGCAAACCCTACCTCTTGGATCGGTTTTTCTTATTGCGCGCTTAGCGGCAAACGGGTCGCACCGGCGAAAAACGACCCGGAAATGGAGCATAATCAATGTCTAACGCAGTGACAGATGCCAGCTTCGAAGCTGAAGTCCTGAAGTCCAGCGAGCCCGTTGTCGTCGACTTCCACGCCCAGTGGTGCGGCCCGTGCAAAGCCATGGCGCCGGCCCTCGATCAGGTCGCCAAGGAATTGGCCGGCAAGGTCAAGGTCGTTAAGGTCGACGTTGACGAGAACCCGCAGGTGACCGGCCATTACGGCATCCGTGCCATGCCGACGCTGCTGATCTTCAAGGGCGGCAAAGTCGCCGCTCAGCACACCGGCGCCATCGTCCAGAAGAAGAAGCTGGAAGACTGGATCAACTCAAGCGTCGCGGCTGCCGTCTGAGCCCGAGCCGAGTTCGAAATTCGAAATTGAAAAAGCCCCGCCTCGCCGCGGGGCTTTTTATTTTGTTCGTCTTCTAGGCCGAGATCTTGTCCGCGCTCGGCACCACGACAGCAAAGATATCGCTAAGTGCCGCAAGGCTCGCTTCATGAAGCTCTTTTGCCGAAACGGCACCGCCTGTCGCGGGATTGGGTAGCGATCGTGTCGCAGTGGCATTGCCGACGACCGTGGCGCGATAGCCGTGGTTGAAGGCGGCGCGTGCCGTCGAATTCACGCACACATGCGTCATGAACCCGGCGAGCGTCAGGTCCTCGACGCCAAGATCCTTGAGCAACGCGTCGAGGTTCGTCTTTTCGAAAGAGCTCGGATAGTTCTTCACAACGACCGGCTCGTCGGCGTTCGGCTTTACAATATCGGCAATTGCGCCGATGGGCGCCGTAACGTCGTAGGGTGAACCGGCACCCGCATCGTGCTGGATATGAATGACCGGCCGCCCGGCCTCACGATAGCGCTTCAACAGTGTTTGGCACTCGACCAGCGCCGGCTCGACGCCCTCGAGCTGCATCACGCCTTCCCGATACGTATTCTGGCAATCGATCAGGATCAGCGCTGAGCTGCCGATACTTGCTGGCGTATTCCCAAGGCCCGAAATATCGCGCAGCGTTTTTGATACCGCCATGACCGTTCCTCCCTCATTGCATGATTGTTATCGTTTATAGTGGAGGGTGCTCGACGCCTGTCGGTGGCGGCCCCATCGCATCGATTTCGTCATTTTCCGCATCGGTATAGATGCGCGAGCGCGTCAGAAAGCGAACGCCTTCCGGACTTTCGACCGAAAATCCTGATCCACGTCCCGGCACTACGTCGATGATCAGATGCGTATGCTGCCAATATTCAAACTGCGAGCGGCCCATGTAAAACGGCTGACCGCCAATCTCGCCCATGTAAACGTCCTGAGCGCCGACTTTGAATTCGCCGCGTGGATAGCACATCGGTGCGCTGCCATCGCAGCAGCCGCCCGACTGATGGAATAGCAGCGGCCCATGGATTCCGACCAGCTTGTTGATGAGTTCGGACGCGGCAGTCGTGCAAGAGACGCGAGACGCCTTCGTCCTTTGCTTTTCTTGGCTTTCGATGGTCATTGATTTCCTCCGCGGGAATTCAGGCTTTTATTCTATTCGTGCTCTTCCGGCGCGTGCGCGCAGATCTCGCCCGCGATTGGCGTTAGCGTAAAACGTAGGCCGGGCGCCGCCGCTATAGAGAATCCAATGGCAGGTCCCGCCGCGACATCCAAGATATAGGATTTCGCACGGCAGGAGACACTACCTTCGCGATCCTCCATCTCATAAATCGGAACGCCTTCGACCTCGCCGAGCAGGTGGTCACGTGCTCCAAGCCGCAACGCATGTACCGGCAGGCAGATCGGGAATTGACGCCCACCAACACGGCCTCCGCTCGTGTGAAACATGAGCGGCCCGTGCTCCGCGCCAACGCGAGCCAACGCGGCTCGGGCTTCGGGGGTGGCGGAGATTTCCACTGGCGTCATTCCAACCTCGCATCATCGCGCCGGGGCCAATATGCACGTCCGCGGCTTTCAGAATAAGAGGGAAACGAAAGCGGGGCGCTTCCGTTGCCGGAATGCGCCCCGCTAAACCTCTCAACGGTCCGAAGCTCAGAAGAAGCCGAGCGCCTTCGGGCTGTAGCTTACCAGCAGGTTCTTCGTCTGCTGATAGTGATCGAGCATCATCTTGTGCGTCTCACGGCCGATGCCCGACATTTTGTAGCCACCGAACGCGGCATGCGCCGGATAGGCGTGGTAGCAGTTGGTCCACACGCGGCCCGCCTGAATGCCCCGGCCCATACGATAAGCGCGCGTGCCGTTGCGGGTCCACACGCCCGAGCCCAAGCCGTAGAGCGTATCGTTTGCAATCGCGAGCGCTTCGGCATCGTCTTCGAAGGTCGTGACCGACACGACCGGTCCGAAGATTTCCTCCTGGAACACGCGCATCTTGTTGTGGCCTTCGAGAACCGTCGGCTCGACATAGTAGCCGCCCGCAAGCTCGCCGCTGAGGTTTGCACGACGGCCGCCTGTCAACACGCGCGCGCCTTCGCCCTTGCCGATTTCGATGTAGCTCAGGATCTTTTCGAGCTGATCGTTCGAAGCCTGCGCACCGATCATCGTCGAAGCGTCCATCGGGTGGCCCTGCTTGATCTTCACGACGCGCTCAAGCGCCCGCGCCATGAACTTCTCGTAGATCGAACGCTGGATCAGCGCACGGCTCGGGCAGGTGCAGACTTCGCCCTGGTTCAGCGCGAACATGGTGAAGCCTTCAAGGCACTTATCGAAATATTCGTCGTCGGCGTCCATGACGTCGGCGAAGAAGATGTTCGGCGATTTGCCGCCGAGTTCGAGCGTGCAGGGAATGATGTTTTCCGAAGCGTACTGCATGATGAGGCGGCCGGTCGTCGTCTCACCGGTGAAGGCGATCTTGGCGATACGCTTGTTCTGCGCGAGCGGCTTGCCGGCTTCGACGCCGAAGCCGTTGACGACGTTGATGACGCCTTCCGGAAGAAGATCGCCAATGATGTCCATCAGAACCATGATCGACATCGGTGTCTGCTCGGCCGGTTTCAGCACGATGCAGTTGCCGGCGGCGAGCGCGGGAGCAAGCTTCCACACCGCCATCAGCAGCGGGAAGTTCCACGGAATGATCTGACCGACGACGCCAAGCGGCTCGTGGAAGTGATAGGCAACCGTATCGTGGTCGATCTCGCAGATCGAACCTTCCTGAGCCCGGACGCAGCCAGCAAAATAACGGAAATGATCGATTGCCAGCGGAAGGTCTGCGTGTGTCGTCTCGCGGATCGGCTTGCCGTTGTCGATCGTTTCGACGAGGGCCAGAACGTCGAGATTTTCTTCCATGCGGTTCGCGATTTTCGCGAGAACGCGGGCACGAGCGGCAGGCGAGGTATTGCCCCAGGCTTCGCGAGCCTTGTGAGCGGCATCAAGCGCCAGTTCGATATCTTCCGCGGTCGAGCGGGCGATTTCGCACACTTGCTGCCCGGTGATCGGCGTCACGTTGGAGAAGTACTGGCCGCGCACCGGCGCCACCCATTTGCCGCCAATGAAGTTGTCATAGCGCGACTTGATGATCTGCCGGCCTTTCAGCTTGTCCATTGCTACATGCTGCATCGTAATTTCCTCCGGATTGACGCCTGATGGGCGATCTTCTTTGCTTGATGGTGTGTTTCTACCGCGCGCGGGCTTCGGGTCCAAGTGCTCCGCTTTTGAGGGTTATCTCAGGCAGGTATGCAATTTGCGAATTGCACCCCGATATAGCCGCGCCAACGTAGCGTATTTTGTGGCTTTTCGAACCCCAGAAAAGCTCCAACTTTAGAAGGCAAGCTTTGACCTGAAGCAAACCCGGCCTTACCACCCCCGAAGGGCTCATTCGATATTCTGTTGGAGGGCGAGAACGTGTCCGGCAAGATAAAGTGACCCGCAGATAAGCACCCGCTTTGGCCCTGGCGGCAGCTCCCGGATCGTGTGCAGCGCATCAATCACGTTTTTGCGATCGAGTGCCTGAATGCCCGCGCCACGCGCCACTTCCGCGAGATCCTCCTGGCTGTGCGGAGCCTCATGCGCTCCGGGGATCGGTACCGTATAAATTGCGCGTACGAGCCCCCGGAACGGCGCCAGAAAGCCGAGAGCATCCTTGCCGCCCATCATGCCGACGACGAGATAGACCGGCTTGGGCGATTTCTCATCCAGCGCCGCGAGCGTATCGGCGAGCATATCTCCGGCCGCCGGATTGTGACCCCCGTCGAGCCAGAGCTCAGCCTCATCCCCCAGGATATCAGGGAGCGGCCCTGACGTCAGACGCTGCATACGGGCTGGCCACTCGACCGTGCGCAATCCCGCCTCGATCGCCTGCTCGTCGACGGCAAGCGCGGGCACTCGTTCGCCCAGAATGAGAGCAGCGACGACCGCGGTCCCCGCATTAACGATCTGATGTCGGCCGATGAGCGCCGGAAGAGGCAGATCGAGAAGCCTGTCTTCACGTTGCACGACCAGACGTCCGGCTTGCTCATAAGCCTCATAGTCTCGGCCCCAGACGGTTAACGGCGCATCGACGGCACGGGCGCGCGCCTCGAGCACTGCCAAAACGTCGTTTGTCTGCTGCGAAATGATTCCTGGAACGCGGCGCTTCAGAATACCGGCCTTCTCGAAAGCGATCTTGCCAAGCGTCGGCCCAAGCTTCTCGGCATGATCCATTGAAATCGGCGTGATGACCGTCAGCGCCGGATCGCCGATCACATTCGTCGCGTCGAGCCTGCCGCCGAGCCCGACTTCGAGGATCAGAACATCGGCCGGCCGCTCGGAAAACGCCAGAAACGCCGCCGCCGTCGTGATCTCGAACTGGGTGATGTTGTCGCCGTCATTGACAGCATGCACGCGCGTCAAAACATCGACCAGGAAATCTTCGTCGATCGCGTGCGCGCGCCCGTCGTCGCCGGCAAGCGCGATGCGCTCGTGAAACCGGACGAGATGCGGCGATGTATAAACGTGCGCCCGCTTTCCCGACGCTTCGGTGAAAGCCCTGAGGTACGCCGTCACCGACCCCTTGCCGTTCGTCCCCGCCACATGCACGACAGGAGGAAGTTTCTTTTCCGGATGTCCGAGCTTCGCCAGCAATCGCTCGACGCGCCCGAGCGACAGATCGATCAGCTTCGGATGCAAAAGCATCATGTCGGCGAGGAGCGCGTCGCTGGTCCGCCGTGTCGTTGACGAGATCATACTTGTGCGCACCCACGAGGATGATTTTATGGAAAGCCGTTAGGCGCTGCGCGGCGCGTCTTTCTGCGATCCGGATGGTCCCGCGTCGTCGCGCTTCGGCCGATCCGCCTTGCCGGGATCAAAACGCTGGCTGTTCGGCACCGCCTCGGGCTCGATCACGCCGCCCGTCTCGCGGGCGGCCAACTCGATGACATTCCCGTCAACGGACGAACCGTTGACGTAGGGCTTGCCGTTCATCTTGCGCTTGTCTTTCGATACCGAAGCGCCGACGCCGCTCATCAGCAAGCGGCACAGGCGTGCCAGCGTCTCGCGAAGCTGATGACGATGCACGACCATGTCGACCATGCCGTGCGAAAGAAGGTATTCGGCGCGCTGGAACCCGTCGGGCAGCTGCTCACGGATCGTCTGCTGAATGACCCGCGGGCCGGCAAAGCAGATCAACGCGCCAGGTTCTGCGATATGGATGTCGCCGAGCATCGCGTACGACGCCGTGACGCCGCCCGTCGTCGGATCGGTCAACACGACGATATAGGGAAGGTGATTATCCCTGAGACGCTGCACGGCAATCGTCGTGCGCGGCATCTGCATCAGCGACAGGATGCCTTCCTGCATCCGCGCGCCGCCAGACGCCGCGAACAGAATGAAGGGGGTCTTGAGTTCCACCGCACGCAGCATTCCAGCGATGATCGCTTCGCCCGCCGCCATGCCGAGCGAACCCGCCATGAAGCGGAAGTCCTGAGCAGCTGCAACGATAGGAAGCCCCTCAAGCTGGCCCTCGCCGACGAGAACGGCATCCTCGAGCTTGGTCGAAACCTTGGCGTCCTTCAGACGATCCGTGTACTTGCGGCCATCGCGGAATTTCAGCGGATCCTGCGGCACGGACGGAACGGCAACGGTGCGGTACTCACCACCGTCGAACAGATGCTGCAGCCGCTGCTGCGAATCCATACGCATATGGTAATTCGAGCCCGGCACCACGAACTGGTTCGCCTCGAGATCTTTGTAAAAGACCATCTGGCCAAACTCTGGGCATTTCACCCAGAGATTGTCTGGAACCTCGCGCTTCGTCGCCGTCGATAGAAGCCCGCTGATCTTCGGGCGAACGACGTTATTGATCCAATTCACGTCCCGATGGCTCCTCGTAAGCCGCTGCACGATGCGCCTGCCGCGTCAACGCGCGGGCACATTGGCATTCCTTTTCACCGCCCGCCCATTCTATCAACGCCTCGCGGTGAACCGGCGCCGGTGCACCAGCGGAAAATGGGTGCGCGGAAGGCCGTATCCAATAGAGCTTATCGGGCAAAAGCGCTAGTCGGCCCGTAGTGCCGAGCTTAATTCACGCACCAGTTCCGTGACGCCCTTGCGCGTCGACGCAGTCGCCTGACCCTTTGATCCTAAAGACTTTTCTATGGCGGACACGATCGCCGAGCCGACCACGACGCCGTCGGCACCCTTGCCGATCGCCCGTGCCTGCTCGCCGGTCCGCACACCAAAGCCAACAACGACTGGCAACGGCGTTTCGCCCTTGATCCTTTTCACTTGATTATGAACATCGTTCACAACCGGGGCAGCGGCACCGGTGATGCCTGTGATGGAGACGTAGTAAACGAAGCCCGACGTATTGCGCAAAACCGCCGGAAGCCGGCCCTCGTCGGTCGTCGGGGTCGCCAATCGGATGAAATTGAGCCCGGCTTTGAGCGCCGGCAGGCATAATTCGTCATCCGCCTCCGGCGGCACATCGACCACGATCAAGCCGTCGACCCCGGCGGCCTTCGCATCCTGGATGAAGCGCTCGTTGCCATAGACGTAGATCGGATTGTAGTAGCCCATCAGGACGATCGGCGTGACGTCGTCATGGGCGCGGAAATCGCGCACCACTTCGAGCGTCTTGATCATGTTCTGCCCGGCCTTGAGAGCCCGCTGCGACGACGCCTGGATGGCCGGACCATCAGCCATCGGATCGGAGAACGGCATGCCGAGTTCGATGATATCGGCACCCGCTTTGACAAGGTCGACAAGAATCCCCTTGCTCGTCTCGATATCGGGATCCCCCGCTGTCACGAACGTGATCAGCGCCTTGCGTTTCTCTTTCTTCAACTCCGCAAAGCGTGCGTCGATGCGTGTCTGGTGCTTGGTCATCGTCAGATCTTCATTCCCAGATGCTTCGCGACGGTGGCGAGATCCTTGTCGCCACGGCCGGAGATATTGACGACGATCAGGTGATCCTTCGGCAAGGTCGGCGCGAGCTTCATGACATGCGCCAGTGCGTGGCTCGAACTCGAGCGCCGGAATGATGCCTTCGAGCCGCGTGCAGAATTGCAGAGCTTCGAGCGCTTCCGTGTCGGTCGCCGGGACGTACGTGACGCGGCCGATATCCTTCAGCCAAGAATGCTCCGGCCCGACGCCGGGATAATCGAGACCTGCCGAGATCGAGTGCCCCTCGAGAATCTGTCCGTCGCTGTCTTGCAGCAAATAGGTGCGATTGCCGTGCAGAACGCCCGGCGAGCCGCCCGTCATCGACGCTGCATGGCCGTTCTCGACATCGATCCCGTGCCCGCCCGCCTCGATGCCGTAGATCGTTACCTCTTTATCGTCGAGGAACGGATGGAAGATCCCGATGGCGTTCGAACCGCCGCCGATGCAAGCAACCAGCGTATCCGGTAGCCGCCCCTCCGCCTCCATCATCTGCTCGCGCACTTCGCGGCCGATGATCGACTGAAAATCACGTACCATCGCCGGATAAGGATGCGGACCCGCGGCCGTGCCTATGAGATAATAGGTGTCGCGAACGTTCGTCACCCAATCGCGCAGCGCTTCGTTCATCGCATCTTTCAGCGTGCCCGCGCCCGACGTCACCGGATTGAGCTTCGCACCAAGCAGCGCCATGCGCGCAACGTTGGGGGCCTGCCGCTCGACGTCCGTCGCGCCCATGTAGATTTCGCACGGCATGCCGTACTTCGCACACACCGTCGCAACCGCGACGCCGTGCTGCCCTGCGCCCGTTTCTGCGATGATGCGCGTCTTGCCCATGCGGCGCGCCAACAGGATCTGCCCGAGGCAATTGTTGATCTTGTGCGAGCCGGTGTGATTGAGCTCCTCGCGCTTGAAATAGATCTTTGCGCCGCCGAGCTCCGCTGTCATGCGCGCGGCGTGATAGAGCGGGCTCGGCCGGCCCGCGTAATGCAGATTGAGCCCATCAAGTTCGCGCTGGAATTCGGGATCTGCCTTCGCAGCCTCATACGCCCGCTCGAGATCGAGGATCAGCGGCATCAAGGTTTCGGCGACGAAGCGTCCGCCGAAAATGCCGAAGAAGCCCCGATCATCTGGACCGGTCGCAAAACTGTTGAGAGGGGCTTCCGCCGCCTTTTTTGATTTGGTCGCCATTCTGATCGCCGTCAAGGCCTCTCTGTACCTCATTCCCACGAGTGGGGAGAGGAAACTTCTCTAGGTTTGCTTACCGGTCTTTGCCGCCTGAAGAAAGCGACGGATCCGATCGGGATCCTTTACGCCTGGCGCCATCTCGACACCCGAAGAAACATCGACCGCAATCGGTCGTGTCCGCGCGATTGCTTCCACGACGTTGTCGGAATCGAGACCACCTGAAAGCATGAAAGCCAGCTTTTCCGAAACGCCGTCGAGCGCCCCCCAATCGAATACCCTGCCGTTGCCGCCGGGCAAATCCGCATCCGGCGACGCTTTGGCGTCAAAAAGAATGAGATCCGCCGCACCAGCATAGGCTGCCGCTTTTTCCACGTCTGCGGCGGTCGCAACCGGAACGGCCTTGATAACGGTCCGCTTGAACTTGCGTTTGATGTCCGCAACTCGCGCAGGCGGCTCGCTGCCGTGGAGTTGCAGGGCGTCCGGCGCCACTTCGTCGACGATTTCTTGCAGGACGTCATCGCTGGCATCGACCGTCAGCGCCACTGTCTTGACGCGGCCGCGGGCGCGGTCGGCCAATTCCTTCGCGCGTGCGATCCCGATATGGCGGGGGCTCTTGGAAAAAAACACGAAGCCTACGTAGTCGGCGCCGCCATTAATGGCTGCATCCAACGCTTCAGGCGTCGTGATCCCGCAGATTTTTGCACCAATGCTCATCGAGCTTCATGAGTTACGCCGTCGGATTACCAGTGAGGCGGCGGCTTTGCCAGCGTCTCAGTGCGATGAAGGTCCATACCCCTTCGACCAACCCAAACGGCCATGCCCCCTGTAGAAACCCGTAAAGCGAGCCCATTGCGCAGGCGACGGCAAATCCGAGGATGCACCAGGGACTGCTTTCCTCGAAAGTGTAAAACAGAAGCATGAGGCTGACGGCGACAAGGCCGAACAGCGTCAGCGCATCGAAGGTCATGGAAAGTCCCGTACACTTACCGGCTGGAGATTGCCAACGCTTGAGTTGACGCAGCGTCTGCCGTTTCGCGCTCGCGCGCCAGACGATCAGCCTCCGCTTGCCACCGGGCTGCCCGACGGCCCTGCGTCCGCGCCGTCTGACGCCATCGGCTTTGTCCCATCCACGTGGCGACGCCACCGAGAACAACGCCAAGAACCAGCGCGGCTAGCAGATAGATGTAGAACGGTAATTCGATCGAGAGTGCCGGCGTTTCCGGACGAAACGGATCGAGGATCAGATCGACAGGCTGGCGATTGGAAACCGCAATCGCAATGAGCAGAATGCCGATAGGAAAGCCGATAACCAGCGACAGAATACGCCTGAACATGCTGAACCTCACTTCGGCTTTCAGCCGGCGGCCAGTGCTGCGACTAATGCTGGCCGTTGAGTTTATTTAGCCGATCGCGCAGCTCTTTGCCGGTCTTGAAGAAAGGCACGAACTTCTCGGCCACCGCGACCGTCGATCCCGTGCGCGGATTTCTTCCCTGTCGCGACGCCCGATGTTTCACGGTAAAGGCGCCGAAACCACGAAGCTCGACCCGATCGCCCCGCGACAAAGCGTCAACGATCTCATCGAAAATGACATTCACGATGCGCTCGACATCTCGATGGTAAAGATGAGGATTGGCAGTCGCGATTTTTTGCACGAGCTCTGATTTGATCACGTTTCGCTCCCCAGCACCGGCGACCATTTTTCCTTATTTATCAGAAGGGTGCCAAACTGAGAGAAGACCGTCAAGCCCGAGTGTTGAAATCGTCCGATCTCGAAGCAAAAAATTTGCTGCATCTGCCGCGGATGGCCCGAACAGCCACCCGGCAATGCCAGCCGACATCCCGGCAAAGCCATAACTACTTGAATTTCCAGGCTTCCAATCGGTGATTTTGGCGTCCTGCGGCACGCCTTTAGTATCCTTCAGCCAGCTGACGGCCTCGTCCTCGCCGCCGATTTGATCGACGAGCTTGGCCTGCAGCGCTTCCCGTCCGGAGAAAATCCGCCCGTCGAGAAGACCAGGAATATCGGACGCCTTGACCCCGCGCCGCGTCTCGACGAGACCGATGAACCACTTGAAGCCGTCGGCGACCATATCCTCGGCGACCTTCTTGCTGGCATCGTCGAGCGGCTCGAACGGCGACGGCGAAGCCTTCAACGGACCGCTTTTCACTTCATTGACTTTAACGCCAAGCTTGTCGAGCAGCTGAACGAACTCGGGCCACTGCACGATCACGCCAACCGACCCCGTAATTGAATTTCCGCGCGCCACGATGTGATCAGTCGCGAGCCCCGCAATGTAAGCGGCCGACGCAGCTACCGTGCCGAATTGCGCGACCACCGGCTTCTTCTTGGCGAGAGCCCGAAGCCCCTCATAAAGCGCTTCACCGCCCGTCGTCGTCCCACCCGGGCTGTTGACGAAGAGAAGAACACCCGCGACGCTGCTGTCGTCGGCGATGTCCTTCAGCATCTTGAGCTGATCACGATCCTCCGTGACAGTGCCTTCGATCGTAATGCGCGCGATCTGTTTTTCGCCCGCCAGCGACGCGAGCTTGTCGCCGCCGAGCGTCAGGGCGCCAAGCGCGATTGCAATGGCGGCCAAGCCGGCGCCACGCCAGATCGAAACCGACCGGCGAAGCCGGCGGCGATCGAGAACTGTTTCCGTTTCGAGCATGGGGTGTGCCTCTTCCCTCGGGACATCGCGGCTGGGAAAACCTGGGTCGCCAGCGCGGCGCGTTTCGGCGACGAACCTAGGCAAGGTTTCGCCTCCGGGCAACGGGTCTGGCGGCGACCTCTCGCACAAAAGTTAAGCGCGCGACAGGGTTTGTCGCGCGCTCGTTAATTATTCTCTGAAGACCGTTGCCGGTCTTATTCGCTGTCTTCGGCGCCTTCACGCTTCTTAATGGCAGCTTTGAAGATATCGCCAAGCGACGCGCCCGAATCCGACGAGCCGTACTGGGCAACGGCTTGCTTCTCTTCCGCAAGCTCGAGCGCCTTGATTGAAACCGCGATCCGGCGTGCAGCCTTGTCGACGGAAAGGACTGCCGCATCGACCTTGTCACCGACGTTGAAACGCTCGGGCCGCTGCTCGGAACGGTCGCGAGAGAGATCGCCGCGCTTGATGAACGAGGTCAGCTCGCTGTCGGCAATCTTGACCTCGATGCCGGCATCACTGACCGAAGTAACGGTGCCGGTCACGGCATCGCCCTTCTTGTACTTCGCCATCGCGTCCGCCGGATCACCGGAGAGCTGCTTGATGCCGAGCGAGATGCGCTCCTTCGAGCCATCGACGTCCAGAACGATCGCTTTGACGTTATCGCCCTTCTTGTAGTCCTTGATGACCTCGTCGCCCGGCTTCTGCCAGTCGAGATCCGACAGGTGGACCATGCCGTCGATGCCGTTGTCGAGACCGATGAACAGACCGAATTCCGTGATGTTGCGGATCGGGCCCTCAACGACAGAACCCTTCGGGTGCTGCGTGAGGAACGAATCCCACGGATTTTCCTGCGTCTGCTTGAGGCCGAGCGAGATGCGCCGCTTCTGCGGGTCAACTTCGAGAACCTGCACTTCGACCTGCTGGCTCGTCGAAACGATCTTGCCGGGGTGCGTATTCTTCTTCGTCCAGCTCATTTCCGAAACGTGGATCAGGCCTTCGACGCCCGGCTCCAGCTCAACGAACGCGCCGTAATCGGCAATGTTCGTGACGGTGCCCTTCACCTTGGCGCCGATCGGATACTTGGCTTCGATCGCCGACCAAGGATCCGACTGCAGCTGCTTCATGCCGAGCGAGATACGCTGCGTTTCCGGATTGATGCGGATGATCTGCACCTTCACCGTATCGCCGACGTTGAGGATCTCGGACGGATGATTGACGCGGCGCCACGCCATGTCGGTAACGTGCAGCAGGCCGTCGATGCCGCCGAGGTCGATGAACGCGCCGTAATCGGTGATGTTCTTGACGAGGCCGTCGATGATCTGACCTTCGGCGAGACGCGCGACGATCTCGGTACGCTGCTCGGCACGGCTCTCCTCCAGAACCGAACGACGGGAAACGACGATGTTGCCGCGACGGCGATCCATCTTCAGGATCTGGAACGGCTGCGGCTGGTGCATCAGAGGTCCGATATCGCGCACGGGACGGATGTCGACCTGGCTGCCCGGAAGGAACGCCACGGCGCCGTCCAGATCGACCGTGAAGCCGCCTTTGACCTTGTTGAAAATGACGCCCGTGACCTTCTCGCCCTTTTCATAAAGGCGTTCCAGGCGCGTCCAGCTCTCTTCACGACGGGCCTTGTCGCGCGACAGAACCGCCTCACCGAGCGCATTTTCGACGCGCTCCAGGTAGACTTCGACGGTATCGCCGACTTTGAGTTCGCCCGGCTTACCGCCGACGCCAAATTCCTTC
The DNA here is from genome assembly GCF_047600905.1 of Hyphomicrobium sp. GTDB lineage: Bacteria > Pseudomonadota > Alphaproteobacteria > Rhizobiales > Hyphomicrobiaceae > Hyphomicrobium_B. The sequence continues at coordinate 3,806,502 of NZ_JASGKD010000001.1, read as the reverse complement.
ATCGCGACCCGGCCTTCCATCTTCAGGCCGACGTCGATGATCGCCATATCTTTTTCGATGCCGACGACTTTGCCTTTGACGACGGAACCTTCGAACAGGTCGTCCTTGGCAAGGCTTTCGGCGAGCAGCGCGGCAAAATCATCGCGCGAGGGGTTCAATTCTTTGGTAGCGAGTTCAGCGGACATTAGGTCTCCTAGGTTGATGACTGGATGCCCGGCGCCATGGCCGGACGTGTTGCGTTGAATGGTTTGAAACGCCATTTGCCCGACCCGCGCGAACGCGATGCCGGCTCATTGGCGTGCATGTTCTGGAATTGATGTCACCGCGATGGGCCGCAGCCCTACCGGTCAGAATTCGGGACCCCTATGGGGCACCCAACCGGTTGATCTTCCTCTTGACCAATCCGACGGCGACGTCGAATGGCCGTGGATATAGCCAACCGCCCCCCCGAAAGCAAGAGCCTGAAAGCCCTTAACTCTTGGCGCGGGGCGGTTTTGGCGGCATCAGATCGGTACAAACGCCCTCGGCGACCTCGGCGGCCATTCCGATCGATTCCGACAAGGTCGGATGAGGATGGATCGTTTTGCCGATATCGACGGCGTCCGCGCCCATCTCGATCGCAAGGCAAATCTCGGAGATCAGGTTGCCAGCCTCCGTCCCGACGATGCCCCCGCCGATGACCCGTTCGGTTTCCTCGTCGAACAGCAGCTTGGTAAAGCCTTCGTCCCGGCCATTGGCGATCGCACGGCCCGAAGCCGCCCACGGGAACACCGCCTTTTTGTAGTTTATGCCCTTCGCCTTGGCCTCCGTTTCGGTCACGCCCGTCCAGGCAATCTCCGGGTCGGTATAGGCGACGGATGGGATCTGCCGCACATCGAAGAAACTTTTTTTACCCGCAGCATTTTCGGCGGCGACATGCCCCTGGTGCACCGCCTTGTGCGCCAGCATCGGCTCATCCGCGATATCGCCGATGGCGAAAATGTGCGCAACGTTCGTCCGCATCGCCTTGTCGACTGGAATGAAGCCTCGCTCGGAAACGGCCACACCCGCGTTCTCAGCCGCAATCAGCTTTCCATTCGGCTTGCGTCCGACGGCAACAAGCACGAGGCCATAACGCTGCGGCTCAGACGGGGCGTTCTCGCCCTCGAACGAAACATGGATACCGTCCGGCTTGGCTTCGGCACCGACGACCTTCGTCTTCAGCATGACCTTGTCGAAGCGGCGCGCGTTGACCTTCTGCCAAGCGCCCACCAAGTCGCGATCCGCACCCGCCATCAATCCATCGAGCAACTCGACGACATCGACGCGTGCACCGAGCGTCGAATAGACCGTCGCCATCTCGAGCCCGATGATACCGCCGCCGACGACGAGCATCTTCTCCGGCACCTGCCGAAGTTCCAGCGCCCCCGTTGAATCGACGATTCGCGGATCAGATGGCATAAACGGCAGCGCCACGACTTCCGAGCCCGCCGCGATGATCGCCTTGTCGAAGCGAACCGTTTCTTCGTGGCCGTCGTCGAAGCGCACCTTCAAATGATGCGACCCGGCGAAAGTGCCCGTCCCCTGCAGAGTCTTGACCTTTCGTGCCTTCGCCATCGACGCAAGGCCGCCGGTGAGCTTTGCCACCACGCCATCCTTGTAAGCGGCCAGCTTTTTGAGATCGATCTTTGGCGCTGCGAACGTCACTCCATGTTTGCTCATTGCGGCAGCAGCATCGATAATGAAAGCCGTATGAAGCAGCGCCTTCGATGGAATGCATCCGACGTTGAGGCAAACGCCGCCAAGCGCCGGCATCCGATCGACAAGGATCGTCTTCGCGCCAAGATCAGCCGCTCGAAACGCCGCTGAATAGCCGCCCGGCCCTGCGCCCAACACCACAACGTCGCATTCGTGGTCCGCTTCACCGGAAAACTCTTTCGCCGCGGCGGGTGCGACGGTTGCGTCTTCCGTCTTCGCCGGTGCCGACGGCTGCGAGGGAGCCGACTCCACGCTCGTCTCGATCGTCAAGATCGCGCTGCCCTCGCTCACCTTGTCGCCGACCTTGACGAGAACCTCGACGATCTTCCCTGCTTCCGGCGCCGGAACGTCGAACGACGCTTTTTCGCTTTCAAGCGTGATGAGCGGATCTTCCGGCGCAACCGTTGCACCGGGCTTAACGTGCACCTCGATGATGGGCACATCCTTGAAGTCGCCAAGATCAGGGACGCGAATTTCTCGTTTGCTCATGCCTGCGTCCTACAGAACCAACTGCCGGACATCGGCGAGCGCCTCGCAGATTTTGCGCAGAAACCGCGCCGCCAGCGCACCATCCACGACGCGATGATCATAGGACAGGCACAGCGGTAGCATCAGCCTGGGCTGAAATGCAAACCCGTCCCAGACAGGCTTCATCTGCGCTCTCACGGCACCAAGAATGGCAACCTCCGGTGCATTGACGATGGGCGTGAAGTTCGTGCCCCCAATGCCGCCGAGGCTCGAAATCGAGAACGTCGCGCCTTGAATGTCCGTCGGCGCAATTTTTCCTTCGCGCATTCGCGCCGATACGGCGGTCAGCTCCTGGCTGAGTTCCAGAACGCCCTTGCGGTCGACGTCTTTGATTACAGGAACCACAAGACCATCGGGCGTATCGACCGCAACACCGATGTTGTAGTAACGCTTCAGGATCAGCGCATCCTTGCTTGGCGCCAGCGATGAATTGACCTCGGGATATTCCTTCAGCGCCGAGACGGAAGCTTTCAGCAAAAACGCGACAAGCGTCACGCGATAGCCCTTCTCCTTCGCGGCCGCGTCGAGTTCCTTTCGATATTCTTCGAGATCGGTGATATCCGCATCATCCGAATTCGTGACGTGCGGAACGTTGAGCCACGCGCGATGCAGGTTTGGTCCCGTCAGACGCTTCAGCCGCGACATCGGTTTCGTCTCGACGGGCCCGTACTTGGCGAAATCCTGCGCTGGAATTTCCTGAATGCCCGACATTGCTCCACTTGCGCCGGTCGGTGCGCCGCTACGTGCGATGAATGCCTTCACGTCTTCCTTGGTGACACGGCCCTTCTCGCCCGTGCCCTTAACCTTCGTCAGATCGACGTCGAGCTCTCGCGCGATCCGTCGCACTGACGGACTAGCGAATACGGAATCGAAGTCTGCAGGCGGCGGCAGAGGATTGTCCTCGACCGCTTCAACGGTTCGGGATTTCTCCGAACTCTTCGCCGATTTCGCAGGAGCCTCCGACACCGCCCGGCCCTTGCCGTTCGCCGGTGCCTCGGCCGATCCCGAGCCTGCCGTATCGAGCCTGAGGATCGCGCTGCCTTCGCTCACCTTGTCGCCGATCGAAACAAGAACCTCGGCAACCTTGCCCTTCGCGGGCGACGGCACGTCCATCGATGCCTTGTCGCTTTCGAGCGTGATGAGCGGATCGTCGGCATTCACCTCGTCTCCGGGCTTCACCTGAATCTCGATGATCGGCACATTTTCGAAATCACCGATGTTTGGAACTTTGACGTCGACCAGCGGCATGGATCGGACCTGCGTTATCAGCTGTGTGCCGGATTGGATTTCTCGGGATCGATTCCGTATCTTGTGATGGCTTCCGCTACCTTGATCGATGGCAACTTGTTTTCGTCCGCCAGCGCCTTCAGCGCCGCGACCGTCACGAAATGGCGGTCGACCTCGAAGAAGTATCTGAGCGTGCGCCGATAATCGGATCGCCCGAAACCGTCCGTCCCAAGCACCGAATACTTATTCGGCACGGCAGGACGAACCTGATCCGCATAGAGCTTTATGTAATCCGTCGAAGCGATCACCGGTCCTTCGCCACGTTCCGAGATCTTCTGGGTGACGTAGGGTACCCGTGGCATTTCGGTCGGATGCAGCAAATTCCAGCGTTCGACGTCGCGGGCCTCGCGTGCCAGTTCGGTAAAGCTCGTGACGCTCCAGACGTCCGCCTCGACTCCCCAATCCTCGCGCAGCAGATCGGCCGCCGCGATCACCTCGCGAAGAATGGCGCCAGACCCCATCAACTGCACTTTATGGCCCTTCGCATCCTTCGGCGCTTCCCGGAAGAGATACATACCCTTGATGATGCCGTCCTCGACACCCTCCGGCATCGGCGGATGCTCATAGTTCTCATTGAGCAGCGTCAGATAGAAGAACACGTCCTCCTGATCTGTCAGCATTCGCTTGAGGCCATTGTGAATGATGACCGCAACTTCGTAGTTGAAAGTCGGATCGTAGGAGACACAGTTCGGCACTGTGGCCGACATGATGTGACTGTGTCCGTCCTCGTGCTGCAATCCTTCGCCGTTGAGCGTCGTCCGCCCTGACGTGCCGCCGAGTAGGAATCCGCGCGAGCGCTCATCACCCGCCGCCCAGGCGAGATCACCGACACGTTGGAACCCGAACATCGAATAGAAAATATAGAACGGCACCATCGGCACATTCGAAGTCGAATAGCTCGTCGCTGCCGCGATCCACGATGCCATGGCGCCGGCTTCGTTGATGCCTTCCTGCAGCATCTGCCCGTGCTTGTCTTCCTTGTAGAACATCAGCTGGTCGGCATCCTGCGGCACATAAAGCTGACCGACCTGACTGAAGATGCCGAACTGGCGGAACATGCCCTCCATGCCGAAGGTGCGGCTTTCGTCAGGCACGATCGGCACGATGCGCCGGCCAATCTCCTTGTCGCGCATCAGCGCTGTCAGGATACGCACGAACGCCATCGTCGTCGAAATCTCGCGGCCTTCCGAGCCCTTCAATTGCGATTCGAATACGGACAAGGGGGGCACATCGAGCGAAATCGACTTCCGCCGCCGCGCCGGCAGATAGCCGCCAAGCTTGGCCCGCATCTCGTGCAGATAATCGTCCTCGGGCGAACCTTTCGGAAACCGGATAAACGAAAGCTTCTCGATTTGTTCGTCGCTGACGGGCACCTTGAAGCGATCACGGAACTGATGAAGCGTGCTGACGTCCATCTTCTTCGACGAATGCGCCAGCATCGTTCCCTCGCCCGCCGAGCCCATGCCGTACCCTTTGACGGTCTTGGCGAGAATGCACGTCGGCTGGTCCTTGTGCTTCATCGCCGCGTCGTAGGCGGCATAGACCTTCGACGGATCGTGGCCGCCGCGAGTAAGGCGCCAGATCTTGTCGTCGGACCAGTCCTCGACTAGCGCCGCCGTCTCTGGGTAGCGCGCGAAGAAGTTCTTGCGGATGAAAGCCCCGTCGCGAGACTTGAAGACCTGATATTCGCCGTCGACACACTCTTCCATGAGCTGCCGCAGCTTGCCGGACGTATCCCGCGCCAGCAGCTCGTCCCACTGCGAGCCCCATATGACCTTGAGAACGTTCCAGCCTGCGCCCCGGAAATTCCGCTCGAGTTCCTGGATGATCTTGCCGTTTCCGCGAACAGGCCCGTCGAGCCGCTGCAGATTGCAGTTGATGACGAAGATCAGGTTGTCGAGCTTCTCGCGGCCAGCCAGCGAAATTGCTCCGAGGCTTTCCGGCTCGTCCATTTCGCCGTCGCCGCAGAACACCCAGATTTTCCGGTTCTCGGTGTTCGCAAGCCCACGCGCGTGCAGATATTTTAGAAAACGGGCCTGATAGATGGCCATCAGCGGTCCAAGCCCCATCGACACCGTCGGGAACTGCCAGAAATCCGGCATCAGCCACGGGTGCGGATAAGACGATAGCCCGTGTCCTCCCACCTCCTGGCGGAAATGCAGCAGCTGATCCTCGTCGAGCCTGCCTTCGAGAAAAGCACGCGCGTAAATGCCGGGCGATGAATGCCCCTGAATGAGAACGAGGTCTCCACCATGATCCTCGGACGGCGCGTGCCAGAAATGATTGAACCCCGTCTCGTAGAGCGTAGACGCCGATTGATAGCTGGCGATGTGGCCGCCAAGCTCGCTCGATTCCTTATTCGAGCGCAGCACCATCGCGGCAGCATTCCAGCGGATGGCCGCGGCAATGCGATGTTCCAATTCCCGATCGCCCGGAAGCTTCGCTTCGTCCTGTGCATGAATGGTATTGATGTATGCCGTGCTGGACGCGAACGGGATTGCGGCGCCGCTGGCGCGCGCACGCTCGACAACTTCTCCAAGGATGTCGTCGGCACGATCTGTACCTTCGTAGGCGATGACCGACGAAATCGACTCTCGCCAATCCTGAATCTCGGGATCCTCGGACTTCAGAGACTTCTGCTCGTTCTTGCCCATGACATCCTTTGCTCATCGCTGGACGCAACGATCCTGATGGTTGAACGTCTAGCACAAACGTTACGGCGCTACGCTTGCAACTAAGGAGAATTGGTTATGCCAATCCTTATTTGCGAGCCTGCGCAGCTCAACGGACTGTATGAGAAACGAATTACCATTCACGATTGTTGCCGAAATGGCGGAATGCGCAGCTACCTTGGCAGATAGCGACGCGTCGGGCAGAACCGGGGAGCAGCAAAGACGCTACTGCCGGAGGTTTAGCCACCCGCGACCCGCGCTTTGATCAGCTTCATCACGGCCTCGTATGCCTGATCGGCGTCAAGCTCGGTCGTGTCGAGATGAAGCGCATCCGCGGCGGCGAGCATCGGCGCCGCCGAACGGCCGCGATCGCGTTCATCCCGCCTACGTATGTCAGCCAGCAGATCGTCGTACGTCACGTCTTCGCCGCGCGCCTGATGTTCGAGAAAACGACGCTTGGCTCGCGCTTCATCCGACGCGGTGACGAAAATTTTGACGGCCGCGTGCGGACACACGACCGTACCGATATCGCGGCCATCAAGAACGGCACCGCCACCCTGCGCCGCAAAGGCCCGCTGGTAATCGAGAAGCGCGGCGCGCACTTCCGGAATCTTGGCCACGATCGACGCGGCATCGCCCGCTTTCGGACCGCGCAATGCCGGATCAACCAACGTCTCCGCGACGATCAACCTGGCAGCAGCAGCCGCAGCGGCGACGTCTTCAAGATCTCCGCCATTCGCCATGACATCGCGTGCAACGGCGCGGTAGAGCAACCCCGTATCGAGCCAAGGCAGTCCGAAATGGACCGCGATACGTCTCGCCAGCGTTCCCTTGCCCGACGCAGCGGGCCCGTCGATCGCGATGATCAACGTCATTGACGGACCTCGTCGAAGCCGGCGCCAAGCGTCTCCATGATCGGCCGGAACTCGGGAAAGCTTGTCGCGATCATGTTCGTATCATCGACGATGATCGGCGCTTCGCTCGCAAGCCCTGCGGTAAGGAATGCCATCGCTATTCTATGATCGAGGTGGGTCGCGACGATGCCGCCGCCCTTGAGGCCGCTCGCGCCATTGACGGTCAAGGTATCGCCATCGACTTGAGCCGAGGCGCCGTTTGCAGCCAATCCTGCAGCCGTCGCCATCAACCGGTCGCTTTCCTTCACTTTCAGTTCCGCAAGACCGTCCATCCGCGTCTGCCCTTCGGCAAACGCGGAAATCGCTGCAAGCACCGGATATTCGTCGATCATCGAAGGCGCACGCTCGGCCGGGACGCGAACGCCCTTCAAACGCGAAGCCCGGACGCGGATATCGGCAACGGGTTCACCGCCTTCATCGCGCACGTTCTCGAAACTGATGTCGCCGCCCATCTCCTGCAAAGTCGTGTAAAGTCCCGTCCGCGTCGGATTGATCAGCACACCTTCGATCGTGACGTCGGAACCGGGAACGATCAACGCCGCCGCTGCCAGAAATGCCGCGGAAGACGGATCGCCGGGAACGACGATGTCCTTCCCAGCGAGTTCCGCATCACCGTCAACGGTAATGTACGTCTCCGCGCCCTTGGTTTCCGTGGCGACGACCGCTCCGAAATGCCGGAGCATGCGCTCGGTGTGGTCGCGCGTCGCTTCACGCTCGACGACAGTCGTTTTTCCTGCGGCGTGAAGACCCGCGATCAGGACGGCGCTTTTGACTTGTGCTGACGGGACCGGAAGGCGGTAGACGATCGGCATCAACTCGCTGGTTCCGCGAAGCGTCAACGGCAGCGTCTCTTTGCCGGGCTCCAAAATCTCAAGGCCCATCTCGATAAGGGGCGCCAGGACGCGACGCATTGGCCGCCGAGACAGGGAAGCGTCCCCCATCATCGTCACGGTGATGGGATGGCCGGCAACGACACCCATCATCAGCCGCGTGCCGGTGCCGGAATTGCCGAAATCCAATGGCCCATCGGGCTGCCGCAATCCACCGACACCCCGTCCCGTTATTTCCCAGACGTCGCCCTGCTTCCGGGCTGCGGCACCCAGCGCCTCGACGGCGCGAGCGGTGTTGATGACGTCCTCGGCTTCGAGAAGGCCGGTGATCCGCGTTGTTCCGGTCGCCAGCGCCCCAAAAATCAGCGCCCGATGCGAAATGGATTTGTCGCCGGGCACCCGGACCCGGCCCGTGAGCGGGCCGGCCCTGCGGGTCGACATCGGCTTCGATAAGGATGCTGCCTTCAAATCAAGGATTCCGAAGCGTTGGAAAGCGGTACAAATAGAGCATTTCCCGGAGCTGGGGACCCGGATAGACACTGGACCGCGACGCTCTGTCAACGGTACCGGCTGCTCCGGCCCAAGCGCCTCATCTGGGATGTCCTTGACACATGCCCGCTTTCTCCCACCTTTTCGTTTTGACAGCCAGCACCGCCTATGGCAGACGGGCTCCCTTGAATTTCCAATAAACGAGGCACGACCTATGGCGACCAAGCAAGAGCGCGGGACGAAGCGCACCTGTCAAAATTGCGACGAGCGCTTTTACGATCTGGGCCACGACCCGATCATTTGCCCGTTTTGCGGCTCGAAATATGTGATCGCATCTTCTCCTGCGGCCCTCGCTGCGCTCCAGGCAGAGCAGCGCGATCTTGCCGCGAAGAAGGCCAAGAAAGCCGTAGTCAGCGACGACGCCGATGGCGAATTGCCGGCGGTCGAGGGTGAAGAAGCACTCGCCGACGTCGAAACCGAGGACACGGGCGGCGCCGAGGACGACGAAACCTTCCTCGAGGAAGAAGAGGAAGAGGGCGGCGACGTCTCCAATATCATCGGCGGCCCGGCCGGCGAGGGCGACGAAGAGCCTTAATAAACGCGCCGATCGTCCTTGCAGTTTTCGCAAAGACGAACTATCAGGCGGATCTTCGGCAGGAACCAGCCCTGCCGGTTGCATTGGTTCGGGGCTATAGCTCAGCTGGGAGAGCGCTTGCATGGCATGCAAGAGGTCACCGGTTCGATCCCGGTTAGCTCCACCAACGAACTTATACCACGCATGACATTGCCGACCGTGATTTGCCCGCGCCAAGGAAGGCTTCAGTGCGGCTGCGATGAAACGCGCAGCTCGACGCGCCGGTTCGATCTCCGCCCCACAGCCGTTTCGTTGCTGGCGATCGGCTGTTCCTGACCATAGCCGACGGCCTTCAGTCTCGACGGATCGACGCCGCCGCCAACAAGGAACCGGACGACAAATTCGGCGCGCAACAGTGAAAGCCTTTTATTGTTGGTCGAATTGCCGAGATTGTCGGTATGCCCCCCGACTTCGATTTCCACATCCTGACAGCCTTTGATCGCGCCCCCTATTCGAGTGAGCGCTTTCTGAGAACTCTCATCGATGTTGGAGCTGGAATTCCCAAAATTGACCTTCAGCGTTCCGATCTCGCGACTGAGCACATCGTGGCATGGCTCGTCGACTTTTTCCGGGCTGGCGGCAGCGACCTGTGCCGGTTGCGGTGACGGAGTCGGCGGGGCCGTCGCTTGCGTGGCAGGCTCCACATCGCGAGTGGCGACGGGCGCGGCCTCAGGAAGCGGCACGGGTTTCGCCTGCGCATCTTTGTCGCCGAAGTATTCCGTCCTGGATGGCTCGGTCGCGGGCGGAGGAGAGGCTTCGTTCGCGACAGGCGGCGTCTGGTCGGCCGCCGCTGCTGCTTTGTCTGGCACAGGTGCCGGTGGAGCTTCCGGCATCGGCGAAGGGTTGGTCTGCGCGCTCATTCCGCCGAGATAGTCCGACCTCGCCTGACCTTGATCCGGCGGCGCTGAGGGCCCGGCAGGGGCAGCGGAGGCGACGCCCGGCAAAGGTGTTTCTTTCGGCGGAACTGGGACCGGCGAGGCATCGACCGCAGCCGCAGGCGGGACTGCCACAGCAGTTTTGGCCTTCTCATCCCTGTCGCTCAAAACGTCGGTCGTCGCTCCTCCAGCCTGCGGTGGCGGCGAGGGCTGCGCGTTTGCTGCCGGAGGCGCGATGGCCGGCGCAATCGGCTCTTTTTGCTCCGCTCGCTCCGGCGCAGCTTCGGTGACTGGTCCCGGATTCGAATTTGTCCCTTTACCGCTCAATTTGTCGGGCGAAGGTTTTGCGTCGGGCGGGGGTGCCGCCCACGGCTGCGGCGCCACGGGGGGCGTCAGCGCGGGCGAATCGTTGGAGACGCCTCGGTCCGCGGCTGGCGGCGGAGTGCTTGCCTGATCGGGCATCCCGGCGACGTGAGCAACTTTGGTTCTAACGCAGCCGTCGAAAAATTCGCGCGTGTCGCTTCCGCCGGTGAAGCCACCGCTGTTGCCCGAAAGATCGAAGTAGAAAAAGCCGAGTTCAGCGCCGCTGACCGGAACGCCCGTTTCTTTTACGTCCGTTCCGTCGACGACCAGCGTTATCGTTTTAAACCAGCCTTTACCGAAATCGATCCTGGCTGTCTTAGCATCGACATCGATGGCGACGACGACCGTGCCCACTTTCCTGCGATTGGCTTCTGTTCCCGAGCCAAGCTGATAGCTGCATGCAAACATGACTTCACTGGCCGACGCCTCGCATGAAAGCAACGTCGGGAAAAGACCGAGGATGAAAAACGCCACCCGTTTCACTTGCATACCTTCACAAACAGAAATCTCGGAATCGACTAGATCGCTCTCCCAAAAGCGCCCTTGGTTTAGAAACCCTTCGTTAGCAATTCCTTCAAGACCCCCGAAATTTACCTCCTAGCCGTTCCGGCCGGGTTCAACCGATGAATGCACGCCGTTTACCCGGCTGGCCCGCCGTTCCCCTCTGCTGCAATCTCAACCTGCCTTGCGAACCATTCTAGCAAGCATTAGGGGACGGGGACGATGACCAATTCGTATTCCAAACTCGCGTGGCTTGCCGTTGCGACACTTGGAGCTGCTTCGCTCGGCGTTATCGCGCTTTCGCGGGGTGAGCCGATCAACGCCATCTGGCTCGTCGCCGCCGCAATTTGCTCCTACTCGCTCGGCCAGCGCTTCTATGCGCGCTTCATCGCCGACAAGGTCCTGCGCCTTAACGCCAATCGGCCGACGCCCGCGCACCGTTTCAACGACGGCCTGGACCACTGCCCGACCGACCGGACGGTTCTCTTCGGCCACCACTTCGCGGCGATCGCCGGTGCTGGCCCCCTCGTCGGACCGGTTCTTGCTGCCCAGATGGGATATCTGCCCGGCACCCTTTGGCTGATCGTCGGCGCAGTGTTCGCTGGGGCCGTTCAGGACTTGATCGTTCTATGGGCTTCGGTGCGCCGCGACGGGCGATCCCTCGGAGAAATGATACGGTCCGAACTGGGCAGCGTCGCCGGGACCATCGCCATGATCGGCGTCCTGATCATCATGGTCATCCTGCTCGCGGTCCTGGCCCTTGTCGTCGTCAACGCTCTCGCCCATAGCCCGTGGGCGACCTTCACGGTCGCAATGACGATTCCGATTGCTGTCGTCATGGGAATTTTCGGCCGCTATCTCCGGCCGGGGCGCATAGGCGAGATGTCGCTAATCGGCTTCGTGTTGTTGACCGCGTCCCTGATCGCGGGCCGCTACGTCGCCGCCGACGCTGCGCTTGCCCCGTTATTTGACTATTCCGGCGAAGCTCTTTCGATGATGCTGATCGTCTACGGCTTCACCGCGTCCGTTCTGCCGGTGTGGGCATTGCTTGCACCTCGCGACTATCTTTCGACGTTCCTGAAAATCGGAACCATCGTCGCCCTCGCGCTCGGCATCATCGTCGTTTTGCCCGGACTTAAAATGCCCGCGCTGACGAAATTCGTCGATGGCACCGGACCGGTCTTTTCGGGCAGTCTTTTTCCCTTCCTGTTCATCACTATTGCATGCGGCGCGATCTCCGGATTTCACGCGCTCATATCCTCGGGCACCACGCCAAAGATGCTCGACAACGAGATGGACGCGCCCATCATTGGCTATGGCGCGATGCTGACGGAAGGCTTCGTCGCCGTTATGGCAATGGTCGCCGCCGCCACCCTCGACCCAGGCGTCTATTTCGCGCTGAATAGCCCCGCTGCTCTGATCGGTACATCGCCCGAATCCGCGGCGACGGCAATTTCCTCATGGGGCTTCACGATCACACCGGAGACTCTGAAGCAGGCTGCATCCGATGTCGGCGAAACGACCATTCTCTCGCGCACCGGCGGCGCCCCGACGCTCGCGATCGGAATGGCCGAAATCCTCTCGAACGTCGTCGGCGGCAAGGCTCTCATGGCCTTCTGGTATCATTTCGCCATTCTGTTCGAGGCGCTTTTCATCCTGACCACAATCGATGCCGGAACTCGTGTCGCCAGGTTCATGATCCAGGATTTGATCGGCACCGCCGTACCTTCGTTCCGGACGACGAAATCCTGGCGCGCCAACATCATCGCGACCGCGCTCGCAGTCTCCGCCTGGGGGTATTTCCTCTATCAGGGCGTCGTCGATCCTCTCGGCGGCATCAACACGCTATGGCCGCTGTTCGGCATCTCGAACCAGATGCTTGCATGCATCGCGCTGCTGTTGGGAACGGTCATCCTCTTCAAAATGAAACGCGAACGCCATGCCTGGGTAACGATCGCCCCGGCGACATGGCTCGGCATCTGCACGCTGACGGCCGGTTGGCAGAAACTTTTCAGCGACAATCCCGCCATCGGCTTCCTCTCCCACGCCGCAAAATTCTCCGATGCGCTCGAAGCAAACCAAATTCTTGCCCCCGCGAAATCAATCGGCGACATGCACCGCATCGTCTTCAACGATTATATCAACGCCGCGCTGACGGCCTTGCTCGGCGCAGTCGTCATCGCAATGGCAATTTTCGGAGCGCAGGCGATCGCGAAAGCTCTCGCAAATCCGAATATCTCGGCGCAAGAAGCTGCCGCCAGTCCCGCGGAGTAAGCCCATGCGGAAAACCCACGCATCAGCCCCTGCTCGTCTTTGGCAAACCGTCACCCGAACTGCTCGGCTCATGGTCGGGCTCCCCGACTACAATTCTTATGTCGCGCACCGGCGCCGTGCTCACCCTGGCGAGCCGATCATGAGCTACGAAGACTTCTTCCGCGAACGGCAGACGAACCGCTACGGCGGAGACAGCGGCAAAATAGGCCGCTGCTGCTGATAGCCGTCCGCAAGGCACGTTGCCGATTGATCCCGCGGACATCCGCCGCTAGGAGGTGCCCATGGCACCCCCTCTCATAACACTCAAAGACATCTATCTGACGTTCGGCGGCACGCCTTTGCTCGAAGGCGCCGAATTGACCGTCGGGCCCGGCGACCGCATCTGCCTTGTCGGACGCAACGGCTCTGGCAAGTCGACGCTCTTGAAGATTGCCGCTGGCCTCGTCGAGCCCGATAGCGGCGAGCGCTTCGCGCATCCCAACGCCAGCGTCCGCTACCTTCCGCAGGAAGCCGACTTCACCGGCTTCTCGACGGTACGCGCTTACGTCGCCGCGGGCCTCGGACCAGCCGACGATCCTTACCAAGCCGACTATTATCTCGAAGAGCTCGGCATTTCCGGCGATAGCGACCCGCAGCATCTTTCCGGCGGCGAAGCCCGTCGCGCCGCACTCGCCCGGGTCATCGCCGCAAAACCCGATGTCCTTTTGCTCGACGAGCCGACCAACCATCTTGATCTGACCGCCATCGAATGGCTGGAGGCGACGCTGCTCGCCAGCCGCTCCGCGCTCCTGCTCATCAGCCACGACCGTCGCTTTCTTGAAAACCTCTCACGCGCGACGGTCTGGCTCGATCGCGGCAAGACCCGGCGACTGGAACAGGGCTTCGCCGCCTTCGAAGACTGGCGCGACAAGGTTCTCGAAGAAGAAGAAATCGAACGTCACAAGCTCGACCGCAAAATCGTTCGCGAAGACCAATGGATGCATGGCGGCGTTACCGGACGGCGCAAGCGGAATGTCCGCCGCGTCCGCGAACTTCGCGCCATGCGACAGTCGGTCCGCGAGCAGCGTCACCTCGTCGGCAGTGTCCGGCTCGACGCCAGCGAAGGCGGCCTGTCGGGCAAACTCGTCGCCGAAGCCACCGGCGTCACGAAAAGCTATGACGGCGTCGACATCGTAAAAGATCTATCTCTGCGGATCATGCGCGGCGACAGGCTCGGCATCGTCGGCCCGAACGGCGCCGGCAAGACCACTCTTATAAAGTTGCTGACCGGTCAGATCGCGCCCGATAGCGGCACAATTCGCCATGGCGCCAATCTAGAAATCGTGACGCTCGATCAACGGCGAGATGAACTCGATCCCAATTGGACAGTGTCGGACGCTCTGACGGGCGGCCGCGGCGATCAGGTCGTCATCAACGGCAAAGCGCGCCACGTCGCGAGCTACATGAAGGACTTTCTCTTCCTCCCCGAGCAGCGCCTATCCCCGATCCGAGTGCTGTCAGGAGGAGAGCGCGCACGGTTGATGCTCGCTCGCGCCCTGGCGAAACCGTCGAACGTCTTGGTTCTCGACGAACCGACCAACGATCTCGACCTTGAAACGCTCGATCTCCTGCAGGAGCTTTTGTCTGATTACACCGGCACGATTTTGCTCGTCAGCCACGATCGCGATTTTCTCGATCGCATCGTAACCAGCGTATTGGCGCCGACAGGCAATGGTTATTGGACGGAATATGCCGGAGGCTATTCCGATATGCTCGCTCAGCGAAAAGGCGAAGCATTGAGCAAAGATCAGAAGCTGGCCGATCAAAAGACGGCGAAATCTCCCGCCGACAATGCGCCGAAAGCGCCCGCACCGCAAAAACAGAAGCTCTCTTTCAAGGAAAAACACGCGCTCTCGACGCTTCCTGGCGAGATTGCAAAACTGGAAACGGAGATCAAGGAGCTTGCCGCGAAGCTCGCCGACGCCGGACTTTATGCGCGCGACCGCGCCGCGTTCGACAAAACCAACGCCCGCCTTTCGGCGGCTCAACAGCAGCTGGAAACCGCCGAAACGCTTTGGTTGGAACTTGAGGAAAAGCGCGAAGCCATCGAAAATTCTGGCTGAGCTTCGCGCAAAGTAAAGCGGCGGACGATAAAATCGACCGCCGCTTAAAGTTCGACACTAAGTCGACATCATCTAAGTTAGATGAGGTCGATCTCAGCCGGGAGGTAGCTGGTCACTTCAAGACCAACTTCCTGCTCGCGAACTTCGGGCTTCGACCACGTCTTCATGGCTTCCTCCAAGAGTGGTTGTCCACGCTTCACAACGGCGCCCTAGTTATCGCAACGAACCAATAGGCGCTAATCGGATTTCCAATGGCCATTCATAAGCGGGCCTAATAACAATATAACACTTCGCGCTTGCGAATAGCTATTTCGCGCCCTTATTGCTTAGCCGCCCATTGATCTTTCACTTCATCACACCTCTTTGTGATGAAGGTATTCACTTCATCCGCGATCGTACCTGACAAAATGTTCACGGTATTGTCAGCCGCGGTTGCCGTCCAAAGCGCGCTCTTGATCAGAGTTGGCGCTTCAATTTTGCCCCAGTCCGCCTCGCCTTTGACCGCCTTGCCGTTCTCGAAAATGATCTTCGGAGCAAGTTCGAACGAGAAATTGGTGGCGCCGCTCTTATCGCTCGCGATGCTGCAGGTGACCGTGTGCTTGGCGAGCTGAAGCTCCGCCTTGGGCTGGCTGATCGCCTTGGCGAGATCTGCACGCTTGATGTTCAGATCGATCGAGCAATGCGCACCGTCATAAGGCCAGCTTACCTTCAGCTTCGCGACAAGCTTTACGAGTTGCTCCTTGCGCCAGCTCTTGATGACATGGCAGGCGATGTCGCTGCCGGTAGCATCCTTCGAATGAAAGGCTCGGCAGATATCGACCTTGCAGGCTTGCCTCGCCTCTTTCTCCGCTTTCTCTTCAGGCGTCATCGGGCCGTCGGGGTCTCCCAGCACGGTGCCGGAATCCGCCGCCGGTTTGGCAGGCTCTTCGGCAACGGCTGTATGGGCGGCAAAGACAGAAAGCATTGCAAACGTCGAGGCGACGATGACGGCGACCGGCTTCATGATATCCCCACGCAAAAACAACATTGAAAAGGCCGAGCCATTTCGCGGTCCAGCCGGGCAGCACTAAGGCGGAATTCAGGATAACCCCTTAAATGTTGACCCTGAGGCGCCCGCGACACGCTCCGCCTCCGGAAGCCGCTTGAAGAGCTGTTGCCGCCTCCCATATCTTGTTCAAATCGTCGGTCAGTTGTGTGACGGCGAGGCGGGCGGCCCCAAGGCGTCCGGAACTAAGAACGGTCGGTCGCTTTTTAAAGGGCCCTGGAGATGACGCGCGTGACGGCACTTTCGAACCCCCTGCTCCTCGGATTTGAGGAAATCGAGCGGTTGGTAGATCGCGCGACAAAAGGCGGGGACGGCTATCCACCCTACAACATCGAGAGGATCGTCAAGGACGACGAGTCCGGCGAGCTATTGCGGATCACACTGGCAGTAGCAGGGTTCACGCGTGACGATCTTGAGATAACGCTCGAAGACAAGCAATTGACGGTTCGGGGCAAACAACAGGACGATAAGGCCCGTGATTATCTCTACCGGGGCATCGCATCCCGGCAATTCTCGCGCACGTTCGTCCTCGCCGATGGAATCGAGGTCAAGAGCGCTGAACTCGCAAACGGCCTGCTGGCTGTCGACTTGCAGCGACTAGAACCCCAGCGCCTCGTGCGCCGAATTGAGATCGGAGCGGCCAAACCTGTCAAAAGCCGCCCCTGAGCTGAGTCTTTCGCGTCACAGCGCCGGCGACCGAATCGTCGGAGGATCGGAGCAGACGAGCAGACCGGGAACCGCCTGTGAAGGCGACGGGTTCCGGGTAGCGATCAGAGCCCGACCTCGACACCAGGAGGAAGAGCGTCATGAATACCAAGACCACCGTAAAAGCCACTGAAGCCCACGATGTCGTTGCGCCCGTCATGAGCGAGCTGGAACTCGCGCGGCTCGGCGGCGGCGAGGTCGCTTACATCAAAACACTGACCTCCGATGAGGCCCTCGAGATGTTTCCACAGATCGAAGGCCTGCCAAAGGGCATTCCCTTGTTCTCGCTGCATGCCGCCGATGGCACTCCCATCGCCCTCACCGACACGCTGCAGGCCGCGATCGGACATGCTCAGGAAGACGAGTTGTCGATCGCACCCCTGCACTGAGGGGCGGACGCTCGTTGCGCTTGCATGAAAAGAGCCGCCTATTCGCATGGGCGGCTCCAAATGTTCCCAACTGTGCCTTGCAACGACTAAACCGTTCAAATCTAGGGATGATAGTGGGCGTATTGCCCCCTCGGCTTGAAGCGCTCCAGATAGCCGGGAACGATGGCATCGACCGCAGCCGGCCGCGCCACATCGAGCGCACTGATCGTCCGGCCCGATGACTTTGCCGCCTCCGACACCACGTTGTCCTTCTGGAGCAAGCGCACCTGATCGACCGTCATCGGCCGAATGCCGTTAGGCAGCGGCCAAGTCAGCGCCGCCAGCAGCTTCGCAGCCCAGAACGGCACCGGCAGCAGAAGCCGCTTTCGGTCTGAATATTCAAGCGTCGCCTTGAGAAGATCGCGGAAGCTCAGAACCTCAGGACCGCCAAGTTCATAAATCGTCCCCGGCGCACCGGCGTCACCGACACCGGCCGCGGCCGCTGCATGTCCGACGTCGCCGACAAATACCGGCTGAAATTTCGTCCGGCCACCGCCAATGAGCGGCAAAAACGGGCTGATCCGCGCCATGGCAGCAAACCGGTTGAAGAAATCGTCCTCCGGACCGAATACGATCGAAGGTCGTAGGATGACCGCCGAGGGGAACTCTGCCAGCGTCGCCTCCTCGCCGAGTGCCTTCGTCCGTGCGTAGAGGGCGGGCGACGACTTGTCGGCGCCAATTGCAGAAATATGGACGAGGCGTTTGGCACCCGCCGCCTTTGCAGCCTTGGCGACCCGCTCGGCACCTTCCGTATGAATAGCAGCAAAAGTCTGCGCGCCTGTCGGCGCCAGGATGCCGACGGCGTTGATGACGATATCGGCTCCGTCCACGGCGCGATCGATAGAATCCGCGAACCTCAGGTTCGCCTGGACCGGAAAGATCTGTCCCACAACGCCCATGGGTTGCAGATAGCCTGCAAGATCCGGACGCCGGACCGCAGCGCGAACCCGGTATCCTCGGCGCGCCAGCGACCAGACGATATGCCGCCCCACAAACCCGGAGCCTCCGAACACCGTAGCCAGCTTACCTTTATCCGCCATCCGAAACCTCGTTGCCGCCGCCTGCAGGGAACGCTGTCCCGCCGCTGACCACCTCTAGCGGGCCAAGGCGACGCTGTGAAGCATTTGGAAACATGGGCCGTGCCTCGATCTGCCATCTATCAGGGGAAAGAAGGGTCAAAAGTTCGCCAGCGCCAAATGTCACGCAATTGACTTCCGCAGCGGTACAATTTACCTGACACCCGCAAGCCCAGATGGCGGAATTGGTAGACGCACTAGTTTCAGGTACTAGCGCTCACAAGGCGTGGAGGTTCGAAGTCCTCTTCTGGGCACCATATTTTACCGCGAACTCTCAGCCCGTTGTGCCTCCGGCAGACTAGCTTAAACTTAGGGCTCGGAATTCGCAAAACGCACTCGTCATTTTCGCCCGACTGCTGACCTGTGGCGTCGCGCCTGCTTAGCTGCGGTCCCTCACGCCCACCAGATTCCTTGCTGTTCTCGGAGCGTTGCCGCGTTGGCCTTATAGAGCCGACTGGAGCTACGGGCCTTCCGGCCTCCTCGGCCTGGCCGTGTTGCTGCTGATCGTCTTTGCATTGCTCAATCACACGCCTGCGGTTGCGCCGGTTTGATCTGCAGAGCAATCGAGGCGGCGTGCCACAGGTGATGCGCCACTTCTTGCATTCCGCCTAGCAAAGTTTGCGGGTCCATCGCACCGGGATCCGTCTGGTTGACGCTCAACCCCGGGGACTAGCAAGCGGCGGATGTCGCAAAATTCGGCAATTCCGCTGCCATGGGACGCGCAGCCCAGCGGGAGGAGATTGCGTCCGCTTCGTCTTCATGGCGGCGCCAGGCTGCTCCAGCTATATCACCGGCGAAATCCTGCCGGTGATCTGGAGGTTATGGCTCTTAGAGTTGAATTAGGGATGCAAAACGCCTGCCGCCGCCCCCGGTATGTGCGCCTTGTGCGCGGCGATTGCGGATCGACCCTTGGGTACACCAGAAAGAACGACACGTTCCGGAGCAAAAAGCATAAGCCGTTCGTCCGGACCTATACCGAGATTATGGATATAAAAATACGTATCCTTGTCGTCGGTCACGTCCATCACCGGAGACGGAGCGGACACGATCGTCAGTTCACCGCAGCGCCCGATCCAGTCGATGTGACGGTGTCCATGCATGACAACAATCTTGGTTCCGTACCTCTGCATTCGACGCACGAACCAACTGCCATTGATCAGCGCCGTACCGATCCGCTCCGACAGCGCCTTTGACGCTTTGGGGTATTCAACGACGTGATGATGAAGCGCGACGATCCATGATGCTTTGGGAAAATCCGCGAAGATTTTCTCTGTCGCGCGCATTTGCTCCGTCGTCACAAGTCCAAGCGCATTTGTAAACGAAAAATGCGTTTCGGCATTCGAATCTAACAGAATGACGCCCAACCCCTCCGGCGTCGGCGGCGGCAGAACCATCGGAAAGCTCTGTGGCCAGACATCCGCGAGATTCCATGATTGCCTCAAGGCGCCGGTATCCGCAAAGCTGACAATTCGCTCCGCAAATGGCGCAAGCCATTCTTGTAGGGTCGTCCCTAACCGATTTGCACCGTCGTCAAAAACACGGACTCGCCGACCCTGCACGGCAACCGTTGAAGAGAGAGCCCGAACCTCCCGCAGCCGCTTGTTCGGGCTGAAAGGCAAATCGAGCCGGGCCGGATTTGCTCTGTCGACGACATTGAGGTCGTGATTTCCCGGAAGTATCACCGTCAGCTCGGCAAGGCGCGGGTATTGCTTCATGAGGTCGAGAAATTCCGCCCATTCCGTCGCGCGCCCTGCATCGGTCACGTCGCCGGAGATAACGATCAAATCGAGCGGATGCTGCGCATGAGCGGCATCGAGTTTTTCGAAGACCTGCCTCAGGCGATCATTGCCCCGCGGGCCTGAGCGACCGCCCTCGATGCGAAATCCGTATTTCTCACCGACCGTGTGAATGTCGGAAAGGTGCGCGACGCGCCATAACCTCTGCGCCGAAGACGAGTCCGGCAGCGGCGTAAAATCCTCCGGCTGGGCCATGATAGTATCGGCCACTCCCCAAGAAAGACCGGCCGCTGCAAGATACGCAGTGACGATGGCGACGCTGTTCCAAAGCGCGACGCCCACCAGCCTCATGGGAGTAGAAAGATCCCCTACCGTCCCAGTCCACCTCGTATGAGGCCAGACAAGCGCAAAGATCCAAGCCGAAAATGTGAAAATTAGAAGACCGGCGACCGCGGCACTCCCGGCACGCACGAGACCCCGCGCATGCTGATCACCGCCCTCGGTCAAAAATCCTTCGGCGACCTGACGAACAGCTTCGCGAATGAGCGCATAACCCGGCTGGACGGCGAGCGCGTTCAGCGACCAGAAATTCGTCTCCACAAATCGCCACAGCGACCTGCCGCCGAACCATCCGATCAAAAGCAGCAAAAGCAACACAACCGGCGCAAAAAGCTCGGAAAAGATCGCCGCCGCCTTGGACGAAACAGTTCCGATCCAGATTGACGTCAGCAGTGGACCTGCGCCGAGCATGATCGCCGGTATGACGATCAGCACGATCCATGCCGCCAGCAACTTCGGCAAACTGATTTCCGAGAGAAGTGTCCCGGCGAGCGACATGAGTGTCCGCCGCTTCGTGCTCGATGCATCGTCCTCGGCGTCGCCGTCACGCGGATCGACGATCGGCTTCATGGTTGCTTCCCCTCGACAGGATCAGATCAGCAAACCATTCTAGAATGAACCCAATGTCGATCCTAGCAGGATCACGACGGCCAAGGCCACGAAGGCGCCGACAATGGCGACCATGACGATGTCGAAATAGCTTTCTCCGTAAGTTGATCCGCAGACGGCGAAAAGCGAAACAACTGCACCGTTGGGAGGCAAGCTGTCGGGCGTACCGGAACCCTTGACCGCAACGCGATGCAAAAGCGCGGGATCGATGCCGTGCTGGGCGGCAAGATCCAAGTAGGTCGGACCAAGGGCATCGAGCGCGATCGAGGTTCCGCTCGGCAAACCATCGCCAATCACGCTGCCTTGTCAGCCAAGCGCAGTGCTTCGCTCATGCCGCAACCGGCTTCCGAAGAAGAGCCACCAAATGCCATGAGATATCAGATCGATCCCGACCAGAAGGCCCAAGACCCACAAGCCGCTGATCGGCCACTTTGCAAGAATGACGAGACCCGCCACGATTCCGATGAGTCCGGACGCGAGCAGCAATGGTCCGAATGCCGCCCAATACTGAAACGCCTGAACCACGCGAACGCATCCCGAAGCGATAAGAGAGAGTGCGAATATCAAGGTCAGAATCACGGAGCCTCTGGCCGGGTCCGTAATCAGCATAATCCCGCAAATGGCATAGAGAACGCCGATCAGCATTCGCAGCACGAAGCCTCGCCAATGCTGCGTCGAAAAAGCTTGAAACACCTCCGACGCCCCGGCGACCAGCAGCAATACGCCGATGAGCATCGCACTGATGACGGTCGCCGCCGCGACATCACCGAGCACGAAGATACCGGCGAAGACGAAGATCATTCCGACCAGAATTGCGCCCCACCAGCTGGGATCCGATGCTTCGGTTGATCTTTCCGAAATTGGACTCGATGTCATGACGAACCTCTCAATCTATCGAACAAAGGATGAGGAAAGCCGGTCTGCAAGTGCCGCCGGCGCACCGGAAACGCCGGATTGCCGGCAGCACCCCGCGCGGTTTAGTTGCCATCTCCCGCAGGCTTACTCATTTTCGGTGTCTGGTTGCTCATCGAGTTCGTTGCCGGCAACTTGCCTTCATCGCCCATCCGATGCGACGTGCCCTCGGTGCCGGTGCTGGTCCCAGTTCCCGCGCCCATATCTGGCACACGTCCGCTGACGGCGCTGCTCGCAGGCAGCTTCCCTTCATCGCCCATCGTATGGCGTGTGGGATCCGTCGACGTCTGATCGTCTGCGATTGATGGTGTCGCTACGAATGACAGAAAAATCGCTGTCGAAGCAGTTGCAATAATATATTTCATGATCAGGACTCCTTGGTTCTTTTTGCTTTAGCGCAGCCAAGTGTCCCCCGTCCGGGCATTATAGAGTTCGCTGTTCGCAACTGTCTTGCCTTTTATTTTATAATTGATTGCCTTGAGGAATATTGTGCCGCTTAACGCCCCCCGCGACGGGTCGAAACGGGCGGTCGCTACCAAAGCTTTTGCGAAAATACGCTCAAAATACCCATTTTTCTCCGGCCCGGAGAATTCACTTGAATGGCCGTTGCGCTAGTGTGCAAAGCTTAAAAACCAATAATAATGCTGCGCGCAGATCTTGGGTTCGGGTCGGGATCCACCTAACGAAAGGCTTCTCTGATGTCGCCTGACAAGATCGATCGTCGAGACTTCATGGCCAATTCAATTGCCGCCGTCGGCACCGCGACAACGCTTGCCGCCCAATCCCCGGCGGCGGCGGCACAAGAGGATGCGAGCAAACCCGCGGCCCAATCAGGAACAATTTTCACTGGCGAGACTATCCAAGGAAAGAAAGTCGTCAGTCGGCTGGACGTTTCCGATCTTGAACCAGGGCAAAAGCATTTTCTTTATTTTCAGGGCGTGCAATCGCCGGCCGGTCAGAACTGGTATGTTTCGGTCGTCGTTATCAAGGGCGTCCGACCCGGCAAGCGAGTGACCCTGACCAGCGGCGTGCACGGCGACGAGATGAGTTCGATACGGACTGTCCAGACCGTAATCGACCGGCTCGAACCGACAGAGATGTCCGGGACTGTGATGGCAGTTCTCGACATCGCGCGCCCGGCGGTCGAAAGCATGCAGCGTCGGTGGCCGAATTCCGGACGAGGCGCTGATCTGATCGACATGAATCGGGAGTGGCCGGGAGACGAGAATGGCGCGAGCGCCACGAGCCGTCACGCCGGCCTTCTGTTCAATCGTCTGTTGAAGCCCAATTCCGATCTCGCGATTGACTTTCACACTGGGACAACCGGCCTGGAAATCGCCCCATTCCTTATCGGCGATCGCACTCTGCCGGACGTCAAGACGATGGCCGAACTCTATCCCGTCGGATTGATGTGGGACGACCCGGCTTATCCAGGCGTTTTGCACAATGCCTTTGTCGATGTCGGCATCCCGTGCTTCACGCCCGAAGTCGGCGCCGCGCGGATCCTCGACCAGGACGTGATCGCGTCGTTCGTAGAGGGAACGTTGAATGTCCTCAAACACTATGGCGTTGTCGCCGGATCGCCCGGCCGGACGGCGACGGACGCAAACATGATGATCGGAGACGCCGCGTTTCCAATCATCGCGACGCACGGCGGACTGGTTGAGTTTCTTGCCAAGCTCAACGACGACGTCAAAGCTGGTCAGAAAATTGCTGTGCAGAGGAATATGTTTGGTGAAGTCGTCGCGGAATACGCCACCGCGGCCGATGGCAGATTGGCGGCCTGCCGCACCGACGCTTCGTCCGATCCCGGCAACGTGCTGGCATTCATCCTATTCAAACGACCGGAGGTAACACCCCAACGCGGCACGGAGACCTACACCGAGAAGTCTTACCCGGAGTGAGCTTGTACTTGGACCGCAGTAACCCCACCAAAGCCGCGTTCAGTTCGGGCCTGGGCAATTTGTGGGCGCCGGATTTCCAGCGAAGCGATGAGAGATCCAGTCGACGGAAGGCTTAGCGGCATCGCGGCTGATCATGCCATGACCGACGCCATCAAACAGCAGGGTTTCGACCGTGCTTCCGGCAGCGCAAAGTCTTTTAACATACGAGGCGGTAACAGGCGGATCGACGACATTGTCGGCGGTGCCTTGTGCCATCAAAACGGGAATCTCACGCGGCAGCGTCCCAATTGTGTTTTGGGCAAGCAAGTCCTTCCAAGGTTCCTTGGCTGTCGGATCAGGAACTTTGAGAAATTCCTGCGAAAGATATTTGCCAATCAATTGACGCGGGCGGATGTCAATGATGGATTCGATACAGATATCCGCGAGCCTGTCGACGTCGGGAATCGCTTTCGGCACGACGATTTCCCGCATCGGCGCGCTGAACACTCTGTCCCAGGACCACAGCGTCATCGCCAGCAGATTTTTTCCGCCGGCAGTTGCGATATCAGCTCGCATCAATGCACCAAGATCGGTCGCAGGCGCCGCCGCAACGAGCCCGAGCACACTGACGTCAGGCGCATATGATTTGGCGAGCTTCGCCGCATAAAGAACCGCCTGGCCGCCCTGCGAATGCCCCCAAAGAACCGTACGCATCCCGATCCCGGCGCCCGGAAGCGCATGCGCTGCTCTGACTGAATCGAGAACCGCTCGCCCCTCGCTCTCGCCAACGAGATAGGGATGCGGCCCCGGCGTTCCCAGTCCAGGATAGTCTGTCGCCGCGATTGCAAAACCATGCTCGAGCATCATCCGAAGTCCCGGAATCTGCTGATGGAAAAAGATTGCGAGCGTCGGCGCGCAATGCGGAACGATGCCTGTCGTCGGGTGGGCCCAGGCAACGATCGGCCAACCTCCGGGCGGCGGTGTGCCTCCAGGCACGATCACGGCGCCAGACACTGCAATCGACTCACCTTTGAGACCGGTGGAACGATAGAGAACCCGCACCGTTTTTGCGCCAAACCAGCTATCGCTCATCGGCTCGGTCCGAATGATCGATCCCGGAGGACCGGCGAGTTCGTCTGGCGCGGCCCGATAGAATGCAGACTGAGCTTCGACAGGCGATGCACTGACCACGATCGCTAACGAAGCGAGCGCGGCGATGATCGCAGACAGAAACTTATCGATCATAAACGAACCTCAGATGACCCCGGGCGTTAGCCGTGATGCGAATTCGATCGGGCAGAACGGCAATACTGACAGGCCCGCCAAGCTCAAGCTTTCCTTCGCGGTGGAAACCATCCGAAAGCTGCTGATTGAGGCGTTGGTTTGCAGAAGCCAAGACCGCGTCAATGCGGTCCTTGAAGGAAACGCTCAAACTGTCGTGAAGCGCTTGCAGCGCATCGACGTTGAGCGGCACTCCAAGATTTGCCGCCGGCGTAACACCTTCGAGTTCGATCGTTTGGCCCTCCTCGCCGGCCTTCGGTTCCGCCGAAAGCGTAACCGGAGTGTTCGCGTCGGGAAGCTGCAATCTGATGACGAGCTTACCGTCGGCTGACGATACATTGAGGCCTTTGAGCCCCGCGCCGCTCAATTGCGTATCGGAAGCCAAAGCGTCTCGCCAAGCCGTTTCGATTGTCGCGAAAGTCAAATCGATCGGAACCGCGACATCGAATTCGCCCGGCGCTGAAACATCGCCGCTGAGCGCGGGAAGCGGCGTTGGCTGAACTGCGGGCGGGGCCTGTCCGATCGAGGCAACAGCCTGGCCGGAAATTGCCAGTGAACCTTCAAGGACACGTCCCGTCGCGCGAAGCCCGGAGAAGGCGACGCTTTGCGGCGTTATCTGTAACCAGAGACGGGGGCTTTCCGAGAGTTGAACCGGTGTGAACATCCGTTGCCAGACGCCTTCGGCCTTCTCGCGCACGTCCAGCGAACGGACATTTGCTTCGACGCGTTCCTTGACGCGGCCGAGTTCGCGATTGATGGCGGGTTCCGCATAGCGAGCGAGATCGATCGGGAATCCAAGCACGCGAACCACCGGCGGCTCGCGCCAGCGGAAGCCCTCGTGTATATCGAACGCGACAGTCCAATCCGAAAGAAGGCGCGGACGCGCACCGGCATAGACCATCAGCCTCGCTTCCGTTGCGCCACGAAGCCGCCGGACGAAGCGGCCAATTCCGCGGGCGCTGACCGTTCCGTAAACCGGCATGTCCGCTGTGAGACGACCATTCTCGGCGCCGAGTTCAATCCCTCCGGTGCGCTCGATATAGCCTTCGTAAGCGCAATCGACGCGAAACTCCCGCCCGAAGATAAACCGATGCCAGCATTCGGAGCCGCGATCCTCGAAGTTCGCAAGGCGGCGCGGAATAAAATCGTCGAGTTGAGATTCAAGAGCGGGCAACGGAAATTCGATCACCGCTGAGACGGAAGATGGTTGCCCAGTGTCTGCGCCGGCGTCAGCCGAAGCCCCGCCCGCAAATGCCGCCCACATAATCGAAGCCGCAGCGACGTGAACAATTCCTTTGCAACGCACCTAACATCTCCCAAGGGCGAATGGCCACGGAAATCCGCAGGCGGATTGTTCGCACAAGAACGCCAGGATGGAATAGCGCTAAATCAAAAGGGCCACGCTCCTTTTAAGTTGGGGGAAGGAACTCGGCTGGCGCGCGTGAAAGGAGTGGGCGCTATCCTGCGAGGATGCCTCGCGTCAATCGCCTAATTTTTCTCTAGCAAATTCGATAAAGGCGTAATCCGGCTCGTCGTTTTATCGTCCACGCACACCCGCACGGACCGACATTTCGTTTGCGACGCGCGGCGCGAAAGCGTTCTTCGCGCTGCTCGACATCGACTTTCTTCCGTTGTGGTCCTCGACAGCTTTCATGTAGGCGCCAAGATATTTGGCACTCTCTCTCATAAACGATGCACCGACCCTAGGATTTAATTCGAAGATCGCCGGCCTGCCATCCCGGAGCTTGTAATTGAAGCATGCACACCCGGTGTAAGATAAATCCAAAATAATCTTTGTGAGTTCAGATGGAATGAAGCCGCCCAGATCTTCGACGGAACGCGGATTTAACTCCGGCGACTTGCTGTAAACGTCCATTCCGAAATAATATTTATATGAAACCAGATACGTGATGACACCGTGGAGACAGATGACGTGCGTCACGTATTCCTCCACCCCCGGGACGTATTCCTGGAAATAGAAATCTGGATCGTCCAGATGATCCAGCTCCGACGGATGGCTAATGACTCTCGTGTGCAAGCCGCATTCGTCGATTCGCTTTTTACAGACGATCGGAAATTCCAAATCGCGCGGGGCGCCGACACGTGGAATGCAATCCTCATATCCAAGCTCGATCATCAGGGCATTGAAACGTCCTTTGTCATCGAGATTATTCGCGGTTTTCGAGTCCGGATAAATGCATTTGCGGCGCGCTTCGGGACACTGACTTAACAAGTCATATTCGCAAACTAGAAACGGAAGAATGAAATCGATATCCGGGTGCTTGATCGAATCCGGGCACAACGGAAACTCGGAATATTCGAACTCCTGCACAGCAGCTGTTTGGCGAGGGGCCATCGCAACAGGTGGCGGGGGACGGCGCCGTTTCCAGAAATGCTTCGGCTTTTGGGGCGGCGGCTCTTCCGCGCATGGCGGAGGCGGGGGCCTTCCCAGCACCTCTCGCCAATCCCCTCGATTGCCCAACAGTATTCGTGGCATTTCGCCCACTCCCCGCCGATACTCGGAATGCAATTGACATCATTCCCTCCAACTAGCGCAACGCCGACAAGCCGATAAACCAGAAAAAGCGCCGTCTATTTCCTATTTTTCTGCCGTTTCCCAGAAATGAACGCTTGTCATTTCCCGATCTCACTCGACTGCCGCTAGTGCTAACGGCTGGATGCAAGGCATACCGTTTGCATGTTAAGTGGCGATCGTCGTGTACACGTAAGGCGTCTGTTATGTTTCGAGACAACGTAATCTGGGTCGATTTTCGTCTTTCGAAAGATATTCGGGACAGGCAGGTTCTCTCGTTCGCCGAGCGTATGAAGGCGAGTTCTGCGCGCACGCAGCATCACCTTCAAGCATCGAGAAGCGCGCTCGAAGTCATCCGATTAATGTTGGCAGACGAACCGCGCTCGCCTTGGCGACCCGACAATCCGCGGTCCTGAGGCGCGTAGGAAAGACGATCTCGGAGACCCGCATTCCGAATTGTCCGACCTCGGATGCCTGCAACCGGTTGACGGAAAAAACGACGGGTACATTCAGAAGCTTTGCAGCATCGTAAAAATCGAGCGTATCGGTCTCGACGCTGAACTCGACGATGACACTTTGAGATTTCGTCGAACGCATAAAAGCCAGCGCGGACGAGAAGGCGTCGAAGGCGTAGGCGCGATGGTCACAGCACGCATCCGAGGCGCGCATCCCGTTGTTACCTGCGCCCCCCACGATAACGAAAGCTTTGAAATCGTCCCTCACGCCTGTCCCAAGAACCGTCGCGGCTTTCAACGACGCCCACACTCGGGGGACACTGTATCGGTGATCGCCCTATCACCAATTCACAATGCACAGACGGCTCAAATTTGTTGTGGGCGGCCTGTGCATAACACGTTCGGCAATGCGAAACGCTGATGCGAGATCAAGTTGCCCTGCGCCGCAGCATGCGAACGCGCACTCGAACCCCGGACACTTCTTTCTTATCGAATTTCTTATCGAAGAAACTGGTTCACGAAATCCGCGCCAAGCCCCACGTCCTCGTAGTGCTTCCGGCACGCCTCAATGAGCTGAAAGTTGTCCTCGACGAGCGTAACCCTATCCTCTTCATCGATGTAGAGCGTTGGCCCCTGGATGAAGAAGACGGTTTGCATCTCATCGCCGCTGTCGCAGGTGAGCGTGTGCGTCTCTCCCGGCGGTTCGAGAACATAGGAGCCTTCAGTCGCCCGCCAAGTGTGCTCGAGATATCGCCAGCTTCCCTTCAGCACGAAGCCATGAACCGGCGACGGGTGCCGATGGCGCGAGAGCACGCCGCCCTTCTTGACCCTCAACACCTCTCCGTGCGCGCCCGCGCTCATATCGAAGAATAGCGGACGGAACCAAACATTTGGTTCGAGCAGCACCCAGATGCGTTCATCCTGCGGGGGCGGAACGACGAGTTCCGGGATCATCCCGAGATGTCCCAAAGCCGGCGGGTCGAACGTAGTGTAATCCGTTTTGACCGGGGTAATAATTGTCATTGGCGAGACCTCCTCGATCTAACGCGGTGAAAGAGAGAAAATCGGATGGAATTGACCTCGGTAATAAATGAGAGGATTGCCCTCGGTCGTCCGCTTTAGAGCAGTCACCTCGCCGACGACGATCTCGTGATCGCCGCACTCGTGCGTCGCCCACAAACGGCATTCGAAGCTCGCGATCGCATCCGGCAATACGGGGCAGCCGAGCCGACCGCTGGACCATTCAACGCCATGAAAGCGATCTTCCACCGGCGCCGCAAATCGCTTGGCGAGATCGGCATGCTCATGGCGCAGAACATTGACGCAGAACGTTCCAGTGCTTTTCACCAGATCGATGCTCGCCGCCCCCTTTCGCACGTTGTAAAGGATCAGCGGCGGCGTGAGGCTCACCGATTGAAACGAAGACGCCGTCAGACCAAAACGTTGCCCGTCCTGCGTGACACCGGTAATGATCGTGATTCCGGTCGCGAAGCATCCGAGAGCCTGCCTGAAGTCGATCGGATCTTCCGGCGTAATCCAATCCGTCTTGATCATCATTCAGCCGCAGCCCTTGTCTTGAGTTCGGACGTGAGCTTCTGAACGATGCGCCTCTTACCGTCGTCATCGAGCTTCTCGAGTTCGTTCATCAAAACCGGCTCGTCGACACGCTGATTCCACCAGTCGATCGCACCCGCACCAAACAGACCCCATTTGCCGATGATCTGCGCCGTGACCTCATTCGAGGGGCCCATCAGCCACCCGGCCTTTGAATCACGCAGCAGACGTTCGAGTTCGAGATCCCGCATGTAGCCGCGGCCGCCGCACGTTTGCAGCATCTTGTCGGAGACCTCGAACGAGAAGCGCGTCGACAGGAACTTCGCCTGGAAGCACCAAAGCGAGAACTTCGCCCTCGGCATCGCCTTCGGGTCTTTGTAGTAGATATCCCAGCGGCCGCCATCCGTTGCGTCATCAAGCGCTTTGGCTAGCGAGTAGGCATATAAGCGCGATGCCTGGCCTTCCATGATGGCACGGCCGAAAGTATCCTGGATCGTCGGATAGTCGGCGACACGACGACCGTACTGGGCATGAGCTTTACGCGTTACGTGCCTTTTGGCAACATCGATGCAGGCAAGTCCCAAACCGTTATAGGAACCCGCATAGATGAGCATCGCCAACGGATCGATCGCCTCATCGTTCGACATGGCGCCGTCACCGGGCCAGCCGACGATGCGATCGAGCGGAATGACGGTATCGATTTCGACCGGACCCGACTGATTGCCGTGCATGCCGAGCGCGTCCCACTTCCCCGCAGCGCCCTTCACTTCATCCTTGTAAAAAAGAAAAACGGAAAGGTTGCCGTAGTTGCCGTCGAAGTCGGGACTCGTCGTCTGCGATATGTACCAGTCGGCGTACCCTGACGACGTCGTCCACGCCGCCTTCTTATGGACATGCCATCCGTTTTCGACACGCTCGGCGCCGGACATCTTCGGATACCAGAAATGCCCTCCGGTCTCGGGGTCTGTATAGGAGGCCGTTCCGATCAGACACTCGCTGTCGATGCGCGAAAGCAGCTTCTCGATCTCCAGATTGCCTTTCGCGCGATAGACGAGACCGGCAACCGCCACCATGTGCATCATGTAGATCAGTGCGGTTGACGGGCAACCGTATCGCGCGATCGTCTCGGCGATCATCACGATGCCGACGTGATTTTCGCCTCTTCCGCCGAACTCTTTGGGTGCGATCGCCGCCAAAAGGCGAAGCTTGGCAAGAGCCTCGAGATTGGCGCGTGGATATGCGTTGGTTTTATCGCAGTCGATGGCGTTCGGCCTGAGAACGTCATGGCAGAGTTCGATCAGCTCGCGGCGGAGTTCTTTCTGTTCGTCCGTAAGCAACCAATCAGGATCGAAATCCGCATCCAGCCCATAATAGGGCGCATCGCCCCATTTCGTCGTCATCGATCATCTCCCGAGAGAGCTTCGCGCTCATTCTAGAAGTGCGATGATGTGAGGGAAAGAAAGCGGCAAGTCTCTCGGAAAATTGTCAATTTGCTGTCATGACAGCGCGTTGCGTCGCCATTCGCTCGGGCACATGCCGACGTACTCAAGAAAAACCTGACCAAAATGACTCTGGCTGTCGAAACCGACGCTGGCCGCAACCTCGATGATCGTCGTGCCGCGGTTCAGGAGCAGTTCCTTTGCCCGCTCTATGCGAAGCCCGACCAGCCAGCGATGAGGAGGCTTGCCGACCGCTGCCTTGAAAGCGCGTACGAAATGAAATCGGCTCAAACCGGCGGCTTCCGCGAGATCGTCCAGAGTGATGTCATCGGCCAGCCGGTCATGCACGAGAAAGAGCACCCGCCGCAGCTGCTTTGCCGTCAACGCGCCCGAATATTTCACCGCTTTGCTGCGATGTGGATTGCAGTGACGAGACAGAATGCGCCGCGCGATCAGTTCCGCCGCCATATCGAAAAAGATCGTGGAAACATTGCCAAAACGCGTCATTTCTTCAGTCAGCGCCAGAATTGTATGGCGAAGACTCATATCGCTGAACGCCATCCGGTCCAGGATTTCGGCTTTGCCGCTTCCCGCCTCGGTGGACATGTTTTCCAGAAAATCCGCTCTCAGAAAAACGTGCGCTTCCTCCGTCGGCTGATCCCACCGCCAGATGTTGCTTCGGCCGGCCCCCATCAGCAGCGATTGGCCCGTTTGCATGCGGGCCCTGACACGCTCGCCGCCCAATCGCGCTTCGATCAAAAGCGGTCCCGACAGCATGACCGAAACATAGTGGAATGGCAGCTGAGGCGCCTCGATCTCTTCCGCCAATCCATCGAAATGGAAATGGCCGACCGCGATGGCCGATGATGCCGCGAAGCTTTGCTGACGAGCGGGGCGTCCCCCGAGCATTGCGATCCAGGCGCGCGCCGACGAAACATCAGGGTGCTCATCACTCGGGGAATTTAAAGTCGCCGCGATTTTCGCCATTCCGAAATTATGGACCGCAAATTTCAGTTGGCAAGTCGAAAATTTATGCAGTCCGGAACAAAACTACAGCAATTTACCGGGTCACGCGGACCGCGCGGCGAGATCAGGTCGCCCGAAGCTGTTTGCGCCGCTCCCTAAGCTCCTCTAGGCACATTCGAAACCCCGCCAGAGAGGTCAGTTCTTCACCGGCAGGAACGCCGATCTGATGAACGCAAAACCCCGCCCGGCTTACGGCTCCGACCATCATAAGATTGTCGGGCATGTCGAAGCGCTCGACCGATGTGCCGACGCTATAAGTCTCGAGCAGATCGTCTCGTCCGTGTTCGTAGTAGCGGCTCGATCGATGATGGAAGGGCGCGGTCACGTGCGTATAGCCCAGCACCGGCCTTCCGAGAGCCGCCATATATCCCATTTCGAAAGCGGTGCCGGGATCCATGCTCACGCTGCGAAAGGGCGTCATATTCGCGATGATCGCATCGCAACGATTCATGTGCGCCAGATTTCCTCCGTAAATCGCGAGGCCCTGCTCAAACGACGACATGCCCTCAACGTTCAGTTCGCCGTCCATTGGTGACACGCCGTCGAAGCCGAACTCGGCACACATCGCTTTCTTGCCGTCGAAGACGGCCCTGCCAAATCCCGGCAGAAACACCTCGGGCCCCGCCAGATAAATCTGAAAAATCGGCATAGCCTCCCCGGGCTGCTTCTCATGCCCGTTTCGAAATTCCAGCGATCAGAATGTCGACAAAATCCTTTGCCGCCTTCGTACCACTGGAACCGGTCGCGATCGTTGCAACGCCGGCCAGCGCTCTTAAAAGATCGAGCGGATCGCCGATGACTCGCACGTCGCCGTTCAACGTCGCATTTTGCACCAGCATGGCCATTGCGTCTTTCGCCTGCTGTCCCGACGTCGCGTAGAGTTCGCATGTCCCACCGACAAGCGAGTTGAGGGCTTCCGACATCCCGTGCTTGATTGCCATGTAGTCGACGAAAAGCAGCAGCCATTCGCGCAACGCATCAATCGGTGCCCGCTCTCGAGCGAGACGTCCCGCAGCCAACACGAGTTGTTCGGTCTCGTTGCGGTAGACCGCTTCGATCAGCGCCTCTCGGGTCGGGAAATGCCGATAGAGCGTGCCGATCCCGACACCCGTCTCACGTGCAATCTCCTCAAGGCTCGCAGCAGATCCTTTTTCGGCAAAAGCGGCCTTGGCGGTTTCGAGCAGACGAACGCGATTGCGTTCCGCGTCGGCGCGGACCTTGCGCACAACAATACGTTCGCTCTTATCGCTCACCGCCCAAATTCCCTGGAATGACCCACTTCGGATGCAAGTGGAGGCAGCCTCCTTCTAGTCCACGCGGCGTCTGCGGACAATCGTCCCGAGTGGAGGACAGCAAAGCTTTAATGATCGCTATGAAATATCCGGCTCGACGAGCCGCGCAAACTCGGCCAGCGACTGCGGCCAACCGAGATAGAAGGCTTCGACGGAAACGACATCACGGATAAAGTCCGCGTTCCTGCCGCGCCGTCAAAATCCGCTCGCACGCGATGACATAGGTAGCGGTCCGCAGCGAAATCGAGTTGCGATCCGCACAAGCCCAGATCTTTCGCAGGGCTTCGACCATGAGCGTATCGAGCCTGGCGTTGATCTCGTTCTCGCTCCAGAAGAAACTCGAGAAATCTTGCACCCATTCGAAATAGCTGACCGTCACGCCGCCGGCATTGCAGATCACATCCGGCATCACGAGAATGTTCCGGTCCGATAGGATGTCGTCTGCTCCGGGAAGCGTCGGTCCGTTTGCGCCTTCGAGCACCATCTTTGCCGTGGTTCGCCGCGCACGATCTGGTGTCATCTGAGATTCAAGCGCTGCCAGGATCAGGATATCGCACGGAGTATCCCAGAATGCCTCGTTGTTTGCAGGTGATCCGCCGATGCCCTTTGTCTGGTGCGACGTCGCCACCAGCGCTTTCACATCAATACCCGCCTCGTCGATCAGGGTTCCCCATTGATCCTGGATTGCAACGATCCGGGCTCCGTTATAGGCGAAAAGCTCGGCCGCCGAAGATCCGACGTTTCCGAAACCTTGAATGCAGACCCGTGCGCCTTCCAGAGCCAAACCGATGCGAGAAGCCGCTTCGCGCCCGGTCACGAACACACCGCGGCCGGTCGCCTTGACGCGTCCGAGCGATCCGCCCAGATGCAACGGCTTTCCCGTCACGACGCCCGACGCAGTAAATCCCATTTGCATCGAATAGGTGTCCATCATCCAGGCCATGACCTGGGCATTTGTATTGACGTCGGGCGCCGGAATATCCTTCTGCGGCCCGATGATCATGCTGATTTCGCTGGTGTAGCGGCGCGTCAGCTTTTCCAGTTCATTCTGCGAGAGCATGAACGGGTCAACGCGGATGCCTCCCTTTGCACCTCCGAAAGGCAGATCCATCGCGGCGGTTTTGATCGTCATCCAGGCGGCAAGCGCCATCGTTTCATCGAGCGTCACCTGCGGGTGAAAGCGTACACCGCCTTTCCCCGGACCGCGCGAGAGATTGTGCTGAACCCGAAAACCCTCGAAATGGCGAACGACACCGTCGTCCATTTCAATCGGCACGTCGACGATCATCGTGCGTTTGGGATGCCTTAGCGTTTCGACCCAGCGCGCCAGATTGCCGAGATAGGGCGCCACACGTTCAACCTGAACCAGATAGGTTGCCCAAGGGCTCGGCGCATCTGATTTTGCATAAGATAACCGCGCCGCCGTCTTTTCATTTGTATTGGTCATGCGATCTATATGTCTTTTTTTCGGGCGTTCGCACTCTTGTCCGCCGCCGGCGACGGCGGCGAACGCAAAGAACGCTGCGCGCAAGGGAAGCTGAAATTTCAGATATCGAAAAGACTACCGGCCCGCGATTGCGATATCGCGAAGGACAGCCGCCTCGAACTGAATCTCATCCACCCGGTGTTTGAGAACGTCGCCGATGCTGATGATGCCGACGAGATGATCGCCTTCCATGACAGGAAGATGGCGGACACGACGTTCCGTCATCAGATGCGCGACGTGCGCGATGGCATCCTTCGGCGAACACGTGATCGTGTTTCGGGCCATGAGTGCCGAAACAGGCAACGTCATCAGCCCCGCTTCGCCGCGCGCCAGCGCACGCACAACATCTCTTTCGGAGATAATCCCGTCGAGGGAACGTCCATCTTTGCTTACGATCATCGCGCCGACGTCTTCGAGCCGAAGCATCTGCACGAATTTCAAAACCGTATCGTCGGGACGGATCGTCAGAACATGCGAATTCTTCTTAGATTTAAGGATGCTTTGAACAATCATAGCCGTAATCCTAAACTCTACCGGCCTAGCCATCTCACGGACCAAACCTACCACGCGCGATTTGAGTTTGCAGGCACATTTCGGTCGATGCCGTGATGCGGAAGGGAATTGCAGCAATGCCAAATACGATTGCCGACTATCTGATCGAACGCCTGAAGGCAGCGGGTCTCGAGCACGCCTTCGGAGTACCGGGAGACTATGTACTAACGTTTATGGATCGCCTTATCGCCTCCGGAATCGAACTAGTAGGAACGTGCAACGAGTTGAACGCCGGATATGCTGCGGACGCCTACGCTCGCATTCGCGGGATCGGCTGCATCGTCGTAACGTGGGGCGTTGGCGGCTTCAGCGCCATGAACGCCGTGGCTGGCGCCTACGCCGAGCAAGTGCCGCTCGTCGTCCTGGTCGGAGGTCCGCGAACGAACCAGCGGCGCTCTTCCATGCTGCTGCACCACGGCGTCGGCGAATTCTCGACCATGCAACATGCTTACGCGCATATCACCGTCGCCTCGGTTTTACTCGACGACGCCGAAGACGCCCCGCAAAAGATCGACCGTGCTCTCGCGCGATGCCTCTCCGAGAAACGCCCGATCATGATCGAAATTCCGATCGATATCGTCGACCAGACATGCGAGCCGCCGCGCAGGCTTCCACCCACGGGCGTTCCCCGCTCTGATCCGGATTCTTTGGCCGAAGCACTCGATGAAGTCATGGCCCTTGTCGCGACGGCAAAACGGCCGGTCATCCTTGGCGGCGTCGAGCTTCATCGCTATGGTTTAATGAATGAGTTCACGCGCCTCGTCGAAGCGAGCAGACTTCCCGTCGCCACCACGCTTCTCGGCAAGACCGTCATCTCCGAACTTCATCCCCAGTCAATCGGCGTCTACGAAGGCGGGATGTCTCGAAAGGAGGTGCGAGACATCGTCGAAAGCAGCGACGTGCTGCTCTGCCTCGGCGCGTGGATCAGCGACATAAATTTTGGCGTGTTCACCGGCAAGCTCGAGGGCCGCCAATTGATCCTCGCAAACTCCGGCCGTCTGAAGATCAGCCAGCACGTCTATGAACAGGTCTGGATCGGAGACGTTGTGCAAGGTCTCGCCGACCGCATGCCGAGGCAGGGGCTCGCCCATCCACCTTACAAGAGCGTTTCCGAACGTGAGACGAAAGCGCCCACGGCGCTCCCCGGCGCCAAGCTCACCGTCAATTGGTTGATGAGACGCATCAATGATTACATCGGCGACGACACAACCGTCATAGCGGAGACCGGCGATAGTCTGTTCGCCGCCGCCGACCTCGTCATGCACCACGACGTCGGCTTCATCGGCCAGGCGTTTTATCTGTCGATCGGCTACGCGCTTCCCGCCGTCCTCGGCGCGTCGATAGCGGATCCGGGCCGCCGGGCGCTGGCACTGATCGGCGACGGCGCTTTTCAGATGAGCGCTCAGGAGCTGTCGTCGCTTTGCCGCCGCAACATCCCGGCGGTCGTCCTGATCATGAATAACAACGGCTACACGACCGAGCGGGTCATCCACGAGGGCCCCTATAACGATATCCAGCCGTGGAACTACCATAAATTGCCGGAGGTCTTCGGCGGTGGACGGGGCCGCCGGGTTGCGACCGAGGACGAGCTGGACGCCGCCTTGAACGATGCGCGCTCCAATAATGATGGACCAGCCGTGATCGAAGTGATGCTCGATGAAATGGATATGTCGGATGCGCTAAAAAGACTCGGCGCCGAGCTTTCGCCCGACAAAAAGCAGAGCCGGTAAGGGCGATTGAAAAATCGGGGTACCCAGCCTGTCCTTCTACCGTGCCAAAGAAATTTCGCCGCAGCCCCCATCGGTCGTGACGGAGTCACAATTTCTTAGTGGAAGCGGAACAAATTGGGTGCAGCCGAGTTCGCTCGATACCCGGTTAGGAGTCGCTCTCTATGCCCTACTCGTTCTATGCGGTGGTCGACGCGCTGCCGCAGATCGCTGCCGCCGCTTTCCTTCCCGTCATAGGTATTGCCTTCGTCAGCTACATGATCAAAGCGACGCGGCCCCACCCGACCGCAAAACCGGCTGACTGATGCCTTCAAACGTTGAGAGCAAGACGGCCGGCGAGTTGCGTTAGCGCAGGTTTTAGCCGTCAACGCGTTCGATAACGTCACCAATCTTG
Organism: Hyphomicrobium sp.; assembly: GCF_047600905.1. GTDB lineage: Bacteria > Pseudomonadota > Alphaproteobacteria > Rhizobiales > Hyphomicrobiaceae > Hyphomicrobium_B. The sequence continues at coordinate 3,768,824 of NZ_JASGKD010000001.1, read as the reverse complement.
ACTTCGCCGCCGGTAACGATCCGCGCCGTAAGCCCGCCCCTGCCGCGAACCGCGTTGTAGCCGCCCGGCCCGAGATTGGCTTCCATCTGGCTGCACGGCGCGCACTCGCCGCTGACGTCCAGAACCACGTCGCCGACTAGGATGCGGCGCCCCTTCAGCGCATTCAAATTGATGCCGCGAGTGACGAAATTCCGTCGTACGAGTTCCGGCGGGATTTCAGGCCGCTTCATAAACGAAGCGATCGCCGCCAGATCTTCGGCGGCGATCAGCGTAACCTGACGCGCTCCATCCCTTTCCGTGCGATACCGGTCGCCGGCAATTCCCTTCCGGGCGATAAGCTGAGCCGAGGTCGGCGCCAGCATGGCGGCATTCCGGGCTGGGCGAAGACCGATCCACAAAAGCTCGCCCGGCCCGACCGGGCCGGAGAGCAGTTGCTCCATGGTCGATCGCTGATGGGGCGAAGACAGTCCGAGCCTGCCTCAGTTTTTCTGCGGCTCGGCCGACTTCGTAAGTTCGGTCCACTTGTCGCCGAGTTGCTTCTTCAGATCGTCGATCTTTTTCGAGGCTTCGTCAGCTCGGGCGTTAAAAGCCGCCCGCGCAGCGGTGTAGTCGGCATCCGAAAGCTCGAACTCCGTCATGAACGGGCAACCGCCATGCGACAGATTAGGAGCGGCATAACGCACGAGCGTGGTCCCCGGCTCTTTGCCCGGACCAACCTTCATGACCACTGCGTCCTTTTCCAAATGGCACTTTTCGCCCTTGGCGAGCTTCTTCAGGTCGACGGCAACAAATTTCCCGCCTTCATTGAGCAAAGTCACATCCATCGCGCTCGCCAGAAAGGCCAGCTCGACACCACTATCGGCGCTCTCGGCACGGACAGCCGAAGCAGGGGCCAAGAACGAGAGGGCGATGATCAGAGACTTCAAAGTCGATTTCATTTTCTAATTTCCTTCCGCAGTCCGATAAAGAGACGGCCAGATCCTTTGACAGGTCCAAGATGTATTTCTGATGAACCGTGATAACAAACGTTCGGACGACGCCCAATCTGCACGAAAGCGCAAACCGGCGTCTTCTAGCTCTCCCTTCTAGGCAATTCTTAGTCACGGGCAGGCGCAGCTGGACAATAACAGCCAAACCTGCGGTTTGTTCCCGGTTTTGATAATAGCCGCCACCCGCCGTCGCCCAAAGTGGACTCCGCCAGTATATATAGACATGCGATCTTACCCCGCCCGCCGCCTCGTATGTCTGACGGAAGAGACGGTCGAAACGCTTTATCTTCTTGGCGAACAGGAGCGAATCGTCGGCGTCTCCGGTTACGCGGTCCGCCCTCCCGAGGTGCGCCGGGAAAAGCCGCGTGTGTCAGCGTTCACCTCCGCCGATATCCCCAAGATCCTGGCGTTAAAGCCCGACCTAGTGCTCGCGTTCTCCGACCTGCAGGCCTCGATAGCTGCCGATCTCGCACGCGCTGGCCAGGCGGTCCACCTATTCAATCAGCGGGATCTCGCCGGAATTTTCGCAATGATACGGACGGTCGGGGCTCTGATTGGTTGCTTCGACAAAGCCGAACATCTCGCCAGCAGCCTTGAGCATCGCATCGCGACTGTCCGCGCGGAAACGGGTAGCCGAAGCCACCGTCCGCGCGTCTATTTCGAGGAATGGGATGATCCGCTGATAACCGGCCTCGGCTGGGCCTCGGAGCTTATCGAGATTGCCGGCGGCCAGGATATTTTCCCGGAGAAGAGCGCCGAAGCCGCGGCCCGCAATCGTATCGTTCCGGCCGAGGACGTTGCTTCAAGAGCTCCGGAGATCATTCTGGCGTCTTGGTGCGGAAAGAAAGTGCGGCCGGAGAAAATACGCGCTCGCGACGGTTGGCAGGATGTTCCCGCCGTCGCGGACGATATGATTTTCGAGATCAAGTCGTCGATCATTCTCCAGCCAGGGCCGGCCGCACTGACGGATGGTCTCGACGCAATCCGCGCCGCTTTATGCCGGTTCGACTCTCGTCATTAGTCACATTCGAAAATAACTCGGCAAAATCCGCTAAGATGATTTTTATCACCACACCGGAACAGCCGGATTAGCCGGAAGTTTTGTGTTATTATGCGGTGTGGGGGCACCCGGGTCGAGTTTGTGACTGGTGCCATGTCTGATCGCGTTTATGTTTCGATTTTTTATGTCGTTTTGATTATCGGCAGTTCTTGGACCGCCGTGTCGCTGGGCGAGATGCTTGCGCGCGATGCGTTAACCAATTTAGCGCTTTTGCCGTCCTCGAACGCACGCCCTTCGCGGGTTGATGCCTATCTGGCGGCCAACGAACGTATTCCCGAGCCGAAGGATGTCAGGCAGCCTCTGGTGCCCGCCGCCCCGAGCGTCACCGTTGGCGCCTTGGCCAAAGCCATGGACGATGCCGAGCATGGCCAATCGGAAACCACGAATAATGAAGGCTCTGCGACGTCGACCGCGATCCCAGCGGTCGTTCCCGAAGCGGAAAAGCCACGGGTTGCAGGATGGGTAAAACGCCTTCCGAAGCGCGCCGTTCCCGAAAACGAAGAGACCTCCGGCCGCATCATTATGCGGTCCCTGCGCGCGGAAATGTAGCTGGCTGTCAAATGAAGTGGTGGGCACCCGGCGGGGGGAATGAGGGGGGATGGCCGAGTGCCCACGCTTAAGCCTCATTCCGGGGGGAGGACATGAGGTGTACGGACCATATCAGAAAATCGAGAGTAAGGGGTTAACGGTAGATTCTTTGTTCAGAAACAGAGCTTAAATAGCACCGCCAATTGGGCATTTTGCAAATGCGAATTATACGAAAGTACAGAAATCGTCCGCCGTCGCTCCTGGGCAATTTCACCGCGTTTACCTAGCCACCGTCCTTTTCAATCGACGTCATCGATCGTTCCGCCGATTTCTCTCCTTCGGGCAGATCGTTTCAAATCCATCGTTCGCCGCTACTGGCCGTTCCAGGCCGCGGAAATCTCCGTGCGAAGAGACACGAGACGAATTCCCGCCGCGGGCGTCTCGCGTTGAAAGTGCCTGCATCCATGCCCGCGCCAACGCATAGAGAACAGCAATCGCGAATGCATAAAGACTGACCATAAAAAATATGACGGACGCCGCGCTCTCACTTTCCATTGGCGACCTCCTCTGTTTGACCTAGCCATAAGATGGCTATTGGGATTACGTCGAACAAGGCGAGCGCGTTATCTCGCTCCGTATTTGCCAATACCAAATCCGATATCTTTCTTCTCAAATCCAAATACGAATGAAAAAATCTGACGTGCGTCACCGCGCACCGGGACAGCGCTATTCGCCGTTGTGGAGAGCAGCACTCCGTCACTTTCTGCGCTAACTCAAATCGCCTATCGTGCGCTGAGGGAGGGTCATGCTGATGAACGCAAAGCTTACCTTGCTCTTTCAGCGCGAAGCCACCGCACGGCTGAACGCCGCCGAACACGAGTTCGTCGCCTTTACGAGAGCTTGTCGCGGCACGGTGGTCGATCTTAACCAGATGAAACACATCAGGCAGCTGCGCGAGCATGTCGAACGCGCCCGCTCACGTCACTTACGTTGGACCCGATATCGCTTCCTGCTTGAATCTGGTGTTCACTGACTATTTGCCGCCGAATTAGGCAGCCATTTCGCGCGATTGTTCAAAGACTGATCAGGAAATTCTCCACATACTGATATAAAATATGGTGTGTGCTCACCGATTCGCGTTCCTAAGGGACGACCGACGTGACGCTGGTCATCGTCTTTATCGGCGCTATCTGCGATTATTATTTCGGTGCCATCGGCGCCGTCCTGAGTACTTTGGTCGTTCTGGCGTCGCTCTCGAAAGCGAAAGCCGATACCGTCTTTCCGTCCGTGCTGTTGATCGGCATTTGCTGGGGCGCCGGCACGCTCCTGGCAGACACCGCCGGCACCGTTGTCGGCGTTTCTCTGGCAACAGCCTTGACCCTCTGGCTCGAATCCGGCGCCAAGATCTTCCTTCCTGGTACCCGCAGGCCGCAGATGTCTTCTCGGGATAGCACGGGATCATAAAGCGTCGTCGCCTCGGCCAATTGGCCGTAACGCCATGCGCCAAGAAATAGTTGGTCATTTCCTGGATGCGCTCGCGAACGGTATCGCGGTTGATATTCACCGACTGACCGATGATGTTGGGATGAAACTGCTCGCGTTTGGTGATGATCGTCTCAAGCGACGCCATCCCGATCGTACGCGCGAAGTTGCAGAGCATGTTGGACAGTCCCGATGTCTTGGCCGTGTCCTTCGGCGTGATCACGGTTAGCGGCGTTAAGATCAAAGCTTGGCCGATCGCCCTAACGATCAATTGACGTGCAATTACGAAAATCCCGCCGCCCCTTCAGTGTAACATTGAGGGGGCCGACGCGTCCCTGTTGCGAACGCATCAGCACAATGGTTGAAATCCTCTCACCCGGGACATCTGGCTTCGATCATGCGGATGTCGTCATCAGATGTCCGAAAGAATTCCATGACAGACAGTCCAGCCGAGGTCCCGCAATCGCAACCGCCTCCAAGACCGCACCGAAGCATGCCTGCTTGGTTCTTCACCACCTTGCGTGTGCTCGCGGTCGCGTTGGCCATCTACATAGCCTGGTACGTCGCCGGACACTGGGACCGTTGGACCGGAGCAGCCCGCTTCGAGACGACGGATGACGCTTTCATCTCAGGCGACGTCACGCCCATTGCCGCGAAAGTCTCGGGCTATATCCAATCCGTCGCGGTGAAGGATTTTCAGCCGATCAAGAAAGGCGAATTGATCGTCGAGATTGATCCACGCGATTACGACGCGGCACTTGTCCAAGCCAAGGCCAATGTCCAAGCCGCCAAGGCCAACCTCGCAAATCTCGCCAACCAGAAAGACGTCCAACGCAGTCTCATTCGTCAGGCCGAAGCAACGATCGACGCGACGACGGCCGACCTCGATCGCTACAATCTCGAAACACTCCGCCAAACCAATCTCTTGAAGTCGGGCGTGGCTGGCACCCCGCAGGGCGTGGAGCAGGCGGAAGATAACTCCAAGCGCACCGCCGCCCAGTTGGAGCTCAACAAGGCCCAGCTCATTCAACAGAAGGCCATTCTCGCAAGCCTCGACGTCGAGCAGCAGCAGCTCGAGGCACAGGTGCGCGCCGCAGAAGCGCAAGAGGCGTTGGCCCAAAACAACTTGGACTACACGCGCATCGTATCGCCCGACAACGGTCTGGTGGGGCAACGGCTGGTACGGCCCGGACAATTCGTCAACGTTGGTACGCAGGTGATAGCTGTCGTGTCGCTGCCCGGGATTTGGGTCATCGCGAATTTCAAGGAAACGCAGATGACCAACATCCGGCTTGGCCAGCCGGCGACGATCCATGTCGACGCCTTTCCCGATCTGAAGCTGACGGGCCATGTCGATAGCTGGTCACCAGGTACCGGCAGCACGTTCGCGCTACTTCCGCCCGATAACGCAACCGGCAATTTCACCAAGGTGGTTCAGCGTGTGCCGGTGAAAATCGTTCTCGATCACCACCCTGCGCTCGGAACCCTGGTGCGGCCCGGGATGTCGGTCGAAGCGACCATTGATACCAGCGGAGGGTCTGCGGAGACCGCGGCCAATCCGATCGCGGGAACACCACAAATTCCGGGCACCACGAAATGACAGCCGCGGCTGCGCCCGTCCCCGCCGCCAGTTCCGTACCCTCCTCCAGCGTCGCCGCGCCGACACCGGCGCATCCGATTTCGTCTCGCCCTTACATCGGCCTCGTCGGTGTCTTGCTCGGCGCCACGATGAGCACACTCGGCAGCCGCACCACGACGTTCGGTCTCGCCGATCTTCGTGGCGGTCTCGGTGTCGGCTTTGATGAAGGCGCCTGGATCACCACGAGCTTCGGCGTCGGCCAGATGTTGATCGGCGTCGCCTCTCCTTACCTTGGCGCCATCTTCGGGGTTCGCCGCATTCTACTGATGGGCATCATCGTCTTCTTCATGACGAGCCTGCTTGGTCCTCTATCGCCGAACCTCAACGCCTTTCTCGTCATGCAATTTCTTGGCGGCATCGGCTCCGGAACCTTCATTCCGCTGACGGTCAGCTACATTCTTCGCAACATTCCGAAAGGCCTCGTCATCTACGGCATTTCGATTTACGCGATGAATTCCGAGCTTTCGCAGAACGTCGCCGCATCTCTCGAAGGATGGTACACGGACAACCTGTCCTGGAGGTGGATCGACTGGCAGTACTGCGTTGCGCTGCCCATCATGTATTTTTGCATCTGGTACGGCATGCCCGTCGAATCCGGCTTGAGCCGACGACTGCGGGATCTCGATTGGCCCGGAATTTTTTATGCCGGAGCGGGATTCGGCCTTCTTTACGCTGCGCTCGATCAGGGCAATCGCCTCGACTGGCTGAATAGCGGTCTGATCGTTGGGCTTCTCGTCGGCGGCGGCCTTCTCACCATCCTTTTCGTCGCTCGCGAACTCATCTCGCCGAGCCCCTTCGTCAACATCAGAGTGATCGCCAACGAGAACCTTATTCCGTTGCTTTTGTTGCTCGCGGGATTTCGCTTCATCATTCTCTCGACCGCCTACATCATTCCGAGCTACCTGCAGACTGTGCAGAATTTCCGGGAATTGCAGGTCGGGTCGGTGTTGCTTTGGATAGCTTTGCCGCAGTTCGCGATCGTTCTCCCGCTCGGCTACGTTCTCAATCGCGTCGACGGCCGCTACGTGCTCGCGCTCGGCAACCTGATGATCGGCATCGCCTGTCTGATGGGAACGAATTTGACCAGCGAGTGGGCGACCAACGACTTTCTACCGTCCCAGATCTTGCAGGCGCTCGGGCAGTCGTTTGCTCTGACCAGCCTGATCGTCCTTGTTATCAAATCGATTTCACCGGCGGACGCACTGACGATCGGCAGCCTGCTTCAAATGAGCCGGCTCTTTGGCGGAGAAATCGGAACGTCATTCATGCAAACGTTCGTTCGTGTCAGAGAGCAGGTGCATTCGAACTTGATCGGATTGCACGTCGATAGCTTGTCGGCGATGACCACCGATCGCCTGACGACATATCAGAATGTGCTCGGTGAGCATTCGGCCGACCATGCCGTTACCGCAGGACGCGCCACCAAATTGCTGAGCTCCGCCGTCGCGCAACAGGCTGCGGTCTATTCCTATATCGACGGTTTTCTTGCTGCCGCCGTCGGCTCGGCCATTTGCCTCATACTTGTCGCAACCGTGCAGAAGCCCAAGAACCCTGCATTTTGAAAGCAAGTCGTTAAGCGGGCCAGACTTGTGATTTTGCGGTAAGAGGACTTACCTCACTTCGTCGATCGCAAACGCTTTGAAGCCCGGCATCATTGAAGCCACCAAGCGTTCGGTATCGACTTGCCCCGTCTTGGCGAGAGCGATGATGGCTTTTGCAATTCTGCACCGGCTCTCATCATCTTGCGTGGGTATGCCAAGCTCCTTGCACGCATGGTCAAACGACACTTGAAGCGCAGTAACTTGCATAGGGTCGAAGCTGCCGAATGTGGCGATCATGTCTGCTCACTCGCTCTGAATCAGGCGGGAGCACACGACATCTCTCAGCCATCAGCGCCCATAATGCTAGCCGATGATGGTCGAACCATACCGCAAGTTCACTCGCATAACCAACGCAATCTGACCGCATTCGACGGTCAATCGTTGATATCCTTGTGATCGTTTGCATCGCCGAGCTTGCTATTCGCGGCAGCTCGATGCTACAGACTGACGCCGCGTAGAGTCCGCAAGCAATAACAAGATCAAACGTTTAGCCTCCGACGACGACGCCCTCCAGCGTGATGGAACGCCGCGATAATGCTCTCCGCGAGAGCAGGCGAATCGATGAAAGACATCATGGCCGCACCCAGCATAAAAATTCACCACGGCGATTTGCCAGCTGGACTGGCGTTTCCCAACGGCGTCGCAATCGATACCGAAACGCTTGGACTCAATCCGCACCGCGATCGCCTCTGTCTCGTGCAGCTTTCGAACGGTGACGGCAGCGCCCATCTCGTCAAATTCAACGGCAAAGACTATGAAGCGCCGCGGCTGAAAGCCCTCCTCGCCGACCCCGCGATCCTAAAGATCTTTCATTTCGCCCAATTCGATATTGCCGTCCTGAAACAGTACCTCGGCGTCGAAACCGCGCCGCTCTATTGCACCAAGATCGCATCGAAGTTGGCCCGCACCTACACGGATCGTCACGGCCTGAAAGATCTCGTCGGCGAACTTCTCGGCGTTGAAATCTCAAAACAGCAGCAGAGCAGCGATTGGGGTGCGGCCGAATTGTCCGAAAGCCAGATGGCGTATGCCGCAAACGACGTCCTGCACCTTCATGCGCTGAAAGCCAAACTCGATGTGATGCTCGCCCGCGAAGGCCGCGCCGACTTCGCTCGTTCTGCATTCGGATTTCTGCCGACGCGCGCCCGGCTGGACCTCGCCGGGTTTGAGGATGACGACATATTCGCCCACTGAGGCCCAATGGACACGGCCAATGGCCGGGAGGTCCCAAAGTCTCCCCAATTGCAGGCGAGATTGACGGATCAAAAGGGGGTGGGGCAACAGCATGGCCAGTATGGCTGCCGCGGCAACTTCGGGCACGACGCAGGGTCGCGGGCGCGCATCCGGCAACAGCATCGTCATCGCTGGCGACCGGAGCCAAAGCCGTCTGGATGCCCACCGGCATTCCCGCCGCGTTCGGCTGCTGCGGTTCGCGCTGCCTCTTCTCGGCGTCGCGACGGCAGCGCTCGCTGCCTTCAACGTTCTTGAGAATGCCGGCATCGGACCGACGCTCCCGCCTCTCGAGGTCCCCAAGATCGTCGCCGACAATCTGAAGATGCACAATCCGCATTACCAGGGCTTCAATTCGGATGGCGGCCATTATTGGGTCAAAGCCGAGACGGCGCAGCAGGATCTCAAGACGCTGACGGCCGTGCATCTGGACACCATCACCGGTGAGCTGACGGATGCGAAAAAACAGAAAACCTATCTCACGGCGGCACGCGGAATCTTCGATAACAAATCGAACGTTCTCGATCTCTACGATTCAATCAACGTCACGGGAGACGGCGGCCTTAACGCCAAACTCACGCGCGCGAAGATTCAAACCAAAGAAAACATCATCACTTCCGACCAGCCCTCGATCATCACGATGGGTGCCGGGAAGATCACATCCAATCAGTTGACGATCCGGCAGAAGACGAAGGAATACACGTTCCTCGATAACGTCCGGACGCACATGCAGCCGAAAGAAAGCGCAGCGGCGACGAAAGACCAGACCGACAGCAATACGCTCCCGTTCGGCAAGCCGGGCCAGCCCGTCGATGTCGCCGCAAACCGTCTCGACATCGATGACGTCAAAAAGACAGCGATCTACACCGGCGGCGTCGTCGCAACGCAAGACAACGCAACGATGACGTCGCCCGAAATGACCGTCACCTACGAAGGCTCGGTCGCGCCGGCGGGCAAAGGCAGCGATCAAGATAAATCGGCGGCACCGGCGGATCCGTCTGGAACTAAGATAAAGCTCATCGTTGCGAGAGACTCAATCGTTCTGAAGCAGCCGAACGGCGAAACGGCAACAAGCGATCAGGCCACATTCAATACCACTGCCAACACCGCTGTTCTCGAGGGCGACGTCGTGCTCTCGCAAGGCGACGATCGCCGTGCTGTAGGCGACCGCGTCGATTACGATCAGGCCGCCCAAACGATGGTGCTTACCGGCCCCGTAGTCGTAACGCAGGGCGCCAACGTTCTGAAAGGTCGCCGCCTCGTCTACAATCGCGCGACACAGAAAATGCAACTCGCCGCGCCCGCAAACATAATGGGAAGCGGATCGCCAGGCCGGATAACGGCGCACTTCGTCAAACCGTCTTCGAAAGCAGGCGCGGCCCAATCGACGGACGACGACAGCAGCGATGGCATATCGTTCGGTGCAGCCTTCAAGACCGATCCCAATTCGCCATACGATGTCGTCTCCGACAAGCTCGATGTCGACGACAAGGCGAAGACGGCAATTTTCACCGGCAACGTCTCTGCACAGCAGGGCGCGATGACGATGCGATCTCAGGAGCTGACGGCCTTCTATACCGGCAGCGCCGGCTTGGGTACGACGGACGGCGACAAGGCTCCTGGAAGCGCTGCATCGCTGACACACCTCACAGCCCGAAAGAAAGTCGTCGTCACCGCCAAGGATGGTCAGACCGCCACCGGCGACTGGGCCGAAGTCGACGTCAAGAAAAACACGACGACGATGGGTGGCGCCGTCGTGCTGACGCAGGGCAAGAATGTCGTCCATGGCACCAAGCTCGTCATCGACATGAACACGGGCGAAGCCACGATCAAAACCGAGCCGACGGCGACAAGCAGCGGAGCGGTCGTCAGCAGCAGCGATGGCAGTGGCGGCGGCGAGGTCTTCAAGGCCGAACGGCCGAGCGCGGTATTCTATCCGGGTCAGCTACGGAAATCGAAAATTCAGGCCGACGGCTGGCAGGTCCGTTCGTCGCCTTGACCCCGCCGCAGAGTTGGACACAGTTCGGGCAGTTACGGACCATGCCGAGGAACGGCGAGGTATTTGGTGTTTAGGGCTCTACCACTCCGCCTGAAATCGAACGGCAAGACGCCGAGCGCACGGACCGGCTACGCCAACGGCAGCGGCCACGCCCCCACGCAGCCACACGCTGCGCCTGACGAAGACCCTCATGCCGTCGGCGCCGATGGCTGGCTGACCGCCTACGACGTCAAGAAATCCTATCGCAAGCGAATGGTCGTCAAGGGCGTCAACCTTGCGGTTGGGCGCGGTGAATCCGTCGGCCTCCTCGGGCCCAACGGAGCCGGCAAGACGACAGTTTTCTACATGATCACCGGCCTCGTCGCCGCCGACGAGGGTCGCATCACCATCGACGGTGAAGACGTGACCAAGCTTCCGATGTATCAGCGCGCGCGCTTGGGCGTCGGCTATCTCCCGCAGGAAGCCTCGATTTTTCGCGGCCTGACGGTCGAGCAGAACATCATGTCGATCCTCGAGCTCATCGAGCCCAACCGCAAGGCGCGCAAAGAACAGCTCGACAGCCTGCTAGAGGAATTTTCCATCACTCGGCTCAGAAAGTCGGCGGCGATGGCGCTTTCGGGCGGCGAGCGCAGACGTTGCGAAATTGCCCGTGCCCTGGCCTCGCGGCCCTCATTCATGTTGCTGGACGAACCGTTTGCCGGCATCGACCCCATCGCCGTTGGAGACATTCAGCAATTGGTTCGCCACTTGACCGAACGCGGTATTGGTGTGTTGATCACAGACCATAACGTGCGTGAAACCTTGAGCCTCATCGACCGCGCCTACATTATTTACGACGGTCAGGTTCTGACACAGGGCAAGCCTTCTGAAATCATATCGAATGAAGATGTGCGACGTGTTTACCTGGGCGATATGTTCGTTAACACCGGCTGAGTATAGATTGCTCCGTATGTCCAGTAACGGAGCAGCGAAGTAGCGTGGCGATTTCAGCGAAATTAGAGCTGAGACAAGGCCAGCAGCTGGTCATGACGCCACAGCTGCAACAGGCGATCCGCCTGCTTCAGCTCTCCAATCTCGAACTGACCGAATTTGTCGATTCCGAACTGGAGCGCAACCCGCTTCTGGAACGCGAGGAAGCTCCCGGCGCAAAGCCAGCGGAAGAATCTCTTAATGATCGTCCCGACGAGCGAAACACCGAGCCGGACGACGGCTGGCTCGACCTGAGGAAACCGGTCCAAGACCATACCGGCGGTCTCGACGTCGACTTCGGCAATGTGTTTCAAGAGCCCGGAACGGGCGAGCCAAATTCAGTGGCCAACGCGCCTTCCGGCCTCAGTTGGGCCAACGTCACCCAACGGATGCACAGCGGTAGCGACGGCGAAAGCGACCTCGAAGAATTCGTCGCCAATCAGGTCTCCCTACGCGAACATCTAAGCGCGCAGCTGCCGATGACGATAACCGATCCGGTCGAACGGATCATCGGCCAATATCTCGTCGACCTGGTCGATGAAGCTGGCTACATACCGCCCAATCTAGAAGGGCTTTCCGATCGTCTGGGTGCACCGCTTGAACTTATCGAAAGCGTTCTGACCAAGCTCCAGACGTTCGATCCCCCAGGAATATTTGCTCGTTCGCTTGCCGAATGCTTGGCCCTCCAGCTTAAGGATCAAAATCGCTACGATCCGCTGATGGCAGCCCTTCTCGCCCATCTCGATTTGCTCGCCAGCCGCAATCTCGCAGGCCTCAAAAAGGCGATCGGTGTCGACATGGACGAGCTCGCCGACATGATCCGCGAGATCAAGCGCCTCAATCCCAAGCCGGGCCTGAAGTTCGGCTCGGTGCAGGTCCAGCCGATCGTTCCAGATGTCATCGTCCGCGCCGCATCCGACGGCGGCTGGCATGTCGAACTGAACAGTGACACTCTGCCGCGGGTTCTCGTCAACCGCACCTACTACACGCGCGTCGCGCGCACGGCGACCTCAGAGAAGGACAAGGGCTATCTCTTCGATTGCCTGCAGACTGCCAACTGGCTGGTCAAAAGCCTCGATCAGCGCGCGCGCACGATCCTGAAGGTCGCCGAGCAGATCGTCCGCCAGCAAGACAGCTTCTTTATGTACGGCGTTCAGCACTTGAGGCCACTCAACCTCAAAGTGATCGCTGAAGCCATTTCGATGCATGAATCGACCGTTTCTCGCGTGACGTCCAACAAGTACATCGCCACGCCGCGGGGCATTTTCGAACTCAAATACTTCTTCACCTCGGCAATAGCCTCGGCGGCCGACGGCGAGGCTCATTCCTCGGAAGCCGTCCGCCACCGCATCCGGCAGCTGATCGACGCGGAAAGCGCCGAGGATGTCCTCTCGGACGATCAGTTGGTCGACCGACTGAAAAACGAGGGCATCGATATCGCCCGCCGAACCGTCGCCAAATACCGCGAGGCGATGCGCATCCCCTCGTCCGTGCAGCGCCGCCGCGATAAGAGATTGGTGGAACGTTTGGGTGGCATGGCGTGAATTTTTGGCCGCTAACCAAATGAACACCCTATATTTTTTGATTACATTCAATTTCCTAAGCGTGATTTGACAGGGGCGGCCGCGCGTCCTATCGCTTGCTCAATACGCCCGGGCAAAGTGGCGGTCACACTTTCCCCATGGGCGTCACGAAAGGTGGCTCGTAACCTCCCCCGGTCCCCCGGGACGCGCCTCGGCAGTGCAGAACAGGCATCTCCATGACCATCCAGATCACCGGTAAGAACGTAGAAGTTGGCGACGCTTTCCAGAGCTACGCGGGCGAAAAGATTCGCTCGGTTTTGCAGAAATATCTCGCGCGCGAAGTGGATGGGCACATCCGCCTGGAACGCGAGCGCGAGGTCTTCAAGACGACCTGTTCGGTGCGCCTGACCAATGGGTTACTGCTCGAAGCCCACGGGGAGGGCGCCGATGCCTATGGCAGCGTCGATTCCGCCGCCCATCGGCTCGAAACGCGCGTCCGGCGCTATAAGGGCCGGATCAAGAACCATTCAGGCGCCGCCGCCCGGCGCAAGGTCGATATCGAAGCCCGCGATTACGTCGTCAGTCTGCACGACGACGATGAGCCCGAGCAGAACGGGGCGAATCCCCTTATTATCGCGGAAGGACAGCGAAATATAAGCAATCTGACGGTCAGTGAAGCCGTCTTGCAGCTCGACTTGTCGGAAGCGTCCTTCATGATCTTCAAGAACGCCGCGCATGGAGGACTGAATGTCGTCTATCGGCGAAATGATGGGCACATCGGGTGGATCGACGCCGATCTGCCTTTGGGGGCAAAACCGAACGGCGCAGCCGCGCCGAAGCATGCGGATTGAGAGTAGGCTTAACTCTTGCATGACAGTGCTGTAGACACCGCCCGGCATTTGGCGCGGCGGACAGCAATGACGGCCATTTCATCGTGGATGGGACTGGGATGAATATTGAAGATATGCTTGCTGACGGCGCGATCATTCCGCGTCTCGAAGCCAGTGACAAGAAGCAGGCGCTTCAGGCGCTCGCCAGCAAGGCTGAGGCCCTGACCGGCGCTAGCGCCGCAGACATCTACGCCGCTCTCCTGCAGCGGGAACGGCTGAGTTCGACGAGCCTCGGCCGTGGCATCGCAATTCCTCATGTGAAGCTGCCGGCGGTGAAAGCGATCACGTGCGTCTTCGCCCGGCTGAGCCACCCGATCCCGTTTGAAAGTCACGACGGCGAGCCCGTGGATCTTCTCTTTTTCCTGCTCGCGCCCGAAGGCGCCGGAGCCGATCATTTGAAGGCTCTGGCGCGCATTTCGCGCCTCGTTCGCGACTCCGCAACCCTCGACGGCTTGCGCAGCGCAAAGGACGCCGAAACGCTGCGCGGCGTGCTGATGAAACCCTTGACGTCTCACGCCGCCTGATCGCGCGACCCGTCAATGCAGGACCAGAAGCGCCCCTAGGCCTATCCCGCCAACCAGAAGGCGCCACCAGCCGAAGAAGGCCAGTCCACGTCGGGAAATGAAGTCGAGCATGTAGCGCACGACGATCGCGCCGGTAATGAAGGCCGCGATAAATCCCAGCACGATATGGCTGACGTCATCGGGCGTCAGGATCGACCAGTTTTTATAGAGGTCGTATGCAAAGGCGCCCGTCATCGTCGGCATCGCGAGAAAGAACGAGAATTCAGCGGCCGTGCGCTTGTCGGCGCCGAGCAACATGGCGCTGACAATGGTTGAGCCTGACCGCGAAACGCCCGGAATCATCGCGAGACATTGCGCAAAGCCGATGATCAACGCCTTCAACGGCGGGATATTCATGACGTCGGCGTAGAGCGGCTGATAGCGCATCCGGTCCACCAACAGCAAAATAACACCGCCGATAATGAGCGAGGCGCAGATGATCAGGGGCGATTCGAAGAGATAGTCCTTGATGAACTTGTGCGCTCCCGCGCCAATGACGACGGCAGGCAGAAACGCAATCAGGACGGCAAAGACGAAACGGCGCGTGCGCGCATCGTGCGGGAAATCAACCGCCAGTCGCCAAAGTTTTCCGGAATAAACCGTCAGCAGCGCAAGAATCGCTCCAAGCTGAATCAAAACCTCGAACGTCCGCCCCGTCGATGAGACGCCAAGAAGCTTTTCAGTCAGAAGCAGATGGGCTGTCGAAGAAACCGGCAGGTATTCCGTCAAACCCTCGATCAGTCCGAGCAATACGACTTGCCAAGTTTCCATCCGCTCTTTCCCCCGGGGACTTCAAAGCGGGCGAGGGTTAGCAGAAAATCCCGATGCGCCAAAGCGGTCGTTTAGCCGAGTTGCCACGGAATCGACGAGACGAAGTGTATAGTGCCCTCGCCGCCACCACAGGAACGCTATGCCTCTGCGCCTTACGCAATACCGCCTCTGCCCACGCTCCCGGTCGATACGGCTGGTGCTCGCCGAGTATCGCATCGAAGCCGAGTTGCTCGAAGAACTGCCATGGGAATGGCGGCAGAGCTTCCTTGCCAAGAACCCCTCGGGCGAGATGCCGGTCCTAGAATTCGATAACGGCTTGATGCTCTGCGGCGCCTATTCGATCTCCGAATTCATTGCCGAGGATCCCTACTTCGGCGCCAACGGCTCCGCGTCCGCCCCACCGGTGCTGATCCCGGGTACGCACGAAGACCGCGCGGAGGTCCGCCGCCTGATCGACTGGTATCATGGTAAATTCGACCGCGAGGTCACCCGCGAGCTGCTGATCGAGAAGGTCTATAACTCGATGCGCCCATCCGGGCCGATCGCGCCCGACCCCGGCGTTCTCAGGGCCGTCCGCGCCAACCTGAAATACCACCTCTCCTACACCGGTTACCTCGCCGATACCCGTCGCTGGCTTGCTGGCGACGATCTGAGCTTTGCCGATCTCGCCGCCGCCGCCCACATCTCGACCTGCGATTACCTCGGCGAAATTCCCTGGACCGAATATCCGGCGGTCAAAGCCTGGTATCAGCGCATGAAATCCCGCCCCGCCTTCCGCGCGCTTCTGGGCGATCGGGTGCCTGGAACGGTGCCACCACTTGCCTATTCGGATCTCGATTTTTAAATGGCGGTATGTCCGAAACCCTGACCGCGCGTTCCGAACTCACAAGCATGCTCCGCACCGAAGCCGTCAAGCTTGGCCTTGACGCCGTCGGTATCGTTCGCCTTGCCGAGGACGTCAACCTTCCCGATCGGCTCGCGCACTTCCTGAACGAGAAGCGCCACGGCGACATGGATTGGATGGAAACGCACGCCGATCGGCGTAGCGATCCGTTGCGCCTGTGGCCCGAGGCGCGAAGCGCCGTCGTTTTCGGTCAATCCTATGCTCCCCCAACCGATCCGCTGAACGCGCTGAAGCAACGTTCGAACGCAGCGATCTCGGTCTACGCCAAAGGCCGCGACTACCATGACGTCCTCAAAAAGCGCATCAAACAGATCGCGCGCACCTTCGCCGAAAGATCGGGAGCTGACGTTAAGGTCTTCGTCGACACCGCGCCGTTGATGGAAAAGCCGCTCGCTGCGAAAGCGGGCCTCGGCTGGCAAGGAAAACACACGGTCCTCGTCTCGCGCGAGCATGGCAATTGGCTTTTCCTCGGCGCCATGCTGACGACGGCGGAACTGGAACCCGACGAAGCGACATCCGACCACTGTGGCTCGTGCCGCCGATGCCTCGATATATGCCCGACGAAGGCTTTTCCTGCGCCCTACCAGCTCGATGCGCGGCGCTGCATCGCCTACCTCACCATCGAGCACAAAGGCCATATCGCACCCGAGTTCCGCGTGCCGATCGGCAATCGCGTCTTCGGTTGCGACGATTGCGCCGCCGTTTGCCCATGGAACAAATTCGCCGGCGCCGCGACCGAGATCAAATACGCGGCTCGCCCCGAAACCGACAGTCCGCCGCTCGCCGAACTACTCGCCCTCGACGATGCCGCTTTCCGCTTGCGCTTTGCGGGCACCCCGATCAAACGCACCGGCCGCGATCGCATGGTGCGCAACGCCCTCATTGCGTCCGGCAACTCGGGTGATCGCGCACTGCTCCGCCACATCGAGCCGCTGATGCAAGATGCCTCGCCCCTCGTTCGCGCCATGGCGATATGGGCGTCTCGACGTTTGGTCGAAGCGCCCGAACTTGCAGCACTGCAGCGCCGCTATCAAAATCTGGAACACGATCCTGAAGTCGCCGCAGAATGGATCATGCCGATGGAAGGTGAAGCGGCATGAGCCACCTTTTTTGTTTCGGACTGGGATACTGCGCAGCCGAGCTTTCCCGCCGTCTTCTCAAGCAAGGCTGGACGATCTCGGGCACCACCTCGCACGCCGACAAAATGTCCGCGCTCGAGGCTCAGGGCTTTGCGCCGTTTCTCTTTGATGGAACCGCGGCGCCCGCTGGCATCGCCGACGCGCTCAAATCCGCGACCCACATCCTGCTTTCAATTCCCCCCGATGACGAGGGCGATCCGGCGCTGCGCCAGTTTGGCGAAGCGATCGCTGCGAGCTCGTCGATCCGGTGGATCGGCTATTTTTCAACTGTCGGCGTCTACGGTGATGCTAACGGCGATTGGGTCGATGAGACGACGGAGCCCAATCCAGGAACCATTCGCGGCCAGCGCCGGCTCAAAGCCGAGCTTGGCTGGGAAGATCTCGCAAAAAAGAGCGATAAATCGCTAATCATTTATCGCCTGCCCGGAATCTATGGGCCCGGCCGCAGCGCCATCGACCAACTGAGGGCCGGCACCGCCCGCCGAATTTTCAAACCCGGCCAATTCACCAACCGAATCCACGTCGCCGACATCGCGACCGCCGTTGAAGCCAGCATGCATCTTGCTGCCGGCACCCACATCTTCAACATCACCGACGATCTGCCTGCGCCGCCGCAAGACGTCATCGAATATGGTGCCGAGTTGCTCGGCGTAGCCTGCCCGCCCGCGACCGATCCGAGCGACGAAGCGCTCTCTCCCGCGACGCGCAGTTTTTATATCGAGAACAAGAAGGTCTCGAACGCGCGCATGAAATCTGAACTCGGTGTTCAGCTTGCCTATCCGACTTACTTTGAAGGCCTGCGAGCCATCGCCGCGCTTACTTCGTGAGGATTTTTGCGGATCGTCACACGTTCTCCGCCATTCCGCCAGAATGGAGAATAATGGTCCTCCCGTACCCGGCGCGGACGGCGCGATGCACGGAACGGCGAGACGCCCATGAAGATCACAGCGCTCCTTGTCGCAATCGCAGCAACATCTGTCTGCGCACTCACGGCGCATGCAGAGACGGTTGATCCCGCACAGGCGATCGCGCAGAAATTCTCCGAAGCCAGCGAAGAGCAGCCGAAATCGCCACAACGCACCTTCGACAAACCCGGCTCGGAATACGAAGAGGACATGCTCCAGCAGGCGCGCATCGAAGAATTCGAGCGCCAGCAGCAGGAGGCCCGCGACACTCCGAAGCCCTCCTCTGCTGCGCCAACGGCGGTCCCGGCCGTTCCAGCCGCAATCGTTGCGCCTCCCGCACCGGCACCTGCACCGAAGCTCGCTGCCCTACCGCCGAAACCCGTTCCCGAGCCGCCCCGCATTGTGGCTGAAGCGCCGAGTCTGACGCCGACTTCCGCCACGGTGCTGCTGGTGCTCGATCCTTATGGGACCGGCCTCGACATTAAGCCGGATCCCATCATCTGCATCGATAACAACTGCTGGCTTTCGAGCGGAATGACATCCCCGTCGCGCCAAATGCCTCGCAACCAAGCTGTTGCGCTGGAGAGCACTGACGATCAAACGGGCGAATCCTGCGCCGGAAAATCGGGCTGCGTCTATCGCAACGTGACGATCGATCCGGCGTCGCGCATCGACGTCATCGAAGTCGGTGAGGGCGGGGGCGCCTCGGTCGGTGCCTACACCGTCGGGCCCGACAAGAGCTGCCGCACCGAAGGCAACGCCTTGCTTTGCAATAACGGGGTAGCGACACAGAACTTCCGAATCTGGATCGTGCCGGAAGCCACTGCCGCTGCGGCTGGCGCGGCAAGTCTTGAGAACGCCGTGGCTGAAGGATTGCCTCCGCCCGAAACGGACACCACATCCGCAAACGACAAATAGCGCTCAAACAAGCTTGCCAAGCTCGCTGAAGAGTAAATCGAGATCCTGCGGCCGCGACAGGCGATGCTCGCCGTCGGGAATCTCGATCAGCTTGACCTTGTCGCCCAACAGAAACGCCTTCAGTTCTTTCGTATGCGACGCAGGCACGTCGGGGTCTTGAAGTCCTTGCAGGATAACGACCGGTCCGCCCGGATTGAACGGCTGTCGTGCAAGCAGATGCTTTCGCCCGTCTACGATGAGCTTGCGTGTGATTGTATAAGGCGCGGCATAAGCCGACGGCTGCAGGAAGAATCCCTCATGCATGATCGCCTGCCGCGTCTCGTCGGAAAAACGCTTCCACATCAGTTCTTCCGTCATGTCCCAAGCGGGAGCAATCAGCAACAGCGCCTTGATGCGCTCTGCTTCGGCCGGCCGATCCCGAAGAAACGCGCGCAAAAGCAGAAGCGCGATATATCCACCCATACTCGAGCCGATGATGATCTGCGGCCCCGTCGTCAGCTTCGTAAAGGCATCCTCTGCCTCTTCAAGCCATCGCCCGATCGAACCGTCTTCCATTGTTCCAGAGGATCGGCCATGACCGGAATAGTCGAATCGTGTCGATGACAGGCCACGCTCGCTCGACCACTGGGCGATCGCCGTCGCCTTCGTCGAGCCCATATCCGACATGAAGCCCGACAGCCAGAATAAACTGGGCGAGCCCGCCGAATGCGAAATATAGGCGATTTCCCGCGCCTCGGCGCCGCTACCGACACGAAGCATTTGCGGTTCAGAGCCTGGAATTTTATAGGAACTGTCCATCGTTGATCCCAACGAATCCGAATTGATGAGCTGAAATGACCAAGTCACTGACGGTGCTGCAAGTTATTCCTCGCATGCGAGCCGGAGGCGCCGAATTGGGATGCCTGCAGGTGGCAGCAGCTCTCGTCAAGAACGGACACCGCGCTCTCGTCGCGTCGGAAGGCGGTCCGCTTGTCGATCAGCTTCTTGCAGCAGGTGCAGAACACATCGTTTTGCCGCTGGCAACAAAGAACCCGGTTGTGCTCGCCCAAAACGGCTCCAAGCTCGCCGACATCATCCGCCGCGAAAACGTTTCGATCATTCATGCGCGCAGCCGCGCTCCGGCTTGGAGCGCGCTTTATGCGGCTAACCGCACGAACATTCCTTTCGTGACGACCTATCATTCGGAATATTCCGAGAAAGGCCGTCTCAAGAATTTCTACAACAGCGTGATGGCGCGCAGCGATACGGTCATCGCGGTCTCCGACTATATGGCGCATCTGATACGCACGCGCTATCACACCCCCGAAGATCGCATCGCCGTCATCCACCGCGCCTTCGATTCAAACGTCTTCGATCCTGCGAAGCTCACGACCGAAAGATTGGACGCAGTCCGAAAGCTGCTTGGAGCCGATGGCAGTAAACCGGTCTTGATGCTTGCCGGACGGATCACGCCGCGCAAAGCCCAGCATCACCTCGTTTCCGCCCTCGGTCTTTTGAAAGAGCGCGGCGCACCAGACGTCGTTTGCGTTCTCGCTGGCGAGATTGAGAAACCCGCCTTCAAGGCCGAGCTTGAATCTCAGGCCGAACGTCTTGGCGTCAGCCATCAACTGCGTTTTCCGGGGCACGTTCGTGACATTGCCGCCGCCTATGCCATCAGCGATCTCGCCTTGAACATCTCCGAGCAGGAGGGCCTGCCGCGCGTCGCCATTGAAGGTCAGGCGATGGGCGTTCCTCTTATCGTCTCGGACACGGGACCTGGCCGCGAAGTCGCCCTGACCGAACCCGACGTTCCGGCCAATGAAGCAACAGGATTGCGCGTGCCATATGCCGATCCCAAAGCCGTGGTGGATGCAATCGAAAAAATGCTGAGCTGGCCTGCCGACCAGCGCAAGGCGATGGGAGCGCGCGGATCGGCTCAGGTGAGACGCCGCTTCACGCTCGATCAGCTGACAACCAAAACCCTTGCTGTTTACGAGCGTGTCGTGGCCGCTCGATCAAAGCCCGAGCCGAATGCCGGCAAACCATCGCGACAACGGCTTCCCATCTCATGTTTCATCATTGCCCTGAACGAAGCCGATCGGATCGAGGCCACGATCGCCTCGGTCCGCGATTGGGTCGATGAAATCATCGTCATCGATTCCGGCAGCACCGACGGAACTCAGGCCATCTCCGAGGCCGCGGGAGCCAGGGTCATTTTCAACGCCTGGCCCGGCTTCGGCCAACAGAAGCGCTTCGGCGAGGACCAGTGTCGCAACGACTGGCTGCTCAATCTCGATGCCGACGAAGTTGTGACGACCGAGCTTCGTCAATCCATCGAGGCGGCGTTCGAGCACGGCGCCCCCGCGCGATCGGTCTACGGCATGGCGATCAAGATCGTGTACCCGGGCCACACGAAGCCGCGATTGCTCGCCAATGATCACTATTGCCTTCGCCTGTACGATCGCCGTCGTGTCCGGTTCGCCGATTCAACGCTTTTCGATTCGGTTGATCCGAAGAATGAACAGGTCGGCCATCTGAAGGGCACGATCTATCACCATTCGATCCGCTCGTTGGACGACCTAGCCCGCAAGTGTGATGAGCGCGCGACTTACAACGCTCTGAACTCAAAGCCGAAATCCGAACTGGAACTCACGATCCGCACCCTGACGGAGCTTCCCTCGCATTTTCTCAAGTACTATGTCGGCCGCGGACATTTTACCGGCGGACGGACTGGCCTGGGGTTCGCTTGGATCACGGCCTATTATCGCTGGCAGCGGATATTGCGAATGCGGGGCAAGCGGAATTCATCCAACGGTCTGCTCTGATTTCAGGCAACGGCCGAGCCCTTTTCCCAATCTCGCGTAAAACCCGCCATCTCAGCGCCAAATGCTCATCTCCGCTTGACTTTTTCCGTCAGCTTACGAACTCTGTGCATTCGCGGAACTCTGGCCCTTGCCGGAGCGATTTTTTTTTACGAAGATAAATAACCGAAACAGCTAGAGGAGCTCTCACCATCCGTAAACCCATGCGCCCCGAGCCTCAGAGCCGGGAAAACTCAGGGCCCCGCATCAACGATCAAATTCGGGCCCGGGAAGTCCGCCTCATCGACGAGGAAGGACACAACGTCGGAGTAATTTCAAAATTTGATGCCCTTGCCCGCGCCGAGGACGCCGGACTTGATCTCGTCGAGATCTCGCCCGACGCCGAGCCGCCCGTTTGCAAGATCCTCGATTTTGGCAAATTTAAATTCCAGGAACAGAAGAAGGCCGCCGAGGCCCGCAAGAACCAGAAAATCGTCGAGTTGAAAGAGATCAAGATGCGACCGGGCATCGATGATCACGACTACGACGTAAAAATGCGCGCCATCAAACGGTTCTTCGAGGATGGCGACAAGGTCAAGATCACGCTGCGCTTCCGTGGCCGCGAAATGGCTCACTCGCAGCTTGGGATGGCGGTATTGCAGCGCGTAAAGGCCGATACCGAAGCCATCTCCAAGGTCGAAAGCGAACCGCGTTTCGAAGGCCGGCAAATGGTGATGGTTCTGGCGCCGAAATAATCGCTCGAATGATTAATTGCGGCGGGGCGAACATCGGCCCCGCCCTTAGTGATCCCGGCCTGGGGCCTCCTGTATATCTTGCGGATGCATACGGACGGACTTAGCTTCATGACGGTTCTGCGCCGAATGTCGGAGGCGCCGCATGAGCGACGAACAGCCGTTCGATTTCTCGATCCTTGACCGCGTCGGCGCTCCACATCGCCGATACGGGCCGGGCGAAAAGGTCTTTCTCGAAGAAGACACCGGCAACGCCATGTATATGGTCCGCTCGGGCCGCGTCGACCTGATCACCTACGGCATCATTCTGGAAAACGTCCGCAGCGGCGGCGTCTTCGGAGAGATGGCTCTGATCGACGATGGTCCGCGAAGCGCCGCCGCCATCGCTGCCGAGCCGACCGAGGTTGTCGTCATCGACAAGCCGACGTTTATCGCCGTCGTTGGCGCGGATCCGCAATTTGCCTTGAAAGTGATGGGTCTTTTGGCAACCCGCCTGCGACGGATGAACAAGCAGGTTGGCTGAAATCACCGGCGGCCATGCAGAGCCGCCGGCGCATTCCTTCAAAAGCTTAGCAACCGTGGCGCCACATGCAACGGCGGAAGCGAGGACCGCCCCAGCCCCATCGGCTCGCGCAGATATTACGCCAGCGCCAGCAATATCGGCGCCATGCGATGGGCTCCGCCATCGACTGATTGGTTGTTTCCAGTCCTTTGAGCGGAGGAAGCGGCGATGCTTGTGAACTTGATACAGCCGCGGTGATGCCGACCGCAACAACGGATGCGGCCAAGAGTGGTGCAAGACGCATGTTCAACTCCGTGTTATTTTTCGCAGCGCAGCGCACGCGAAATTAAGCGTGCCCGCACAATTTCCATTTTATTGGCTGAATATCGACTGAACACGCCAAAATGGACTGGGAAATCGCCGATTTTTCAAATCTAGCGTTATTCAGCCGCTAAAGCGCACCCAAGAATTGGTCATACCTCAGTCAAGGTCGACGACACCCAGCGCGGCGAGCGAAATGAACGCTGCAATCATCACGACGCCGACCACCACGACCAGCGCCGGATAAAAAGCAGCGAACACCACGCCGGCTCGCCAGCCGGTGGCCGAGCGAACGCTGATCGCAGCCGTCGGCAACGCGGCGAGAAGGAGAATGGCAACAACGAATGGATCGAGTTTCATGAGCACACCCGCGACAATAGCCACACAAAACCAGCCATTGTACTTTGCCAGCTTCACGCTTCCGCGCCAGTCAACGACGCGGAAACAGACGCAATCTCCGGCAACACGAATTTGCTGATGAATTCCGCTTCGGCTGTCGTCAGCCGGCGTTTTGGACGAGCGAGCCCCGGTCGTCGGACTTGATGATCTTTGCGTGCGCATCCCAGATCAGGCGTTGAATGATCTGCATACGGTTCGGAACGTTGGGATGCGCCCTGCGAAGATCGTCGAGCTGCTTCAAGGTGCCGGCATCGAGCGCGACGGAAACGATGTGATCCATTAGGAGGTCCTCATTGGTTGTTAGTCGATTTCGCGACCCCATTTGAGGCTTCTAAATGAAACGCGCTGTCACTGCGGTGACGCGATGGATCGCCTCACCCGATCACCGCTCGGCTCATCTTGAACTCTTGAATTTCAGGCATCACAATTTCAATCGCCGATGATCCACAGAGCGGAATTAGGTGTTTCCCTCGGGACAGCAAAAACATTTCGCACCTGTTTTCAGTCTTTTCATCGTCTGGCACATCGGCAAGAAGGCTTTTGAAATGCACCCTAACGTTCGTCACGCGTTGCTGTACACAAGCGTAAATCTGAGCGCGACGATCGTTGACACCGCGATCTTCCTGACCCTAACGCACATTTTCGGCCTGCCGATCGTGCAAAGCGTGATTGCCTATTCCACCGCGACGATCGTGAACTTTTGGCTGACGAGGAATTTCGTCTTTCGTCACGACATGTCGCACAAGACGGAACATCGCCTCTTCCTGGAATTCGTTGCCGTCGCCGTTCTGGGCCTGGCCATAACCGCCTTCGTCATATGGCTGACCGTGCACGAGATGCACTTGCTGCCGATCGAAGGCAAAGTGATCTCGATCCTCGTTTGCTTCGTGTCGCTCTACTGGGTTCGCTCGCGCGTCGTCTTCAGCAAGAACGCGCGAGCCGCAACAGCGGATCAGGATTTCAATGAGGCAACCGGCCGCCAGATCTAGATGTTGACGTGCTGGATGACATAGCTGCCGGCTGCCGCGATCAGTCCAGCAAGCAGCACGTACGGAAGTACCGAGACCAGCACCATCAGCAGTTCGACGAACGCCTTGAAGATCTGCTCGGCAGCATGCCAGAGCTGGAAGAAGCCGCGATAGAGCACATAGATGATCGCAATGACGACGATCGCCAGCACAGCAATCTTCCATACCGGAAGCGCCTGCCAGTTCGATTGAAAGATCGCGAACATCTGTCCGAACGACCACTGCCACACCAAGTCGACGAACTTGAAAATCGCGGTGATGCCCTGCTGGAGCAAATTTACGATTTGATCGATGATCTGCCGCACGCCCCGTCTCCCCTTGCGTTTTGCCGCCTACCCAACGCATTAACCTTGTACTTGGTTCAGTGGTATGCACACGGAATTTCGCAGGGGCGCGACGAAAGCCAGCGGTGTCGTTGCTAAAAGCTCAACATTTGCGGAAGGTGTTGCAGACTGCCCGACATTTCCGTATAAACCGCCCTCAGAGCCGCCCGGCGAGGCATGCCGTGGCGGTTCTTATGCTTTTGAAAAACAAGCGGAAACCGCAAAAAGCATCCCTTCGCAGGTCCGGTCGCAGAGATGTGGCCGAGAGTGCAATTGCCTTCCGGTGATCGCACTTCGGTTCGAAACGAACCTAGGCACGCAGCGCCTCCAAGCTCGCCTCCGCACTTCGGACCTTCAGGTCCGAGGCCGCAAGGCGGCCCGGCGCGAGCGCCGCCCCCGCGGAGGGCCAGGAGGCAAGCGCGTCAGCGCGAGCATCCGGTACGGCCCGTGAGCGATAATTAGGACAAGCAAAATGCCTAAGATGAAGACCAAGAGCGGCGCAAAAAAGCGCTTCAAGATGACCGGAACGGGCAAGGTTGTTGCGGCCCAGGCCGGCAAGCGTCACGGCATGATCAAGCGCACGGCGAAGTTCATTCAGAAGGCCCGCGGTACGGGCGTGCTGAACGACTCTGACGCCAAGATCGTCAAGAAGTACATGCCCTACAGCCGCTGAGTTTTGGTTGGCCGCGTGCAACTCCCTCCGGGAGCCGGCCCTCGCGGCGGCACAATTCAGCTCACCCCATCTTGAAGTTCTAGGAGCAATCCCATGGCCCGCGTCAAACGTGGCGTTACCGCCCACGCCAAGCACAAGAAAGTCATCAAGGCCGCGAAAGGCTTTTACGGCCGTCGCAAGAATACGATCCGTGTCGCCAAGCAGGCGGTTGAGAAGTCGCAGCAGTACGCCTACCGCGACCGCAAACGTCGCAAGCGCAACTTCCGCGCTCTCTGGATCCAGCGCATCAACGCTGCCGTCCGCGAGCATGGCCTGACCTACGGCCGATTTATCAACGGCCTTTCGAACCTCGGCATCGAGGTCGACCGCAAGGTTCTGTCGGACATCGCCATCAACGATCCCGCAGGCTTCAAAGCACTCGTCGACAAGGCCGCTGCTGCAGCCTCTTCGCCGGTCGCGAAGGCCGCCTGAGATTACGCCAAGAAGGCAGCTTAAACGCACAACCAAAGCGACCGATCTTCGCTTCTCCTGCTCCCCTCCCCTCAGGGGAGGGGCCGGGGGTGGGGTGAAGGTTCAAGCGAATAAGCGCCGTTTACGCAGCCATTCACATCATACTCGCGTGGTCTCCCCACCCCTAACCCCTCCCCGCTGGGGAGGGGATGCGTACCGGGATCTTGCCCCGGCGAGGAGAATTGAATGAGCGGCACAATTGATCTCACCACCTTAGAAACCGACTTGCTCGCCGAAATCGCCGCTGCCGGCGATCTTGGCGCCCTCGATGCCGTTCGTGTCTCAGCCCTCGGCAAGAAGGGCCGCGTCTCCGAACTGATGAGCAAGCTCGGCTCGCTTCCCCCGGAAGAGCGCAAAACGTTCGGCCAGACCGTCAACGCACTGAAGACGAAAGTTGCGGAGGCGCTCGATACCCGCAAGGCGACGCTCGAAACCGCTGCCCTCGACGAACGGCTGAAAACCGAGCGCGCCGACATTACACTGCCTGTCCGGCTTGGCCCTATTTCCGAGGGCCGCGTCCATCCCGTCTCCCAGGTCCTCGACGAAGTCATCGAAATCTTCGCCGACATGGGCTTCTCCGTCGCCGAAGGTCCGGACATCGAGACCGACGAGATGAATTTCGACAAGCTCAACATCCCGGCCGAGCATCCCGCGCGCCAGGATCACGACACGTTCTATTTCTCGCCGAATGCGGACGGCTCGCGACTACTGCTGCGCACGCACACAAGCCCCGTGCAGATCCGCACGATGGTCTCGCAGAAACCGCCGATCCGCATCATCGCGCCCGGCCGCGTCTATCGCATGGACAGCGACCAAACCCACACGCCAATGTTCCACCAGGTCGAAGGCCTGGTCATCGACGAGACGACGCACATAGGCCACCTGAAATGGGTCCTGCAGGAGTTCTGCAAGGCCTTCTTCGAGGTCGATGAAGTGAAGATGCGTTTCCGCGCTTCGCACTTCCCGTTCACCGAGCCGTCTATGGAAGTCGACATCGGCGCCGAAGCGATCGGCAAGCCGGGCCAATGGTTGGAAATCCTCGGCTGCGGCATGGTCCATCCCAACGTGCTGAAAAACTGCGGCCTCGATCCGGAGAAATACCAGGGCTTTGCCTTCGGCGTCGGCCTCGATCGTCTGACGATGCTGAAGTATGGCATCCCCGATCTGCGCTCGTTCTTCTCTGGCGACCTCAAATGGCTCCGCCACTACGGCTTCTCGATGCTCGACGTCCCCACCCTCGGCGGCGGGTTGTCGTCGTGATTATCGCGGCGTTGAATGCACTCAACGTATCCCCTCCCCTCAGGGGAGGGGGCAGGGGTGGGGTGAAAACGCAAGCGAATGGCCAACGAAACCGCTCGTCATCTTCGCAAAACTCTCACTCCAGCGGAGAAGCGTCTTTGGAACGAACTCCGGAAATTGCGGCCACAAGGCTATCACTTCCGCAAACAGCATCCGATCGAAGAGTTCATCGTTGATTTTGCATGTCTCGCTCAGAAGGTGATTATCGAAGTTGATGGCATGCAGCATCAATGGCCCGAAAATAGCAGCTCCGACGCCAAGCGCGATGCGCGTCTCCATTGGCTTGGCTATCGCGTGCTGCGTTTCGGAAATGGCGATGTGACTGATCATCTGGACGGTGTCGTTCTAGAAATTCTGACCGCCCTTGGGGCTGTGGTGAAACAGGAATGAAACCGCTATGACCGTGCTGCTGCTTCACCCCACCCCCTCCCCGCTGGGGAGGGGAATCCTGCGTGCGAGACCGACGAAATGAAATTCACGCTCTCCTGGCTCAAAGATCACCTCGACACGGACAAGTCCGTCGATGAGCTTGCCACCACCTTGTCGGCCATCGGCCTTGAGGTCGAAGGCGTCGAAGATCCGGGCAAGACGCTTGGAGCCTTCAAGGTCGCGCGCATCGTCGAAGCGAAGAAACATCCCAACGCCGACAAGCTGCAGGTCGTGCAGGTCGAGATCGCCAAGGGCCAGCCGCTGATGGAAGTCGTCTGCGGTGCCCCGAACGCGCGCGTGGGGCTCGTCTCCGTCTTTGCCCCGCTCGGCACCTACATTCCCGGTTCGAAAATCACGCTCGAAAAGAAGCCCGTTCGCGGTGTCGTTTCCAACGGCATGATGTGCTCCGCCGCCGAACTCGAGCTTTCCGAAGAAAGCGACGGTATCCTCGAGCTACCCTCCGAGTGGGCCGATCGCGTCGGCGAAGCCTATATCAATGCCGCCGGTCTGAACGATCCGATCATCGAAGTGAAGTTGACGCCGAACCGCCCCGATTGCACAGGCGTTCGAGGCATCGCCCGCGATCTCGCCGCGGCTAGCATGGGCACATTGAAGCCCGAGTCGAAACTTGCGCCGCTCAATGAAACCTTCGACTGCAAAATCCCGGTCAAGCTTGAGTTCACCCCCGAGACGGCCGACGCCTGCCCGGTGTTCGCTGCGCGCACGATCCGCAACGTTACGAACGGTCCGTCGCCCGACTGGATGCAGAACCGGCTGAAGGCTGCGGGCCTTCGCCCGATCAACGCCCTCGTCGATGTCACCAATTACATCTCGCTCGATCGCGGCCGGCCGCTGCACGTCTACGATGCGCAAAAGATCAAAGGCGCACTGCACGCCCGTCTTGCCAAGAACGGCGAAAAATTCCTGGCACTCGACGGCAAGGAATATGCGGTCGACGACACGATGTGCGTAATCGCCGATGATACAGGTCCACTGGGTCTCGGTGGCGTCATGGGCGGCGAAAGCACCGGCTCCACATTCGAGACCAAGGCCGTTTTGATCGAAAGCGCTTATTTCGATCCGGTTCGCACCGCCGCCACCGGCCGCAAGACCGGCCTCGTCACCGATGCTCGCTACCGCTTCGAGCGCGGCGTCGATCCTGCATCCGAACGCCCGGGTCTCGATCTCGCGACCGATATGATCATGAAGTTCTGCGGCGGCGAAGCCTCGAAAGCGAAAGTCGCCGGCAAGGAGCCGATTGAAGAGCGCGTCATCGCTTTCGATTTTGCGCACGTCGAAAAGCTGTCGGGCGTGAAACTCAAGGACGCAGAGATCTCTGATATCCTGAAGGCGCTTGGATTCACCATCGCCGGCAAACCCAACGCCGCGAAGGTGACGGTGCCGACCTGGCGCCCCGACGTCCACGGCCCTGCCGATCTCGTCGAAGAGGTCGTGCGCATCGCCGGTCTCGACCGCATTCCGGCGACACCGCTGCCGCGCGACGAGGGCATTACCCGCGCCGTCCTCACCGAAAAGCAAAAGCGAGCCCGCCGCGCCCGCAGACTGCTCGCAGCTCGTGGCTTTGTCGAAGCCGTGACCTGGAGCTTCATCACCAAGGACCAAGCCGTACATTTCGGCGGCGGCACGCCGGCGCTAGATCTCGCGAACCCGATCTCGGTCGATATGTCGTCGATGCGCCCAGGGCTGTTGCCGGGGCTGCTCACGTCGGTCACGAGAAACCGCAACCGCGGCGCCGCCGATGTCGCGCTGTTCGAACTCGGCCAAGCCTATCGCGGCGAAAAGCCGGAAGACCAGTATTTGAGCGCCGCCGGAGTCCGCGCCGGAACCGCACACTTTACTGGTTCGGGACGCCATTGGGACGGCAACGCCGCGCCGGTCGGAGTTTTCGACGTCAAGGCCGATGTCTTAGCCGCCCTTTCGGCACTCGGCATTGATCCGGCCAAGGCCCAGATCACGCGTGACGCGCCGCACTGGTATCACCCCGGCCGGTCGGGCGCGTTGAAGCTTGGCCCCAAAACCGTGCTCGCATACTTTGGTGAAGTCCATCCCGCGACGCTGAAAGCGCTCGATGTAGAAGCACCCGTTTCAGCATTCGAGATTTTCCTCGACGCCCTGCCGCCCGAGAAGAAGAAGTCGCGCGCCAAAGCGCCGCTGACCGCCTCCGACCTGCTGCCGGTAACGCGAGATTTGGCCTTCATCGTCGCCAAGGACGTTGCCGCCGGAGACGTCGTGAAAGCGGCCGTGAATTCGGACAAGGTGTTGATCCGGGCCGTGAATGTGTTCGACGTATTCGAAGGCGGAAGCCTTGCGGCCGAAGGCAAGAAGTCAATTGCCATCGAAGTGACGATTCAACCTGCGACCGAAACCCTCACCGATCAGGCTATTGAAACGATCACGCAAAAAATAATTACGGATGTTAAAAAGGCGACTGGCGGCGAGTTGCGTTCTTAAAGCCGTCGCCGCGGCATGCGCATGAGGCCAAGATGAATTCGCTCCCCCCCGCGACGACGACTCAAGCCGAAAGTGCGACAGACAAGAAGCCCTACCGCATCGTCATCGTCGGCGGCGGCGCAGGCGGTCTTGAACTCGCGACACAACTTGGCGACAAGCTTGGCAAATCCGGTAAGGCCGAGATCACCCTCGTCGATCGCGCCCGCACGCACATCTGGAAACCACTGCTGCATGAAATCGCAGCCGGCAGCATGGATACCGGCCGTCACGAACTGCCGTATCAGGCACAAGGGCACTGGCACGGCTTCCGCTATCGTTACGGCGAGATGATCGGCCTCGACCGCGCCGGAAAGCGCGTGCACCTTGCCGCGACCTATGACGAGGACGGCCGCGAGATCACGCCGGATCGCTGGTTCCCCTACGACACGCTCGTCATCGCAATCGGCAGCATCTCGAACGACTTTCACACGCCGGGCGTCAAGGAAAACGCCATCATGCTCGATACGCCCGAGCAGGCCCAGCGCTTCAATCGGCGACTTCTGAATGCCTGCGTCCGCGCCTATGCGCAGCCGGGCCCCGTCCGGCCGGGTCAGCTCCACGTTGCCATTATCGGCGCTGGTGCAACGGGATCGGAATTATCCGCCGAACTGCACCACGCCGCCCGCGGCCTTGTCGAATTCGGCCTCGACAAGATCGATCCCGAGAAGGACTTCAAGATCACCCTGATCGAAGCCGCTCCGCGCATCCTGCCGGCGCTTCCCGAACGTCTTTCGAAGGCGACGACCGATATTTTAAATGGCATCGGTGTGGAGGTCCGGACAGGCAGTCCCGTAACCAACGTCAACAAGGAAGGGGTGACGCTCGCCAATGGCGATTTCATTCCATCCGAACTCGTGGTTTGGGCCGCTGGCGTCAAGGGTCCGGACGTGCTGGCGAAGCTCGATGGGCTCGAGGTCAGCCGCATGAACACACTCGTCGTCAAGCCGACGCTGCAGACGACCCGCGACGATGACATCTTCGTCATTGGCGATGCGGCCTATCTGGTGCCCGATGGCGAGACGGCACCCATTCCACCGCGTGCTCAGGCTGCGCATCAGGAAGCAAGCCACGTCGCCAAACTGCTGGTGCGGCGCATGCGCGGCGAAACCGATCTACCGCCGTTTAAATATCACGACTTCGGTTCGCTGGTGTCGCTCGGTAAATATTCGACTGTCGGCAATCTGATGGGCTTCATCGAAGGCAAGTCTCTGCGCATCGAAGGCTGGTTCGCGAAGATCATGTATCGTTCGCTTTATAAGATGCACGAGATTGCGCTCTACGGTTACGTGAAGGTGTTTCTTGACACCATCTCGCGCCTGCTGACGCGCCGCACCGAACCGCAGGTCAAGCTGCACTGATTTGTTGGCGGTCGCAGCAGGAGCTGTAGTTGCTCCGCACCCGACGATGTCATCCTCGGGCTTGTCCCGAGGATACATCGCGACGTCTTGGGCTGCTGGCCGATGGATCCCCAGCATAAAGCCGAGGATCAACACCCCCGCTAACTCCGCTCTCTCAGCGCGGTAAGCAGCTCCGCCGACGGATAGCTGTCCGCCGGCAGCCCAAACTTCATCTGCATGTCCTTGACGGCCTTGCGCGTTCCGGCACCGAGCTTTCCGTCGACTTCGCCGACGTCGTAACCACGCCGCTTCAGTAGGCTCTGCAGCTCTTTGATTTGCTCGTAGCTTAGCGAAGGAACGTTGCCGCTGGCCTTAGAAAGGTTCGGCGCCCCGCCCATGCGCGCGGCGAGATGCGCTGCGGTGAGAGCATACGTCAGCGACTGGTTCCACTGCGTATAGACGTCGAAATTCGGATACGTAAGAAAAGCCGGGCCATCGCGGCCCATCGGTAGCACCAGCGATGCCGGCAGATCATCCGACGGCAAGTCCTGGCCGACACCCTTGACGCCCCAGGCGACCCATTGCGAACGCGGTAGCTTGATCGCGAGGTCGGCTTTCTCCCACGGAAGCGATTTCGTCAGCCTAACCTGTTCGATCCAAGGCTCGCCCCGCTTCCATCCCATCGACGATAGAAACTTCGCGGTCGAGCCGATGACGTCGGCATTGTCGTGAATGAGATCGACGCGTCCGTCACCATCGTAATCGACGCCGTAGTTCAGATAATGCTGCGGCAGGAACTGCGTCTGACCAAGCTCTCCGGCCCACGACCCGATCATCTGGTCAGGCGTCAGATCGCCACGCTCGACGATCTTCATCGCCGCCTTGAGTTCTCCGCGGAAGAAATCGCCGCGCCTGCAATCCCAGGCCAGCGTCACCAGCGAACGCAGCACGGGCAAGTTGCCCATGCCGCCACCGAAATCGCTTTCAAGCGCCCAGAAGCCCGTGATGACAGGTCCCGGCACACCGAATTCACTCTCCGCACGGTCGAAAATTGGTTTGTAGCGCTTGAGGAACGTCTTCCCCGTCTGCTCCCGGTTCTTCGTCGCGAGCTTGAAATAGAAATCGATGAAGGTCTGCGAGAAGAAGCCCTGTTTGCGGTCGCGTGCGATCGTGCCTTGGTCCGGCGTCATCCCACCGATCGTCTCTTCGATCGTTTCCGGGCGGATGCCTTCAGCGATCGCCTCCCGTTTGAAATCCGCCAACCAGCGGTCGAATGGCACGGTATTCTTGCAGTTGCGCTTGTTGGCAGGTGGTGGCGGGGTATTTTCGGCATGGGCGCTTGCGGAGATACCCGCAAGCAGAAGTGATGCTATCGCTGAAACGATAAAACCTGCGCGCATGGGGGGGATGCCTTCGGCCGTTGACGTAAGGCCAGCACATTGCCGGCAGTCAGGACAGCGTCAAGAGACTATGGCCTGAATGAGGCCATCGCTACGTCGGCTTCTAAGCGCTGCCGATCAGAATGCCGACGCCGAAGACAATAAGGCCACCAGCCACTACCTCCACAGCCGCTCGCCAGAACGCTGTATCCATGAACCGCGAACGCACACCCGCGATGATCCAGAGTTCGACAAAGACCACCGCGATCGCGATCGTCGTCGCCGTCCGGAAATCGGATATGAGATAGGGCAGCGTGTGACCGAGCCCTCCGGCCGTCGTCATCACGCCGGTCACCGAACCACGCAGCCATGGATTGCCGCGGCCAGAGATTTGCCCGTCATCTGAAAGGGCTTCCGCGAACGCCATAGAAATCCCCGCACCGATCGACGCGGCGATGCCGACAAGAAACGTCTGCCACGTGTTGTGAGTGGCGAACGCTGCGGCGAAGATGGGCGCGAGCGTCGAAATCGATCCGTCGATCAGCCCGTTCAGCCCGGGTTGCACGTACTGCAGAACGAACGAGCGGCGCGCAGATTCCGCTTCGCTTGAGCGCGCCTCCGTCGTCAGCTGAACATCGGAAAGGTGCTGCGCGATGCCGATATGGCGACTTTCGGCATCCATCAAATCGCCGAGCAACCTACGAATGTCGGCGTCCGTGGCCCGCTTCAGCGCCGATGCATAGAACTCGCGCGTCTCTTCTTCGATTTCCTCAGCCTGATGGCGGACCTTCTCGATCCCGAGCGGACGCACCATCCAGATTGGATCGTGCCGCACAAGCCCGGCGACGTCATGGCGCCGGATGAGTGGAATGTGATTGCCGAATTTCTTCTGAAAAAGCTCGATCAGCCAGCGGCGATGCGCGCTTTCCTCCTCGCCAATCTCGCTGAAGACCTTGGCCGTCGCCGGATACTCAGCGCTGAGACCCGCAGCATAATCCGCATAGATTCTGCTGTGCTCTTCCTCGAGCGAAATGGCGAGAGCCAGGATCTCGCGCTGATCAAGATCGGTGAAGCGACGCATGGAAGCCAAAAGCCATTTATTAGAATAGTTCTAATATAGCGCTCGAGGCAGGTATTGAGCAAGGGCATCCGCGCCGCACCTCGCCTGACGCCGTTCCGGATACAATTGCGCCGGCCCAGATGGACCGGCGCTCTTTAATCCGACGAATGTTCGCGGTTCAGCGTGAATTCGACTTGGTGGCGGATTTAATCGCGTTTTGCTGCGCTTCCGTCCAGCTTGCGATCGCCTGCTGCCAGCCCTTCTGCCACATTTCGGCAGCCTGCATCCAAAACTGGATGGGGTTCGTAGCGCCTGCTCCGAAATCAGGGAGCCCCGGGAAGCCGGCACCACCAGCAGGGAACTGCGGCATGCCGCCACCAAAACCTGGCACACTGGAGAAGTTCGGGAAATTGGGGAACTGGCCCGGCGCACCGAACGCCTTCACCTGCTTCTCCCATACGTCCATAACCTGATCGACCGCCTGAAGCTGCAGTTTCGATGCGCTTTGCATCTGCTTTCGGCTTAATTCGACGAAATCCGTCGGCCATCCGAGCGACTTTGCAGCTTCAGCCATCTTATCGAAGACGGCGTTGCTGTTCTTTTCGCCCAGCTCGGCGAGTTCCGCCCGCCAGTTCGACATGGCGTCAAATGCCTGTACGACGGCCTTCTTGGCATCTTCGCCGAGTTTCGTGAAAGCCGGATTGGCCTCAAACGGGGAATTCGCCATTTCGCTTCTCCAAGGATACTGATCCGCATCAACAGGCTGGTTTGGGCTAATTTTACACACCCCCTCCCCACTTGCCAGACATCTTATGGTGCATGCGGCGATCAAAACGGCACGCAAGGCTGCCCAAAGCCTTAACGCCCCTTTTGCCGGTCAGTTCCGGGTGCTATGAGCCCGCCCCATGACAGCCACTTCCCATATTCGAAATTTCTCGATCATCGCGCACATCGATCACGGCAAATCGACCTTGTCCGACAGGCTGATACAGCTCTGCGGCAACGTCTCGAACCGGGAGATGAAAGAGCAGATCCTCGAACTCGATGGACATCGAGCGCGAGCGCGGCATCACCATCAAGGCGCAGACGGTCCGTCTCGACTACAAAGCCAAAAATGGCGAGCTCTATCAGCTCAATCTGATGGACACGCCTGGACACGTCGACTTTGCCTACGAAGTCTCGCGCTCTCTCGCCGCCTGTGAAGGCGCCATCCTGGTGGTTGACGCAAGCCAGGGCGTCGAAGCGCAGACGCTCGCCAACGTCTATCAGGCGCTCGACAACAACCTCGAGATCCTGCCGGTACTGAATAAGATCGATCTACCGGCCGCAGATGAAGACCGTGTGAAAAAGCAGATCGAAGACGTCATCGGCATCGATGCATCCGGTGCTATTGGCGTTTCCGCCAAGACAGGGCTCAACGTCGAAGCCGTACTCGAAGCTATTGTCGAACGGCTGCCGCCGCCTAAGGGCGATGCATCGAAGCCGCTCAAAGCCATGCTCGTCGACAGCTGGTATGACGCCTACCTCGGCGTCGTCGTCCTCGCACGCATCATCGACGGTACGTTGAAGAAGGGACAGCGCGTGAAGCTGCTCTCGACCGGCGCCGTCTATCAGCTCGAACGTGTCGGCATCTTCCGTCCGAAGCAGGAAATGCTTGAACAGCTCGGCCCGGGAGAGATCGGCTTCTTCACCGCCGCGATCAAGGAAGTCGCCGATACCAGGGTCGGCGATACCATCACCGATGAAAAAAATCCGACGCCTGAGCCGCTACCCGGCTTCAAACCGGCGCAGCCCGTGGTTTTCTGCGGCCTCTTTCCCGTCGACGCCGCCGACTTCGAAGACCTGCGCGATGCGATGGCGAAGCTTCGCCTCAACGACGCGAGCTTTTCGTTCGAGACGGAAAGCTCGGCTGCTCTGGGATTTGGATTCCGTTGCGGCTTTCTCGGACTTCTTCATCTTGAAATCATCACCGAGCGGCTCGAGCGCGAGTTCAACCTCGATCTCATCACGACCGCTCCGAGCGTCATCTATCACGTGCACATGAACGACGGCACGATGCTCGAGATGCACAATCCGGCCGATATGCCCGACGTTGTCAAAATCGACCACATCGAAGAACCTTGGATCGAAGCAACCATTCTTGTCCCCGACGAATACCTGGGCGCCGTTCTGAAACTCTGCCAGGATCGCCGCGGCCGCCAGAAGCAGCTGACGTACGCAGGCTCCCGCGCCATGGTCGTCTACGAGCTTCCCTTGAACGAGGTTGTCTTCGATTTCTACGATCGCCTCAAAAGCGTCTCACGCGGCTATGCCTCGTTCGACTATCACATCAAGGACTATGAAGAGGGTGATCTGGTCAAGTTGTCGATCCTCGTCAACGGCGAGCCCGTCGACGCGCTCTCGATCATTGTCCATCGCTCACGCGCCGAAAGCCGCGGCCGCTCGATGTGCGAGAAGCTGAAAGAGCTGATCCCGGCGCACCTGTTCCAGATTCCGATTCAGGCTGCCATCGGCGCCAAAGTCATTGCTCGCGAAACGATCCGCGCCTTGCGCAAGGACGTGCTCGCCAAGTGCTATGGCGGCGACATCACGCGAAAGCGCAAGCTGCTCGACAAGCAGAAAGCCGGCAAGAAAAAGATGCGCGAATTCGGCAAGGTCGAAATCCCGCAGGAGGCGTTCATCAACGCCCTCAAGATGGATGACAATTGAGCCGCGCTGTAGGGCGGCTTAACACGCGGCGATCACGGGAATCCGCCCAGCGACTTCATAACTTCGTCCGATGACGTTCGCCGCTTGACGGGCTTCGACGGCAACGAATTGGGTCGCGCCGTCGCCGGCTTCACGGCAGCGGCCTGCTTTGCAACCGGCAACCCGGTCGCCGGATCGATGACAACCTGCTGACCCTGCTGACCCGTTGCAGTCTGGCTGCTGTTGCCGACGCCATCGGCCGGCGCGATTGAACCTTGCGGCTGCGGCTGCGGCTCGGGCGTCGAGCGGTCCGATGACTGGCCGTCCGCTCCGGCAGGCGCTGACTCTGGCGTCCAGAAGTTGTCCTGGTCGGGCCGGCTTGCAGACGGATTGGCGGTTCCCGCCGACTCTGGAACAACGGGCGGCAATTGCTGTTGAAGCGCCTTCTGTTGCGCAGCAGCTCGCTCAGCGGCCTCTCTTCGCTTCCGTTCCATATCCTTTTCGAGCCGTGCCCGTTCTTCATCCGCCCGGCGAACCCGTTCGAGTTCATCGACGTTGCGTTCCATCTGGCGCACTGCAAGCTCGCGCTGCAGATCGCCTGCATCGGCGTTGACAGACACAGCCGCAAGATGATCCAGGCTTCCGCTGTAGAGAATGGTTGCGGGCGGCAGCGGCGCCTTCGGGTCCGGACGAGTGCGGCCCGGCGAAGGCGCGGCAGCAGGCAACGCATTACGAACGACGGTCGTTACCTGGAAGGACGCATTCATGGCGAGGCTTGCCAGATCGGCCGTGACTGCGCCTTCGACATTTCCGTCGGGAGCATCAAAGTTCATGTCGCTGATTTTCAGCGTGCCGTCCGAAACCGCGATTGCGAAGTTACGGTTTGCGAGCGGAATCCTCGACGATCCGACCGCAGCAACGAGAGAATTTGCGATCGCCTGCGCATCGTTTGCAACTCTCCCCGAGAAGACGCTATCCACGACATCGGCCACCGTCTCGGCCGATGGGCCCGACATTTCGGCCCCTGCGAACTTTGCGCTCCCCGATCCCGTCATAACCGCAATCAACCCCGCCGGGCTCTGCGCGCGACCTTCGGTGCGAAGCTGAAACGTTCCGATCCCATTGCCGCCCGAATTGATAGACGCCAACTTTGCTTGATCGAGTTTCAGATCGGAGACGAAGGCAACGCCATTCGCAACTTTCTCGAGCTTGGCGTCGCCTGACAGTTGCCCTCCCGCTGCCTGCGCAATGAGATTGGCCACAGTCAGATTTCCCGGCTTGATCGATACGTTCATCGTGCCGCTGCCGGTTGCGAGCCCGCCGTTGATTTCAAGAGCCTTGAAGCCCACCTTCACCGACGCAGTCGTATTTCCCAGCGCCGCGAAATCAAAAAGGCCTTCCGGCCAGATCGCCGGTGTGGCCATCACTTCGGTCGCCCCGCCCTTCGCTGTTACGGGAACAGGCGCCGGCACAGGCGGCGCATCGGTCACGGCCGAAAGCAATCCTGGCACGCTGACACGATCAGCAACGACATCGCCGCCGATTTGCATCGCCCCGGCGCCGGGCGAAACCGTCACGCGTCCCGATAGCAGCGATGATCCCAACAAGAAGTTTTGCGCAGCGAGCGACCAAGAGCCTTTATCCCGGTTGAGATTCAATGTGCCCTTCGCACCGACGCTGGCCACGCCGTCCGGCAATGATAATCCCGCGACAGCCAAAGCCTCATCGGTCCGAGCCGCCTTGACATCTAAAGCGCCGCTCAAAGCCAGATCCGACTTCTGCGGCCACTGCGCGCGCCCCTGAAACCGCATGTTGAGATCTTGCGACGAGATTTCGACTTGCGACATCGAACCGGACGAGAGCGTCCCAGCCGCAATGATGGTCGCAGACGCCGGAGCCGCAGCACCTTGACCGCCCTCGCGCCCTAGGATCGCGAGCACATTGGCGAACGATGGAGAATCAAGCGTCGCATGCAATCGGCTCGGATGTGTCTGCCAGCCTTCCAAGCCTCCGTCGAATTCCGCACCGCCATCGAGCTTCGCGCCGTTGAGAAGTCCGTCCAACGTCACGTCCGCCGTCTGAGGCCCCCGCGCGCCAAGACGGACAAGGCCCGCGATCTTTCCCTCTTTCAATCCCTTGAAGCGGTCTTCGCCGATGATGCCGGCGAGGCCGGCCTTGCGCACGAGATCCTGCATCGCATCGGGTGAAGGCCCGACGAGATCGTAGGCAAGCGTTCCCACCTGATTGCCGTCGTGGGCATCGATGCGCGCTTCAAGTCCGATTTCGAGTCCGCTGTCCGTCGTCAATTTCGCGACAGGCAAGCTCAGCTTTTGCCCTTCAAGAACGAACGACACATCGACATCTCGATAGCTGTCGTCTCCATCGGTCAATCGTCCCGCAATCACACGAAGCCTGACATCTCCGGGCAGATTGTCTATCGCCCCTCGGTCCTCGTCCCGCGACGCCAATCCGAGAGACTGCCTGAATTTGGCTCTCAGCGCCGCGACGGTCTTCGGAAACACCTCTTGCGTATCGAGGTTCGCGGCCTGCAGCGTCAGTTCGGTGCGCTCACGATCACCGCGCGTGATCTTAAGTTCACCGGCAAGCGGCCGCCCGGAAATATCGCCAGAGGCATTGGTCAGAAAAAATCGCGTTCCATCGATTTCGAGCTTGCCTGCCGCCGAATACGAACCATCGGCGTTGACGTCGATCGGAATGCCTGATTTCTCGGCCCATGCATTGAACCTGCCGAAGCTGCTTCCACCGATGAAACCGTCGCCGCGGAAACTCAGCTTGCCTTCGCTGTTTTTAAGATCACCTGCCAAATCGAGCCGCGATCCGCCGGGCAAGCTGATCTTGAAGGTCTTGAAGTGCGTGATGCTGCCTTGCCTGTCGGCGTCGATCGAAAGCCCGCCCGCGTTCTCGCCGCCGATCTTCACTTGTTCAAGATTGATCTTGGCCGAAGCCGTTCTGTCGCTCGCGACCGATTGCATCAATCCCAGCGCAAGTTGCTCGAGCTTCGAGAACCCGGCGCTGCCATTACCCGCTCCCGCCAACCAATCGATGTCGAGCCACTTAGAATTCAGCGAAACATCGAAGCGGGGCGCGGACGCCCAACTGGCGACCGCATTTCCTGAGATGGTCTGCGGCGCCGCGGCGTTATCGACCGTTAGCGTCAGGTCATCGAATTTCACGCTCTGCGCGTTCGCCGTCACGTTCGATCTGAGGTCGATAAGCGGTGGCGGTCCCTTCCCTGCAACTGCGACGGTCGGGCTGCCAGGAACTTGCACCTTGCCCGACCATTGTCCCTTGAACGTTGTGTTGGCCGATAAATTATAAACCCGTCCATCAAGCGTATAGATGTTCGGCGAGCGATCCGAGCGCGCCACAAGCTTGAGCGCGAACGCACCGTCGCTCCCCGGTACGTCGGTGGCAAATTTGATGTCGTGATCCGTCCCACCCCACGAGGCGGAACCGCTGTATCGGAACGGCCCCTTGAGACCGTCTGCCGAGAACACGCCGTCAATCCCTTCGACCGCCGCGATCCGGACCGACGCCGGATTATAGAGGGAGATTGCCCCATCCGTGATCTGCACCGATCTCAGAGCCACGTCACGCGGCACGAACGGCAGATCGCCGGGCTTCAGCTCCAACAGCGTCCAGTTGCCGATGCCCTTGTCGTCGACCGCGAGACTGAGGACCGGCTTTTCCAGCTCGATCTGGCTGGCCTCCAAGACGCCGCGCAAAAGCGTCGGCACCGAAAGCCACATCGTGAAACTGTCGGCGCGCACGAACGGCTCGCCCGTCTGCCCAGTGACGCTCGCGATGCGGATCTTCTCGAACCGGACGTATGGAACAGGCAGAATTTTTACATTGACGTTGCCGCTCACACGAACGTCGCGGCCGAGAACCTTGGACGCCTCTTCCTCGAACACGCCCCGGTAACTGTTCCAGTCGACGAAATTCGGCACGGCAAAAAGCGCCGCGAGAATAGCAACGAGAAGCCCGCCAAGAAATAGTAGCCCGTTGTTCATGAACGTCTCTGAGAGCGGCGTTCGACACGCAAAGCACACCGGCGGACGTGATCTGAGCGACGCCCGTGCCGCGCTCACCTGTATGCCACGGCGAAGCCCCACTCTGAACTCGAAATTTGGCTCATTTCCAGGCGTTTGACAGTTTTGAAGCCAGATTTCGGTTTGTTGTTGCTTGAACCCTCGGTTCCGAACCTCCCAGTTGTACGATCAGCTACGGTGGTTTACCTGAGTTCCATGACCTCGATTCAGAAGCCGGACACGACCGGCAGCGGAGATTTGCCGCACGACGATGACGAGCCGCCCTTCGATCTTCCTGAGGCACCTTCGACGAAGCCGCGCGGAGGTGCAGCGCCTGCCATGTCGATTTCAGCGCGCGCCGTTGCCGCTTCACGCGGTCAGCCGACGTACCTGGACGGTCTAAATCCCGAGCAGCGCGAAGCCGTCGAAACGACAGAAGGCCCGCTTCTGGTACTCGCTGGCGCCGGGACCGGAAAAACTCGCGTTCTGACCACCCGCATCGCTCACATTTTGGCAACAGGGCGTGCCTATCCTTCTCAGATCCTGGCGGTGACCTTCACGAACAAGGCCGCCCGCGAAATGCGCGAACGTATCGGCTCCCTGATTGGCGGTACGCTCGAAGGCATGCAATGGCTCGGAACGTTCCATTCCATCGGCGTCAAGATTCTCCGCCGCCATGTCGAACTTGTCGATTTGAAGCCCGGCTTCACAATTCTCGACGACGACGACCAGGTCCGGTTGCTGAAGCAGGTGATCGAAGCGGCCGGTATAGACAAGGACCGGTGGCCGGCTCGCCAGCTTGCCGGTCTGATCGACAGCTGGAAAAACCGGGGTCTGACGCCGGACAAAATTCCGGAGGGCGAATCGTTCTCATTTGCCGCCGGCAAAGGCGCCGCGCTTTATGCGGCCTATCAGGCTCGGCTCAAGGATCTCAACGCCTGCGATTTCGGCGACCTGCTGCTTGAATGCATTCGGCTGTTCCGTCAGCACCCGGACGTACTGGCCGATTATCATCGCCGCTTCCGCTACATCCTCGTTGACGAATACCAGGACACCAACGTCGCGCAATATTTGTGGCTCCGGTTGCTGGCGCAGGGCTCGCCCAATATCTGCTGCGTCGGCGACGACGACCAGTCGATCTATGGCTGGCGCGGCGCCGAGGTCGACAACATCCTTCGCTTCGAGAAAGATTTCCCTGGCGCCAAGATCATCCGGCTCGAACGCAATTATCGTTCGACCGCCAATATTCTTGCCGCTGCATCCGGCCTGATCGCAAAAAACAAGGACCGGCTCGGCAAAACCCTATTCACTGACGGCGCTCCCGGCGCGAAAATCAACATCGCGAACTTCTGGGATG
Organism: Hyphomicrobium sp.; assembly: GCF_047600905.1. Lineage (GTDB taxonomy): Bacteria > Pseudomonadota > Alphaproteobacteria > Rhizobiales > Hyphomicrobiaceae > Hyphomicrobium_B. The sequence continues at coordinate 3,726,314 of NZ_JASGKD010000001.1, read as the reverse complement.
ACGAAGCTGAAGCGCGCGCCATCGGCGAAGACATCGAAAATCTGCAGCGCGCGCAAGAACGGTTAAACGACATGGCCGTTCTTGTTCGTGCTTCCTCGCAGATGCGCGCCATCGAAGATCGCTTCATTACCCTTGGCCTGCCATATCGCGTCATCGGCGGCCCGCGTTTCTACGAACGCCAGGAAATCAAGGACGCGATCGCATACCTCGACGTCGTTGCCAACCCGTCGAACGATCTGAAGTTTGAACGCATCGTCAACGTGCCGAAGCGAGGCCTTGGCGATACGACGATCAAGCGTATTCACGAGCTTGCCCGCGCCCGCTCTATACCTCTTTATCAAGCCGCCCGCGAGATCGTCGAAACCGACGAACTGACGCCGAAAGCGCGCAAATCGCTTTTCGATATCACCCAATCTTTCGAGCGCTGGCGCGGCAATCTCGAGCACATGCGCCACACCGACCTCGCCGAACTTATCCTCGATGAATCGGGCTACACCGCGATGTGGCAGGCCGATAAAAGCCCGCAATCACAGACCCGCCTAGAAAACCTCAAAGAGCTCGTGCGCTTCATGCACGATTTCGACACGTTGCAGGGCTTTCTGGAGCATGTGTCGCTGGTAATGGACGCCGACCAGGGCAGCGATGGAGATCGCGTATCGTTGATGACGTTGCACGCCGCGAAGGGGCTGGAATTCGGCATCGTTTTTCTGCCGGGTTGGGAAGAAGGTCTTTTTCCGCATCAGCGGTCGCTGGATGAAAGCGGCAAAGCCGGCCTCGAGGAAGAGCGCCGCCTCGCCTACGTCGGCCTGACGCGTGCCAAACGTCGCGCCAAGATTTCCTTCGCGCAAAACCGGCGCACGCACGGCCTTTACCAGTCGGCATTGCCGTCACGATTTGTCGACGAGCTACCAGAAGCAACAGTCGAGATTGTGGAAAGCGAAATGCCCTACGGCGGCCGCCAAAATCCATTCGGCGGCTTTGGCGGCTCGTTCGGTCCGAGCCGCTTCGATCGCACCGGCGGCGCCGAACCTTTCAAATCGAGTTACAACACGCCGGGCTGGCAGCGCGCTCAAGCGTCGTGGAGCAGAAGCGACCAGAAAAAGCGATCGCGCGGCCCGATGACCCTTGAAGGCGAACTCGTCGCGGCATCGACCGCCGACGCGCCGTCGTTCAAAACCGGCACGCGCGTTCGGCATGAAAAATTCGGGCTCGGAACGGTCACGAACGTCGATGGTAACAAGTTGACGATCGAATTCGACGACGGCTCGACGAAGCGCGTTGTGGCAAGCTTCGTTGACGTAGTCTGACGGCCTGTATATAGTTAATACTCAAACGGCGTCTTATTCTCGCCGTTCAATTCTTCATCTTGCCGTAATTCCAGAGCATTGTTCTCCGCAGCTCGTTGAGCGTGGGGGTTCATCAGCTAAAGCAGGACTTTGCGATGTCGGAACGTCACCGGCTGATGACGCATGCCTTGCGCGTAAGTATCTGAAATAATTTGTAAAAATAATTGCGGGGGGATGAAACTGTGGCGGGGGTTGTTGGTTAGGGAGGGTAGAGTCCTTGAAAGGAGCTATCCATGAGCACTTACCGCTTTCCTCTAAGGGGTAAGATTGGCGTCGTCGAAGGTAAGGGCGGGGAAGTCCTGAAGCGGCGCATCGGTGCACAGCGTGATTTGAGCCGGGCGAACCGGCGGAAGTACGAGTTGATAGACATACAGCAGCCGCTGACCGCGGAGGAAGTCCGCAATCTTCCGGTCGCACATCGCGTCTCTTCTTGACGACAAAAAAATTACTTGGGCTCAATTAGGCGGCATCGTCATCCAAACGATGCCGTTTATGTTTTCTGAGCTCCGATCGTCTTCTAGGCGGCAGCCGCCGTCTTGGTCTTCAACAAATCCCACGCCGCATTGATCTGCTTGATCCGCTGCTCGCGATAGCGCCGATCGGCATCGTCCCGCGCATGATCTGGGTGCCACGACATCCGCAACGCATCGACGATTTTTTTCACGGCTGCGTCCGGCGCATTCGTGTTGAGCCCTAGAACGCGGTAGGCTTCGAACGCCGTCGTCGGCACCTCGCTCTCGGCGGGTCCGGCATTAACGGGGTCCGAAATGGGCATCGCCCCTTCGACGATTCTGCCGATGCGGTCGAGATCCCGCATGATCGCGCGAACGGCCGATCGCAGCCGTTCCGCGCCCATTTGCTCAGCACGGCGCCGCATATCGGCGACGCGTTCGTGCAAGCCGTCCAGCTCGGTCGTGAGCACATCGCGAAGCAGAAGATCGCGAGGAAGCGCCGACACCGAATACTCGGTTTCATGCAGGCGCATCTGCAAGGACTCGAGCAGGCCGGCGATTTCATCGGCATCGAATGACTCATCGACACCCGGGGATGCCGTCCGCCAGTCTTCGACGCTTTTGCGGAATGCTGAAAACCGGGCGAGCGCCAGCTCCCAGATACGAGCCACTGCCGAAGCCGGTCCCGCCACCATTTCCGATGAATATTCGAACGCGCCATACTGCCGCCGCCGCACGAGAAGCAGACAGGCTCCCATCAGCGAGACAAGCAGGGTCGAAACCACACCCGCCACCTTCAGAACATCGCCCGAACCCGTCCCAGCGCCGGAGCTTGTCGCCGCCTCCGCCGGATCGACCACCGTCACCCAGGGTGCGGCCTCGGTCTCGGCGCGGGGCGAAGGCGGCTCTATAACGGCGTCGCGTGACAGCATTTCCGACGTGACACGCTGCATCGTCGTTGTTTTTCCGAACCCGGGCAGAATGAAGCGCCCTTGCAGACGGCTCACCGGCGCGTATCCCGGCGGAAGTTTATCCGGAATGGCGATCCCGAGGGTCCGAGCCGATGCGGCAACCCTCGCCCAAAGAACGCGTTGCCCGCCGCAGTCAATCGTGAACTTGTGAACCATCATCGTTTCACACGTCCACGCCGCCGACGAGGAGCAAGCCGTGAACGGCTGGTCCTGCCGCGGTCCGATGATCTGATAGGTCGTATTTTCCGATGGAGAGAGGCGTGGTGCGCCTCTATCCATTGAACAAGAATAAGGTAGAACGAGCTCGTCTGCCCCAGCGCCGCTCGTAAGAGCCATGCACACAGCAAAGCCCAAGGCCAAAAAACGCAAAGCCCCCATAATTGCGCCCCCGCAATGTCCCCTCTAGTGCCGCGCGTTCATGTTCGTAGCCGAAGATCGGCAGCACTGTGGCAACAGTAGAAGATATAAACGCAAATTACACAAGGCATGCGTGCATTTGGTGGTGTATCATCAACCGAATTAATGCCTGAGAGCCGCTCAAGTCGGCGCAACACCCCACGTCATTTTTCGGCGATGAAGTGCTGCCACCCTCGACAATATCTTCGGCGAGTCGATATGAGGTTCCCGAGGCAATAAACTGAATTCGAAGCATAAGTTCGGGGAGTGGAACTATGGCGTCGGCGGACTTGGGAGCGGGCCGATTGCGTCGGAAGCAGAACCTCTATCAGCGCCTCAGCGATCTCGCCGATTTTGAAGCCAAGCCGGCCGAGAAACAGGAAGAAGGCGTTAGGCAGCCGGTCGATATCCTGGAACCGGATGAAAAACGCAAACGCGAGCGATTCATTCCCGTCACGCGCTTCGCCTTGCTCGACCGCCTGACCAAACAGCACCTTTGGGCGCCGGGACATGCCATCGAAGCCCGCCGCTTCTTCCGCTACCTCGATTATTGGCGCCAGCAGCAATACTTCGCGATGCTTCTGGAACTCGATCAGTGCTACGAAGCATTCTCACCCGACAGCGACCTGCTGATGACGCGAAGCTTCTCAGACGATGAGCGGGACGCGTTGCAACATCGCATTTTCGAGGGCGTCGAAAGCCTGCTCGTCAGGGCGAACTACGAACGCATCGATCCCAACGATATCGAAATCATCCTGACGCGCGAAAGCCATTACGGTCTTGACCTCTTCGTCGACATGCAAGCCTTCGAGCGCATCGCAATTTATTATCGCGGCGCATCGAACCAGCGTTACGAAAAGCGTCGTCTCCGCAAATTCCTGAGCAAAGAGGAATTCAACGTTCCGATCTTCCAGCGCTTGTTCCTCATGTTCAAGCTGAAGACGGCCGAAGCCCGCGTCGAAGAAGTCATGCGCGAGAAAAAGCTTTCGCGCGAAGCAGCAGAAAGCTGGGTCGAGCGGCGGCGTCAGCACCTGCCCCCCGGCATCAACGACAAGCATATATATCTGAAGCTCTTCAAAAACATTCCGCGTACCGACCTCGAGATGGTGTTTCCGAACACCGAAGTTCGCTTCCGCGCTATGGACAAACTTCGTCTTGGAGTCACCGCTGGCGGTGGACTTGGCATGGGCGCGGTTGGTGCAGCCGGCAAGCTCGCGCTGCTGCTCAGCAATCCGATCGCAGCGATTGGTGCGCTGGCCGGTCTCGGCGGCATCGCGGTTCGGCAGGCCATGGGCTTCCTCAATCAGAAGCAGCGTTACATGGTCGTGATGGCGCAGAACCTCTATTTCCACACCATGGCGGACAACCGCGGAGTGATCCTGAAAATCGCTGCCCGCGGCGCGGAGGAAGATGTGAAGGAGGAAATGCTCCTTTACAGCGTGCTAGCCAAGGAACAAGCAACCCGAGCCGACTTGCCCTCTATCGACTTGGCGATCGAAAATTATCTGACGCAAACGTTTGGTGTGAAGATCGATTTCGAGATCGATGACGCCCTCGACCGGCTGATCCGCGACGGAATCGTTACCGAAAAGCCCGATGGCACATTTGTCACCTTGCCGCCGGCCGAGGCGGCGAAGCACATCGACGCCAAATGGGACCTGTTCCTCGACCATCTGCCAGACCCGATCACGTCGGAAGGCTATGAATTCGAGGGCCGCTCCGTACCTAACCCTTAGCGCCCACATGGCATTCAGAAAATTCGCAGTTGTTTTCAGCGATCGCGCCCTCGCGTACGCAACCGGAAACGCCATCCAAGACCTGCTCGAGCCGCCCCCGGATGCCTTGACGGTCTTCGAGGATGGACCGGACCGCTGGCGCATCGAGGCCTATTTCGACGTCGATGCCGGAGAACGTGATCTCGCCGCTGAACTCTCACCGCTTGTGGAATGGTCCTTGCCGCCGTTCGCGGTCGAAACGGTGCCGGACCTCAATTGGGTCGCGATTTCGCAGGCAGCACTTCCGCCCGTGCCGGCGGGCCGCTTCACGATACACGGTAGTCACGACAGCGGTCGCGTCGCGCACGGCCCGAACGCCATTCTGATCGACGCCGGCGAGGCTTTTGGCACAGCCCACCACGCGACAACGCTCGGATGCCTTCTGGCGATCGACCGCCTGACGCGTGCACGCACGTTTGCAAACGTACTCGATCTGGGATGCGGGTCCGGCGTATTGGCGATTGCGGTCGCGAAAGCCCTACCCAATGCCCGCATTATCGCTGCCGACATGGACCCGCAATCGGTCAAGGTCGCAACTGGCAACGTCCGCTTGAATGGCGCAGGCGGCCGCATAGCGCTGTTCGTCGGTAATGGCCTCGGGCATCCGAAGGTTCGCGAACGCGCGCCATTCGACTTTCTTGTCGCCAACATTCTGGCCGGACCACTGATCCACCTCGCATCGTCGATCTCGCGCGCCGTCCTCCACGGCGGAACGCTGGTCCTTTCTGGCATTCTCATACCTCAAGCCCCTGAAGTCATTGCCACCTATCTCGCGCACGGCTTTGTGCTTCAGCGCCATGACCGCATCACCGGCTGGTCGACGCTGACGTTCAGGCGGCGTTGAAATCCCTTGATCCCGCGCTTAGAACCTCACCCATGCTGCAAACCTTCGATTCCCTGGCAGAGCCGGAACGCGTCGCCGAACGCGTCAAAGCCCTCCGCGCCTTCATGTCAAAAGCCAAGATCGACGCGGTCCTTGTTCCGCGCTCAGACAAGCATCAGGGCGAATACGTTCCGGCCTGCGCCGAACGGCTCAAATGGCTGACGGGATTTTCGGGGTCCGCAGGTATTGCGGTCGTCGCGAAAAAAACAGCCGTGCTGATGGTCGACGGCCGCTATACAGTCCAGGCGGCAGCCGAGACCGACACCAATGTTCTCGAAGTTTCCCTGCTGCCCCGCGCCAAACTCTTTGAATGGCTGACCACGAACGTCAGCAAAGGCGGCATCGTTGGTTTCGATCCGTGGAACCACACCGCCGGAGAGATCAATCGCCTTGCCGCCGCACTCGCGCCCAAAGGCATCAAGCTCAAGGCGCTCGCGAAAAATCCGATCGACGTCTTGTGGGGCAAGGAGCGGCCGAGTCCACCGCAAAATCCGGTCATCGCGCAACCGATCGCTTTCGCAGGACGGTCTGCAGCCGATAAGATCTCGGAACTCCAGGCGCGCCTCAAAGCCGATGGCCAAAGCGCGGTCGTCCTGACGCTGCCGGATTCGATCTGCTGGCTCTTCAACATCCGTGGCAGCGACGTCGCGCACAATCCAGTCGTCCTGGCGTTCGCCATCGTGCCCGCCACCGGCAAAGCCGAACTGTTCATCGCGCCGGATCGACTCGACAGCGAAGCCCGTACTGAGGTTGCCCCTGTCGCCAAGCTGCTCGCGCCGGGAACGCTCGCGGACCGCATCAAGGCGCTGAAGGAGAAAGGCAAGCCGGTTCGCCTCGATCCCGAAACCGCGGCTTACTGGTTCGAGCAGAATCTCGGCGCCAAGCTAATATCGCGTGGTCAGGATCCCTGCATCGTCCCCAAGGCGATCAAGTCCGACGCCGAGGTCATCGGCGCCCGCGCCGCCCACGTCCGCGACGGCCACGCCGTCGTTCGCTTCCTCGCCTGGCTCGACGACTGGGCTTCCGACGGCACGCTCGACGAAATCACGGCGGTCCGCAAGCTCGAGGAATTCCGCAGCGACACCAACATGCTTCGTGACGTCAGCTTCCCGACGATCTCGGGCTCTGGCCCGAATGGCGCGATCGTCCATTATCGCGTCAGCGAAGCAACCAACCGGCGTGTCGCTCCAGGCGAACTTTTCCTGATCGATAGCGGTGGCCAATATCCCGACGGCACCACCGACATCACCCGTACCATTGCCGTCGGCCAGCCGACGAAAGACATGCAGCGGCACTTCACCGCCGTTTTGAAAGGCCATATTGCGATCGCCACCGCCCGCTTTCCGAAAGGCACGCGTGGCATCGACCTCGACCCATTTGCCCGCCGTGCGCTTTGGCAGATCGGCGCCGACTTCGATCACGGCACAGGCCACGGCATCGGCAGTTATCTCTCGGTGCACGAAGGCCCGCAGTCGATCTCGCGCATGGGTATGGCGCAGCTTCACCCCGGCATGCTGATTTCGAATGAACCCGGCTATTACAAAGTCGGCGAGTACGGCATCCGCATCGAAAACGTGGTACTCGTGACGCTGCCCGAAATGGTCGAAGGCGGCGACCGCGAAACGATGGCTTTCGAAACGCTGACGCTCGCCCCCATCGATCAGCGTCTCATTCTTCCGGAGATGCTCGAAAAGAGCGAGCGCGATTGGCTCAATGCCTACCACAAGCATGTCTTCGACACCCTAGCGCCCGGCCTCGACCAATCGACGCGCAACTGGCTAAAGCAGGCGACGCAGGCGGTTTGACTTCGAAACGAGCACTGTCACATGTGGGACAGCGGCGCGAGCGTCGCTTGCGTATGTCTTCTTCCCAATCTGGAAGAGGAGAGCCCCATGTTCGATCTCTATGAGGTAAGCGCCGCCCCGCATTTACCGGAACCGTTGAAAGCCAAAATCCCGGGCCGCCCCGAAACGCCGTTTGTGCGGCTCGCGCACGCCTTCGAAGACGATATCAACATCAAAGTGCGCATGCGTGAAAGCGAGATCTTCATTGCGTTGACGGCGAGCTGATCGCCGCAATCTCAGGCTTGCCCGATGAGAGCAAGCCATTCGTCTTCGTCGAGCACAGTTACGCCCAGCGCGCGGGCATTATCGAGCTTCGAGCCCGCTTCGGCGCCGGCGACGACATAATCCGTCTTTTTAGAAACCGATCCCGAAACTTTTGCGCCAAGCCGTTCCGCCTGCGCCTTCGCTTCGTTTCGCGTCAATTTCGTCAGCGTCCCGGTGAACACCACGGTCTTGCCTGTGACCGGCGACTCTTTCGCCTGGGCGCGCACGTAGGGCGCAACGGTCACTTCCTTCAAAAGCGCCGCGATCTGCTCTTGGTTGTGCTGTTCGCCGAAGAAATCGACGAGCGCATCGACGACCGTTTCGCCAATGCCCTCGATATTGTCGATGTCCTGGTACGCCGGACCGCTCTTGTCGTTTTCTTTGATTGCGGCGTCTACGGCATCGCGCAGCGCCTCCAACGTGCCGTAGGCCTTCGCAAGATCTTTCGCCGTCGTCTCGCCGATATGCCGGATGCCGAGCGCATAAAGAAACCGATCAAGCGGCACCTGTCGGCGCGCATCGATGGCGGCAAACAGCTTCCGAACCGACGTTTCCTTGAAACCGCGAACGTTCGTCAGCGGCTCATCGGATGTCCGGTCACGCGCTTCGAGTGTGAAGATATCGGCCGGCGACTTGATCCGCCCCGTCTCGAAAAAAAACTCGATCTTCTCAGTGCCGAGCCCCTCGATGTCGAAAGCGTTACGCGACACGAAGTGCTTTAAGCGCTCTTTGACCTGCGCGGGACAGATAAGCCCACCGGTGCACCGGCGAACCACATCCGCTTTGCCGGTTTCCTCAACCAATTCCCGCACGGCATGACTGCCGCACACCGGGCAGACTGTCGGAAACTTAAACGGGTGTGAATGCGCTGGCCGTTTGGCAAGCACCACCTCCACGACCTGCGGAATGACATCGCCCGCGCGCTGGACGACGACCGTATCACCCTCACGAATATCCTTCCGCGCGATCTCGTCTTCGTTGTGCAGCGTTGCATTGGAAACGACGACGCCGCCAACCGTAACCGGCTTGAGCTTTGCGACTGGCGTCAACGCTCCGGTCCGTCCGACTTGGATATCGATCTTTTCTAGCACCGTCGTGGCGCGTTCGGCTGCGAACTTGTGTGCAATCGCCCAGCGCGGCGAGCGCGACACGAAGCCCAGCCGCTCCTGATAATCGAGGCGGTTCACCTTGTAGACGACGCCGTCGATATCGTAGCCCAGAGATGCGCGCTTCGCTTCGATTTCGCGATAGAATGCCAACAGCTCTTCGGTCTTTCTCGCAACGCGCATGAGCGGATTGACCGGCAGGCCCCAATGCTTGAAAGCAGCGACCACGCCCGCTTGCGTATCGGCCGGAAGCTTTGATGCGGCACCCCAGGCATAGGCAAAAAACCTGAGCGGCCGTTTCGCCGTAATTGACGCATCGAGTTGGCGTAGCGATCCCGCGGCCGCATTCCGCGGATTGGCGAAGATCTTGTCGCCGCTGGCCGACTGGGCAGCATTGAGCGCCTCGAAATCCTTTTCTCCCAGATAGATCTCACCGCGAATATCGATGATGTCGGGGACATTCCGGCCCTTGAGCAAATGCGGGATTTCCCGCACCGTCTTGATGTTTGCCGTAACGTTTTCTCCCTCGGTGCCGTCGCCGCGCGTGGCCGCCTGAACGAGCTCGCCGTTTTCGTACCGGATCGAAATCGAAAGACCATCGATCTTCGGTTCGGCCGTCACTTCTAGAATGTCGTCTTCCCCGAGATTGAGAAAGCGCCGCACGCGCTCGACGAAATCGACGACGTCCTGATCGTCGAAGGCATTGCCGAGCGACAGCATCGGAACGTCGTGCCGGATTTTGCCGAAAGCGGCCACAGGCGCCGCACCAACCCTTTCGGTCGGACTTTCCGCACGCCGAAGCTCTGGGTGCTTCTTCTCCAGAGCGTCGAGCCGCCGGCGCAGAGCATCATATTCGGCGTCCGAAATCTCGGGTGCATCCTGACGATAATAAAGCTCGTCGTGATGCGAGATTTCAGCCGACAGCTGCGCAATCTCGGCCGCAGGCGTTTCGCCGGCCTGCGGTTTGGCCGAGCTGCTCTTGCGCTTCTTTTTCGATTTGGTCTCGGACATCGATGGTGCGTTTGGCAACGGACGAAACAATAAGCGCGGCCGGTCTTCGGGGCCGCGCGTCAACGTCTAGCACAATGCGGGGTGGGTGCGAGCCTGGGAAGCTCAGCCGCTGCCGAGACCGATACTCGGCATCGTGATCTTCGGCATCGAAGGCATCGTCGGCATCGAAACCTTCGGCACCGAGTTCCAAGCTTTGCTCAACCATGAATCGCTGTCTTCGGCAGGCGCTAGGCCACCGGAGGCTAATAACGTGTAGGAATCCTTGTACCACCGGCTGTCGGGATAGTTATGACCGAGGATAGCGGCGGCGTTCTGGGCTTCCTTAGTGATGCCGAGCGCCATGTAGCATTCCACCAGCCGCGCCAACGCTTCCTCGACGTGCGCGGTCGTCTGGTAATCGCTGACCACGGTCTTGAAGCGATTGATGGCGCCGACGTAATTATGCCGGTCAAGATAGTATCGCCCGACATTCATCTCTTGCGCCGCAAGGCTGTCATTGCAAATGCGGATCTGATTGTCGGCATCGCGCGCGTATTCGCTGTCGGGATACCGAGCCTTCAGAATTTTCAGCTGCTCAAGCGCCTTGCGCGACGCCGTCTGATCGCGATCGGACTTGTTCATCTGGTCGAAGTAAGATTGCGCGATGATATGGTGCGCAAGCGGCGCTTCCTTCGTGCCCGGATGCATCGCCACGTACCGTTCGGCGGTCGCGATTGCCTCGGCCGACTTACCGCCGCGATAATAGGCATACGCCGCCATTACGATCGATTTACGCGCTTCCGGCGAATAGGGATGCTCGCGATCGACCGCCTCGAACTTCTGCGCCGCATCCTCGAAGTTGCCCTTGCTCATCATGGCGTCGGCATCCGCATACATCTTCGAAGGCGGATCGGGATTGAGCACGGCGCTTGTCTCGAGCTTCGGCCCGCCGCAGCCCGCAAGCATAAGAGCGAAAAGCACCGACACCGTGCTCAATGTTTTTCGGATGTGATGTGCCGATTTCATGATGCGCCGCGTCGCTTTCACCCCAGAGCTGGCAGGGCAAAGCCGCCAACTAGCAATTCTCAACGTTCGCAAGCGGATAGCACCCGGCAGCGTGCTTCGAAAGATAAATCGCCGGCAGCGCCCCGTCTGCTAACAGCCCCTTTGCCGACGCTAGCGACAGAATGTGGTGCATTCCGGGCCGCTCAAGCCGTTTGGGTCTGGCCGTCGAGGGAAATAAGCCGAAGCTTATTCCGCGGCGACGATGGTCTCTGGAACGATCTGGACCGGCGCACGGCTGGCGCGTGCCCGCGGTGCCTGTGCGTATTCCCAATTCGAAGCGTCGGAAAACAGTGCCTGAAGCACCATCGAATTGAGCTTATGGCCGCCCTTGTACGAGCGATAGGCTCCAAGCAGAGGCAAGCCGGCGAGCGCCAGATCACCGACCGCATCGAGCATTTTGTGGCGGACGAACTCCTGCGGGAAACGCAGGCCTTCGCGGTTCATCACTTTGTCGTCGCCGATGGCGACCGTGTTGGTGAGGTCGGCGCCGAGCGCGAGTCCGGCCTTCCACAACTTCTCGACGTCGCTCATGAAACCGAATGTACGAGCGCGCGAGATTTCATGCCGGAAAACGCCCGGGCTCATCTCGTACTGCAGCCGCTGACGACCGATGACGGGCGTCGCGAAATCGATTTCAACGTCCATGCGGAAACCGGCATGCGGCTCAAGCTCGCCCCAGCAGCCGCCTTCTTCGACACGAACCGATTTCAAAACTCTGATGTATTTGCGCGGCTCTGAAAGCTCGCGAATGCCGACCCGGTCAATGGCGTCGACGAAATCCGCCGAGCTGCCGTCCATGATCGGAACTTCTTTGCTGTCTATCTCGATATAGAGATTGTCGATCGACAGGCCACGAAGGGCGGCAAGCAGGTGTTCGACTGTGCTGATCGTTGTGCCGGCGCCGTCGCCGATGACCGTACAAAGTGTAAGATTTTTGACGTTTGCGACATGCGCCGCGATTTCCGAGATGACCCGTCCTCGTTTGGTAACGAGAAAGCGGAGCCCAGTATCAGCCTCTGCAGGATGCAGTGTGAGTGATACCGGAGCTCCGCTGTGCACCCCCGTGCCTGTCAACTGGATCTCGCGGGCAAGCGTGGTTTGCCGCGCACCGATGAATCAATTCGACATACAGCGCCGTCCCTCATTCTCTTGGCGGGCCGCTGCTCCCCAGCATTATGCGGCCAACCACCCCCTGACCTACCCGGAAGTCCTCCTGATTCTCTCAGCTCGTTCCAGCCTTATTTTGGCCGTGTCCGATCTGATCAAAGGCTCATCACAAGTGGTCGATGCACAAAAGCTAACTGCTTCGCTAAACACCGACAAATCACGCTTTCTTACACTGTGTTACGATTTGGCAACCATGCTTGACGTTCTCGGGGTCTTGGTGCAGCCGCATTTTGACCCTGCTTCCCGCCGAAAAAATCGCCTCGTCTTGCCACCCTTTCATCATGATCGGGGCTCGCTTCCGCGACCTGCCAAAACGCAACTCGAGTGACGAAATCTACTTCCGGCCAAGACTCGCAAAACGTCCAAAAAGGCCCGGTTTTCTTTGCTCTCCTGCATCTCGCGTGCTTGTCCGCGAGCCTCCGCCGTGACGCGCATTCCATTCTTTCTGCGCCTGCGGAGGAAATTCTTCGATGCCCGGCACGCGACGTGACGCACGCTGAATTTCAGCCGGCGCCTGCGGTTCGAATCGATGGTCGTAAGCGGCAGGCGCACCGTCCGCTGGAAGCGGCGGCGTCCGCAATAATGCGCTACCCGAAAGGGGAGGAAAATTTTCGAGCCCGTCTTCCACCGTAACATTTCCAGGGGAGACCCAGGTGTCACGAGGTGCGCGGGGCGCTTGACCCCTTTGTATCGGATCAGAGAAAACCTGCGGCGACTGCGCCGGTACGGGTTGAAGCGCCTCCGCCAGACGCCTTTGCAGGTCGCCGGGAGGCCCAGGAACGATCGGCTGGCTCGCGCTCTGCTGCGAATATGCTGGGCTCTGCTGATAGCCCAGATCTACGGCCGGGGCCGCTTGCTGAGGGTGACTTTGCCGCCCCGCATCCGAAACGGTGGCATGTTGCGGAGCATGCTGCTGAGCACTCCGCTGATTCATGCCCGACGCGACGATGGACACCCGCAAGCGGTCGCCAAGCTGCTCATCGAACGTGGCGCCGACGATGATGTTCGCATCGGGATCGACTTCCTGGCGGATCCGGCTCGCGGCTTCATCGACCTCATAAAGCGTCATGTCGCGGCCGCCCGAGATCGAAAGCAAAAGCCCCCTGGCGCCGCGCAAAGTCACGTCGTCGAGCAGCGGATTGGCAATGGCTTCTTCCGCCGCGAACACGGCGCGGCGCTCGCCGGTCGCTTCGCCCGTGCCCATCATCGCCGTGCCCATGCCGCTCATGATCGTGCGGACGTCGGCGAAATCGAGATTGATCAGCCCTTCCTTGAGAACGAGCTCGACGATGCATGCGACGCCGGAATAAAGCACCTGGTCGGCAAGCACGAAGGCTTCCGCGAATGTCGTCCGCTCGTTGGCGATGCGGAACAGGTTCTGATTCGGAATGACGATCAGCGTATCGACGAGATGCCTGAGATTTTCCACGCCTGCTTCCGCGATGCGCATACGCCGCGCACCTTCGAACTGGAACGGCTTGCACACCACCCCGACGGTAAGCGCGCCAAGTTCGCGTGCTATTCTGGCGATCACCGCCGCAGCGCCGGTGCCGGTGCCCCCACCCATGCCCGCCGCGATGAAAACCATGTGTGCGCCGGCGATATGCGTCCGAAGTTCTTCGAGCGCTTCTTCTGCCGCCGCTTCGCCGATTTCGGGCCTGGCGCCCGCACCCAGTCCTTCCGTCAGATTGACGCCGAGCTGAATTCGGTGCTCCGCGCTCGACGCTTCAAGCGACTGCGCATCCGTATTCGCGACCACGAACTGCACCCCTTGCAGCCCTGCAGCGATCATATTGTTGACGGCATTGCAGCCGGCGCCGCCAACGCCGATGACGGTGATCCGCGGCTTGGCGTCAACCAGCTTCGGCAATTGCAGCTTGATGCTCATAGCGTCCCCGACTTTGCGTATTTAGCGTTCGGCACGAGCGTTTCAGCCTTGAACGCCTTCTGTTTCGACGATCTCACTTCAGTTTCCGACACGTCTTAAAATCCGCGCTTGAGCCACGTTCCGACGCGACCGAGATAACCTTGTGTCACGGTCTTGCGGCCGCGCGCCATGTTGAGTTCGCCCTCGCCGCGTGCCGCCACCATCGCCAAGCCCGACAGCGTCGCGAGCTGAGGCCCAGAGAGGCTTGCACTCAGTCCGGGTAGATCCGTCGGCCGGCCGATCCGCACCGAGCACCCGAACTCGCTCGCGACGAATTCCGGCAATCCGATAAGTTGGCTGGCCCCGCCCGTCAGTACGACCTTGTCTCCCACGAAGCGGCTCGCCGCATTGAGCGCCAGGCGCTCCCGCACAAGCCCCATGATCTGCTGCACGCGCGGACGGATGATATCCGTCAGCCGCGCCTTGCTGGTTTCATAGCTCTCGTCATCCTCCTCCCCGGTGATCGGATAGGAGAACGATTCGTGCTCGTCTGACTGGGCGTTGAGGAGTGTGCCATAAAGCGTTTTGATTCGCTCGGCTTCCGCAAGTGGCGTCTGCAACGCCTTCGCGATATCGTAGGTGATGTGTTGGCTGCCGACGGGAATGACGTCGGTTCCGGCGAAACGACCGTCGGCGAAGAGCGCAATCGACGTCGTTCCGGCCCCGAAATCGATGCATGTCACACCGAACTGACGTTCTTCCGGCGTCGTCGCCGCCAAAGCGCTGGCGTAGGGTGCTGCGACGAGACCATCGCAGACGGCGTAGCAGCGGTCGATCAGCACGAGCAGGTTGCGCAGTGGAGCTTCATCGGCGGTAACGGCATGCAGCCCGGCCGAGATACGGCGTGCCGACAGCCCGAGCGGGTCGCGAACTCCGGTCGCGCCGTCGACCTCGTAGCCCAGATGATTGAGATGGAGCAGCGTCCGGCCGTTGCGCTCGGCATAGCTTTCGCCCGCCGACACGAGCCGTGCCAGATCGTCGTCACCAACGCTTCCGTGCTCCACCTCAGTCCGGGCGGTGCAATGGACCGACGAAATGCGTCCTGCCGAAACGGACAAAGTGAAGCCGCCGACCGACGTCCCCGCCGAGCGCTCGGCCTGACTGATCACGCCGCGAACGACGCTCTCGGCCTCATCCAGATCCGTCAGCACACCGGCTTTGACGCCTTTGGAACGCTGCATGCCGAGACCGGCGAGCCTTAGCGCAGGTTTAGGTGTTCCCGCTACCATCTCGGCCACGATGACGGCCGCCACGGTTTTGCTCGTGCCGATATCCAGCAACCCCAGTGTCCTGTAGGTGCGCCGATCCGCCATGACCGCCTCCTACTGCTGCGCCGAGGCGACCGAAGTCGTCCCGGCACCGCCGAGTGAAGACGTCCGGACGGATGCCGCCGGTAGAGCACGCATCGCGATGCGGCCGGATGTGCGAACGTCGACGATCATCGGCTTGCCGGTAATCGCTACCCGAGCCTGACGCGCACTGGCAATTTCTTGCAAACCTTCGATCTCACGATCTGCGGCAAGCTCGAGTTCGCTGCCGTTCTTGAGAACGATGCGCCACCGGCGCTCGGCAATTCGTTCTCCATACGCGTATTGCCGCTCGATCAGCGGATATTGGCGAAGCGCCGAAAGCATGAGAACCGCCTCGCTGTCCGCACCCGAGCCGACAACGCGCGGCAAATTCCAGGAACTCGCCGCAGGCACCGGGCCAAGAGTGCGGCCCGTAGCATCGACGAGATAATTCGTGTTCCCGCGCGTCCAGACGAACGCCGGCACCCGCTCGTGGATGACGATGTCGAGCGTCCCGGGATAATTGCGCGTGAGTTGCGCCGTATCGACCCACGGAATTCTTTCGATGCGCTTCAGCGCTTCATCGGAATCGAACGCCGCGAACGTCTTCACGTTCTGCAGATCCAAAGCGTCGAACACATCGGAATCGGCTGTGTAATGTTGGCCGGAAAGATTGACCTGATCGATGCCAAATCCCGCCGCGATCATCAGCCCGTTGAGCTTGGCGGTAAGATCGATGGCTCTGAGTTTTTCGACCGGCAGGGTGGCCACCGCGACTCCGACCGATACCAAGGCCAGCGCTACGATAAGCGAGGGCATCACCCAGCGCCGCTTTCGCCTCGATCGACGGAACCGGCGTTCTCCGCGCGGGATCTGCAATTTCAAGGTCGTGCGCTTGGAATTGGGCGACGTCGCGCGCCGGCCGTTTGTCGTCGGTAGAGGCCCGCGCGAGGTCGGTGCCCATTGAGCAGCTTCCGGCTCCGGCGTTGGCGCATCGTGTGCGGCCCGCCACCAGAACCGTTGCTTGCTCTCTACCTGTTGCAACTCGCGTCCTCGACGATCCATCGGACGAGGTCGCCGAACGACCAGCCGGCATACCCCGCCAGCTCGGGCACCAGGGAAGTTCCCGTCATGCCCGGCTGCGTATTGACTTCGAGGCAGATCAGTTCGCCCGTCCCACCGGCCGTGTCGTCGTAGCGAAAGTCAGCCCGCGACACGCCTCGACAGCCCAAAGCTTGATGCGCCTTTAACGTTAAGGAACGGACTGAGTGGTAAACATCCGGTAAAAGTTGTGCCGGCAGCTCGTGCTTCGAGCCGCCGGGTGCGTATTTGGCCTCATAGTCATAAAAGGCGAGACCGCGAAGCGGCACGATTTCGATGATATCCGTCACGAAATCGCCAATAACGGCGCAGGTGAGTTCGCGCCCCGCGATATAGCGCTCGACCATGACAACCTGGTCGAGAGAGCCTCCGGACGCGATCGAATTGGGCGGCCGCTCTGCCTCCGGCGCAACGATGACGACGCCGACGCTCGAACCTTCAGTGACCGGCTTCACCACATAAGGCGGCGGCAACACATGCCGCTCAAGCGCCTCGCCGCGAGTCACGAGCTTGGCTTCCGCGACGGGAACTCCGGCAAGCTTCATGATGTCCTTGGCCCGCTCCTTGTGCATGGCGAGCGCAGATGCCAGCACGCCCGAGTGGGTGTAAGGAATGCCAAGCAGCTCCAACACGCCTTGTACGCAGCCATCCTCGCCGAACTTGCCATGGAGAGCGTTGAAGCAAACCTCGGGCTCCAACTCTCGAAGCTTTGTCGCAAGGTCGCGATCGACGTCGATCTCGGTGACCGTATAGCCTTCCTTCAGCAGCGCTTCGCCGACGGCCGCGCCCGAGTTGAGACTGACTTCCCGCTCCGCCGACAATCCGCCTTTCAGAATGGCGACATGAGTGCGCGTGCGCTTCGGGACCGGGCCGAGTTGGTTCATGGCTGGCTCATTCGATATTCTGGATGGATTGTCTTCTCCCCTTCCCTTCACGGGGAGGGGTAGGGGGCGGGGAAAAAGTGGAGATGCCAAGCTCAAAAGAACGGACGATGGTGCTCATCTGATCAGCGCGGCTCGGCGGCATTTTCGGCGCGCTCGGCCGCCAGCGCTTCGCCTATCGGACGTCCGGGCTTGGGCAGGCCGAGGCGAATGATTTCCCAGTCGAGCGCAATGCCCGACGTCTCGCGCACCCGAGCCCGTACCGTCTCACCGAGTGTCTCGACGTCCTCGCCGCTCGCCTGGCTGTCGTTGATGAGAAAGTTGCAGTGCATCTCCGAGACTTTCGCTCCGCCGACGCGCAAGCCCCTGCATCCCGCCTGATCGACGAGCTTCCAGGCGCTGTGCCCAGGCGGGTTCTTGAAGGTAGATCCGCCTGTCCGTTCCTTGATCGGCTGGTTTTTCTCGCGATACTCCGCGACCTCATCCATCTCTTTCAGGATTTCGGCCGGATCGCCCGGTTCCCCGGCATAGGTTGCCTCGGTAAAAATCCAGTCTTTCGAAATTCCACAATGCCGATATGTGAAACCCATGTCGGCGAGCGAAAGAACGTGGATCGCGCCGCTTGGATCGACCGCACGCGCACCGACGAGACAATCCTTCGTCTCACGCCCGTGCGCACCCGCGTTCATGCGCAGCGCGCCGCCGATGGAACCCGGAATTCCCCTATAAAACGCTAGTCCCCTAATACCGGCGTCCGCCGCAGCACGCGCGACCTTCACATCAGGAACCGCCGTTCCCACGCGCAACCGATGCCCGTCCTCGACGTTGATTTCAGAAAAGCCGCGCCCGAGCCGAATGACGACGCCTGGCACGCCGCCATCGCGTACGAGCAGGTTCGAGCCGAGCCCAATGACCTGCACCGGCACATCGCGCGGCAAATGCTTCAGGAAGTACGCGAGATCTGCTTCGTCCGCCGGCATGAACAGGATTTGCGCCGGGCCACCCACGCGAAACCACGTCACGTCCGCCAGCGACGCATTGGCGCTCACCTTGCCGCGCAATTCCGGCATTGCCGATTTCAGGTCTCCGGTGATGTCCGCGAACATCAGCCGGCACTCCCGGTTCGCTTAGGCTCTTCGGCGAGCCACGCCGGCAGCGCATTTGCCCACTCGGTCGAGTTGCCGGCCCCAAGGCAAATCACGATATCGCCCGGCCGCGCCAACCGTTTGATCGCGGGCGCGATAAGTGCCGGATCGTCGACCGCCTCGGCAGGACGATTACCGACCGTCCTGACGCGTTCCGCGAATGACCGGCTGTCAATTCCCGCGATCGGGCTTTCGCCGGCCGTATAAAGCGGCGCCACGACCACACTGTCGGCGTCTTTGAAGCAGCTCGCGAACTCATCCAGCAGATCACGCACGCGCGTATACCGATGCGGTTCGACGACCGCGATTACGCGGCCCTTCGTGCCGCCCCGCGCTGCTGCAAGCACGGCAGCAATCTCTGCGGGGTGATGACCATAGTCGTCATAGATCGTGACGCCGTTCCATTCGCCGGTGAACTGAAACCGCCGCTTGACGCCGGAAAAACCCGCCATCGCTGCTTTGATCTTGGCATCCGGCAGACCGGCATGCGTCGCCACCGCTATCGCCGCCAGCGCGTTAAGCGCGTTGTGAGCGCCAGGAACGGGCACGGACCAGTCGATGAGGTCTCGTGCGCCACCTTTCACTCTCGGCGCAAGGCTCGCATCGAAATGCGTCGTGTTGCCCATGATGCGAACCGAACGAAGGCGAAGATCCGCGTCTTCGCTCTCTCCATAAGTCAGCAGCCGGCGCCCGTCGGCTCGAAGGTTCAATCGCTGTATCATGTCGCGCACGACCGGATGATCGATGCACGCGACGGCCAATCCAAAGAACGGCAGGTTGCGCAGAAATGCCTCGTATTCTCGGTGCATGGCCTCGACCGAGCCGAAATAGTCGAGATGCTCCGGATCGATATTCGTGACGATGCCGATTTCCGTCGGCAAGCGGGTGAACGTACCGTCGCTTTCATCGGCCTCGACGATCATCCACTTGCCCTGGCCGAGACGCGCGTTCGAACCCCAGGCGTTGATGATGCCGCCGGTAATCACCGTCGGCTCTTCGCCGGCTTCGGTAAAGATATGCGACAGCAGCGATGTCGTCGTCGTCTTGCCGTGCGTTCCGGTGACAGAAATGGTCGAATAGAGCCGCATCAGCTCCGCGAGCATCTCGGCACGCCGAATGATCGTCAGCCCCTTCTGGCGCGCCGCGACCAGTTCTGGGTTCAGCGCTTTGACCGCCGTCGAAATCACGACGTAACGCGCACCGATCAGGTTGACCGGATCGTGCCCGACGAAAACCCGGATCCCCTTCGAACGCAGCCGTTTGACGTTGGCGCTTTCTTTCTGGTCCGATCCCTGAACGGAATAGCCTTTGGCAACGAGAATTTCGGCAATCGCACTCATGCCGATCCCGCCGATGCCGATGATGTGGAAAGGTCCGATGTCGCGCGGCATTTGCATGAGCGGAATGATCCTCGATGTCTCTAACTCGCGCGCTGACTCGACGAAATGCAGGTCCCTCAAAGGTCACGCCCCGTACCAAATTTACGCCCGTCTGCTAAAGCCAGCGTAAAATCGGCCAAATTCCGGACGGCATCCGGTCGTCCCGCGGTTTTAGCCGCCTTTGCCGCCACTGCAAGCGCATCGGGCGAAAGAATGAGCTTTTCCAGCTCGTCCGCGAGGCGTTCCGGCGACAGGTTCCGCTGCTCGATGCACCACGCACCCCCCGATTCGTCCAGCCGGCGCGCGTTGTTGAGCTGATCGTTGTCGAGCGCATGCGGCAATGGCACCAGTATCGACGGCCGCCCCATGACGGTCAGTTCCGCGACCGTTGACGCGCCTGCCCTGCCGATGACGAGATGCGCCGCCGCCATCCGGGCCGGAAGATCGGCGAAAAACGCCGCGATTTCGGCGCTGACGTTGGCTTCCGAATAAGCGTCGTGAACGCGGTCGATATCCTCCTCGCGCGCCTGCTGAACCACCCGCAGGCGCTTACGGATCGGGTCGGGCAACGCAAAGAGAGCCAGCGGCACGACGTCGGAAAAAAATCGTGCGCCCTGGCTGCCGCCGAAAATCAGAAGGCGGATGACACCATCGGCGGTCGGCGCCTCATATGGACGGCTTGCGGCATCGATGACGACCTGGCGGACAGGATTGCCCGTCAGCACCGCTTTTTCCAAATTGGCTCCTTCGAGGAATTTTGTTCGCTCGAAAGTCGTCGCAATGGCCGTCACGCGCTTGGCGAGAAGTTTGTTGGCGCGGCCCAGCACGGCATTCTGCTCGTGGATGGCCGTCGGAATGCCGCGCAGGCGCGCCGCAACCAGCGGCGGATAAGTTGGATAGCCTCCAAACCCAATAACGGCCGCCGGCTTCACGCGCCCGAGAACGGCAAACGCCGCCTTCGTTCCGCGTGCGAGCGTCAGCATCGTCTTGGCGACGTCGCCAGGGGATCGCGACGCCAGCGTCGCCGAGGGAACCTGATAAATATTGCGCGCGGGAAATCCGCCGCCATACCGGTCACCGCGCATGTCTGTCATCAGATCGACCGTCACGCCGCGCCGATTCAATTCCTCGGCGAGCGCGAATGCCGGAAATAGATGTCCGCCGGTTCCACCTGCGGCAAGCATGATCGATTGCGCGCTCGCCATTACCTCTCGCTCATGTTGATGGAGTTTGCCCCGCCGAGTTGTACCTCGTCGATTGCGGGAATCCATCGCGGCTTTTTGAGGCGCTGCGGATCAGGCCGCCAACGCGTCAGCGCCAGCAACATTCCGGCCGTGACCGAAAGCGCCAGCATCGACGATCCGCCAGCTGAAATGAACGGCAGCGTCATGCCCTTCGGCGGCAGCAGCCCGATATTGACGCCCATGTTGATCAAAGACTGCAAGCCGAAAACAAGCGCCAACCCCTGAATGGCGAGCCGGTCGGCGGCATTGCGTTCGCTCGATGCCCGCCGCAGCGCCCGCGCGACGATGAAGGCGAACACGGCCAGCAGCGCCACGCATGCGACGGCTCCATATTCCTCCCCGATCACGGCGAAGATGTAATCGGTGTGGGCGTCGGGCAGGATCGACTTAATGACGCCCTCACCCGGTCCGCGCCCGAACAATCCGCCTTCCGTGAACGATTGAATCGCCCTGCCCGCCTGCGAACTCTCAAGCGGCGCCGAGCCAAAGAACTTGTCGAAGCGTGACTGCACGTGCGGAAAATAGATGTAAGCCATCCACATGCCGCCGCTTCCGAGCAGAACCAGAATGGCGGCGCCGATAATCGGCAACCCTGCCAGCAGATAAAGAAAACCGGCCGTCGTGCTGATGAGGACAGTCTGGCCGACGTCGGGTTGCGCAATGAGTATCGCGCCGAATAACGCCCACAGCGCGAGGCCCAGCGGCAATGCCGGCATCTCGCTTTGCGATCCGGTCTCACCGAACAGCCACGCCAAAATCACAATGAACGCCGGCTTCGCAAATTCAGACGGCTGAATCGAATAACTGCCGAACGTCAGCCACCGCTGTGCGCCGTTGATCTCGGTGCCCGAAAACAGCACGGCAACCATACCGGCAATTGAAACAAGGAACAGCGCAGCCGCCAGCCGCCGCACACCGGCGGGGGAAAAAACGAAATGACGATCATCACGATCGTGCCAAGCACGGCGAAAAACACGTGCCGTTCGACGAAGTAATACGTCGGCAGTCCCTTCTTCAGGGCGACCGCGGGCGATGCCGCGACCGAAAGCACGACGCCGATGGCAATCAGCGACAGCAGCGCCACCAGAAGAGCCCGGTCGATCGTGAACGACCATTCCGCAAGCAGGCTCCTGTCGGCGCGCGAAAGCTTCATGGCACCGTCCGCATCTCGATCCCGGGCAGCCCCG
This sequence comes from Hyphomicrobium sp., assembly GCF_047600905.1. Taxonomy (GTDB): domain Bacteria; phylum Pseudomonadota; class Alphaproteobacteria; order Rhizobiales; family Hyphomicrobiaceae; genus Hyphomicrobium_B. Next base: position 3,703,902 of record NZ_JASGKD010000001.1, on the reverse strand, counting down.
CAACGAGACCGCGGAAACAGTCGCCGCGCACTTCGAAATTGCGAAACTGGTCGTAGCTGGCGCACGCCGGTGAAAGCAGCACGACCGGCTCGATCCCGTCACTCATCCGCGCCGCGTCCGACGCCGACCAAACCGCTTCGTCGAGCGTGCCGCTGCGCTCGAAAGGAACCTTGCCATCGAGCGTTGCCGCGAATTGGTCGCTCGCCTCCCCGATCAAAAATGCCTTGGCAATACCGCCGAAATAGGGTTCCAGACTTGCGATGCCGCCGGCCTTGGGCTTTCCCCCGACGATCCAATACACATCCTTCGGAAACGACTTCAGCGCCTTCTCCGTCGAGTCCGCGTTCGTCGCCTTACTGTCGTTGACATAAAGCACTTTGCCGATGCGCCCGATCTCTTCCATCCGGTGCGGCAGGCCCGGAAACGACGACAGCGCACCCTGCCAATCGAGATCGGTCGAGCGGCCGAGAACATTGAGGCACTCGCGCACCGCCGCCACCGCCGCCAGCGCATTCTGACCGTTGTGCCGTCCACGAAGCGTGGCGACGCCCGTCAGCGATCCGAGCTTGATCGCCAGACCTTCGCGATTGTTGCACACGATCGTATCGTCCAGCAGGCTATAGCCCGGCGCGATCGATTTTTCCGCGCTGAACGCGACGACCGGCCCGACATTGATCCGCCTGCGCATCATCGCCAGCCCGAAGTCATCGTCGATCCCGACCGCCGCGATATCGGCGCCAAGCACGACGCGCTCCTTGATCTCCGCGTAGTGCTCGATCGTTCCATGCCGGTCGAGATGATCGGGCGTCACGTTCAGCATCACGCCGATCGTCGGCGCAAGCGTTGGCGTCAGATCGATCTGGAAGGATGACATCTCGACGACGTGAAACCGCCCCGGCTGCGGCGGCTCCAGCGTCAGGATCGGTCGCCCGATATTGCCGCCCATCTGCACGTCCTGTCCTGCATGGCGCAGGATGTGCGCGACAAGCGCCGTCGTCGTCGATTTGCCGTTGGTCCCCGTGATTGCGATGAAGGGTGCCCTCGGCGCGTGCAACGCCCGTTCACGTGCAAAGATTTCGATGTCGCCGATGATCGCAACGCCGTTTTCCTCGGCACGCTTCACGGTCCAATGCGGCTCGGGATGCGTCAGCGGCACGCCCGGCGCCAGCACCAGCGCAGCAAACCCGCTCCAGTCCGCAACGCTCAAATCGACGAGCGGTATATCGTTCGCAATGGCCGCCTCACGACCCGGGATTCCGTCGTCCCAAGCCGCAACGATGGCACCCGCATCGCGCAGCGATAGGGCGGCTGCGATGCCGGAGGCACCGAGTCCGAACACCGCTACCGATTTCCCTTCGAAAGAGGTCGCTCGAATCATTGGGGTCAATCTACAGCAAGTCGCGTTATTTGGCGTCCTAGCGCAACTTGAGCGTCGAGAGGCCGATCAGCGCCAGGATCACTGAAATGATCCAGAAACGGATGACGACGGTCGATTCCTTCCAGCCCTTTTGTTCGTAATGGTGGTGCAGCGGCGCCATCTTGAACACACGCTTCCCCGTCCATTTGAACGACAGCACCTGGATGATAACCGACAGCGTCTCGAGCACGAAAAGACCGCCGACCACCGCCAGCACGATTTCATGCTTGATCGCGACCGCGATGGTGCCGAGCGTTCCCCCCAGCGCCAGCGATCCCGTATCGCCCATGAAGATCATCGCGGGCGGCGCGTTGAACCACAAAAATCCCAACCCCGCCCCGATCAACGCTCCGCAGATGACCGAAAGCTCGCCTGTACCCGGCACGTGATGGATCTGCAGATAGCCCGCAAACTTGGCGTTGCCCGAGAGATACGCGATGACGCCGAACGTCGCCGCGGCGATCATTACGGGCACAATCGCCAGGCCATCGAGTCCGTCCGTCAGGTTGACGGCATTGCCCGCCCCTGCAATCACCAGAACGGCCATCAGAATGAAGAACGGCCCGAGATCGATGACGAGTTCCTTGAAGAACGGCAGCGTCAACTCCGTCGACAGCGCCGCCGGACTGAGCTTCATCAACGCGAAACCCGCAACCGCCGCAACGAGCAGTTCGAGCAGAAAGCGAAGTCGGCCCGAAAATCCGGCCGTCGTTCGCTTCGTAACTTTCAGAAAGTCGTCGTAGAATCCGATCGCCCCGTAAGCGAGCGCAACACCGAGCACGACCCAGATATAGCCGTTATCGAGCTGCGCCCATAGCAGCGTCGACACGGTGACACCCGCGAGGATCATCAATCCGCCCATCGTCGGCGTACCGCGCTTTAACAAGTGCGTCGCCGGTCCGTCGTCGCGTATCGGCTGGCCCTTGCCCTGCTTGACGCGAAGCAGATCGATAATGGCGGGCCCGAACATCATCACGAACAGCAGCGCTGTAAAGATCGCACCGCCGGTCCGGAAGGTGATGTAGCGAAACACGTTCAGCGCACTGATCTGATCGCTGAAATTGACGAGCTCGTAGAGCATGCCGCGCGAACTTCCCCCTGGTTGAGCTGCCGTCTAGGCGGCAGCCCCATCCTTCTTGAACCGCGTCTTCAACGCCTCGACCACCCTGCCGAGGCGTGTCCCGTTCGATGCCTTTACCATTACGGCGTCTCCTGCCCTCAAATGCCTGGCGACGTCGTCTTCGAGCGGCTGCGAAGTCAGAGAGTAGCCGCCTTTCTTATTGTCCGGTAGGGCATCATAAAGGCCCTTCATATGCGGGCCGCAAGCAAAGATCAGATCGACTTCCGCGGAATCAACCGCGCTTTTCAAGCCCAAGTGCAGGGCAGCGGCCTCACGACCAAGCTCGAGCATGTCGCCAAGCACGGCAATGCGGCGCCGATACTTCTGCCGGGGAACCGCACCGAGCGTCGCAAGCGCGGCTTTCATCGAAGCGGGATTGGCATTGTAGCTCTCATCGATCAGCAGAGCCTCGCCGCCTTCGACGAAGAGCACGTTCCTCGCGCCTCGCCCATTCAGCGGTATGAGGTCGGCAAGCGCCGCAAGCGCCGCTCCGACGTTCGCCCCGATGGCGTCGAGCGCCGCCGCGACCGCCAGTGCATTCTCTGCGATGTGCCGTCCCGGCAACGCGAGATGGATTGAATAGGTTTTGCCTCCGGCCTCGACGGTCATGTCGGTGCCCTCGTCGAACTCCTGGAATGAAGAACCCCGAACATCCGCATTGGCATCAAAACCGAACGTCACCGGCCGCGCCCCCGCCGCTCGTGCGATGGCTATCAGCCGCTCGGCGTACGGATTGTCATACTTGATGATGGCCGCACCGTCTGCCGGCAGTCCCTCGAAGATCTCGCCCTTGGCGTCGGCGATCGCGGCGACGGATGGAAAATACTCAAGATGCACGGCTTCGACCGTCGTCACGATCGCCGCGTGCGGACGGACCATGTGCGTCAGCGGACGGATTTCGCCGGCATGGTTCATACCGATTTCAAAAACCGCGAACTGCGTGTCCGCAGGCATCCGCGCCAAAGTGAGCGGCACGCCCCAATGATTGTTGTAGGACTTCTCCGAGGCGTGCGTCTTCCCAAGCCGCGACAGGCAGGCGCGAAGAATTTCCTTGGTACCCGTCTTGCCGACGCTGCCAGTCACCGCGACGACACGCGCCTCGGGCGAAAGCCGTTCGCGCGCCGCCCGCCCGAGAGCGACAAGCCCATCGAGCGGATCGGCGATACGGAACAGAATGCCGTCCCCGATCTGCCGCGAATAACTCCGGCTGACGAGTGCCGCCCCAGCTCCCGCCTTGAACGCTGCCGAAACGAAGTCGTGTCCGTCGCGCTGGTCCCTCAGAGCGACGAAAAGATCGCCCTTCTGCAGTGTTCGCGTATCGATCGATATGCCGGTGATGCGTGGTTCATCGCCCCCGTCGGGCGCAACGCCCAAAACCGTTCTCAGATCGGAGGAAGTCCAGAGAGGTTCCATTTCAGCCATCAGCCCGCGAGCGCTTTCCGGACTTCGTCATGATCGGAAAACGGGATGATCCGATCGCCTATGATCTGGCCGGTTTCGTGGCCCTTTCCGGCCACAAGCACGACATCGCCGGGCGCCATCATTCCAACGGCCGTCCGAATGGCCTCGGCCCGGTCACCGATTTCGCGCGCGCCCGCCGCTCCCGCCAGAATCTCCTTGCGAATTTCGGCCGGACGCTCGCTACGCGGATTGTCGTCGGTGACGATCGTGATATCGGCGCGTTCGACCGAGATGCGCCCCATGATCGGCCGCTTGCCCTTGTCCCGGTCGCCTCCACATCCGAACACCGAGATCAGCCGGCCGGTCGCGAATGGCCGGCAGGCATCGAGCGCCGCCGCAAGCGCCTCGGGCTTGTGTGCATAATCGACGATCGCCAGTCCGCCGTTGCGTTCGCCGATGATTTCGAGCCGTCCCGGCACGCCTTTCAATCCACGAAGCGTCTGCAGCACGGCACCCGTGTCTTCACCAACCGCGATCGCAAGGCCCGCCGCGACAAGTGCGTTCTCGACTTGATATGCGCCCACCAGCGGCAGATGCACGTCGTAGGAATTGCCCCCCGCCGCCACACCGATGATCTGCTTGAAACCATCTCGCGTGAGAGACGTGCGCTTGAGCGCATCCCCGCTTGTGCCGACCATCATCACGTTGAGGCCCCGCGCCTTCGCCGCTTTCGCAACTTCGCTCGCGTAGGCGCCGTCCGAATTGATCACCGCCGGCTGACCCGGCTGCAAAAGCTCGGTGAAAAGCCGAAGCTTGGCCCTGAGATAGTCTTCGACGGTCGCATGATAATCCATGTGGTCGCGACCGAGGTTCGTGAACGCCGCCGCCGAAAGCTCGACTCCATCGAGCCGGTGTTGATCGAGCCCGTGCGACGATGCTTCGAACGCCAGATGCGTCACGCCTTCATCCGCGAGTGCCGCCAGCGCTGCATGCAGCGTCACCGGATCGGGCGTCGTCAGCGAACCGTAAACCGCGCCCGAAGGCTTGACGATGCCGATCGTCCCGACAGACGCCGCCTTGTGCCCGAGAGCCGAGAAAATCTGTCGCGTGAAATCTGCAACCGAGGTCTTGCCGCTCGTGCCAGTCACCGCAACGGCGCATTCCGGCTGCCTCCCCGCCAGCTTGGCCGCAACCTTGGCCAATACGGTACGCGGATTGTCGACCTCGATCAGCGCCACGCCGGGCGGCACATGGACCTGTCTGTTTCTGCCGACGATGACAGCCACCGCCCCACGCTCGACAGCCTCCGGCACGAAGTCGGCGCCGTCGGCCTTCGCGCCGGGCAGGCCCGCAAAGATCGCGCCCGGACCAACGGCGGCACTCGCCGCCGTGATGCCGGAAACAGAAATGTCTTGGGCGCCTGGCGGCGGCTCGATATCGGCCGGAAGCACGTCGCTAAGCCGCATGACCGCCTTTTCGTCCCCCAGTGGCACCGATCCGATCTTCAGACTGAAATCTTGATAGGAGGCGGCACGCGAACCGTCAAATCTCCCGACTTTCGGCTCATTGGCTGACAGCGACGGCCTGGGGCTGAACTCCAAGCTGTGCGGCAATGCGCGCGATGAGCTTGCCAGTGACCGGCGCAGCATTGACGCCTGCCGTCCGATAACCCCGCGTCGCTTCCGTTGCCTTCGGCTCGAACAGAACGACGAGCGTCAGGTACTGCGGATCGTCCGTTGGAAACGCGGCGAGAAACGACGATATGACCGAATTCGACGTATAGCCGCCTTTTGCCGCGACATCGGCGGTGCCGGTCTTGCCACCGACCCGGTATCCCGGCACGTCGGCCTTGCTGCCGGTGCCATCGCGATCGACGACGTTGCGTCGCATCAGTTGCGCCATCAGACGCGAGGTTTCCGGACTGACGACCGCCTTGCCATCGGCCGTTCCCGCATCGAACTTTCGCAGGAATGTCGGATGAACCGTCTTGCCGTCGTTCAGAATGGTCGCTGCCGCAGCCGCGAACTGTAGCGGCGCGACAGCAATGCCGTGGCCGAAGGACACCGTAATCGTCGAAATCCGGTTCCATGTCTGCGGCACCTGCGGCGCCGCGAGCATCCCTTCTTCCGTCTTCATCGGGTCCAGAAGCCCAAGCCGGTCCAAAAAGGCCTTGAGCTTGTCCGGTCCAGCTTCGAGCCCGAGCATGCCGGCGCCGACATTGGACGAATGCGTGAAGACTTCTGTCACTGTCAGCGGCCGGCTCGCTGGATGGAAATCCTTGACCGTGAACCGGCCCGCTTCCAGCGGCTGGCGCACGTCGAGCAGAGTGTCGGGCCGCGCCAGTCCCTCGTCGAAGGCCATCGCGAGCGTCAGTGTCTTGAACACGGAGCCGAGTTCGTAAGTCCCGCCTGCCATCCGGTCGATGTGAGTTTTATCGAGCGCACCGCTCGGCCACGTCGGATCGACTTGCGGCAGCGACGCGCTCGCCAGGATCTCGCCCGTCTTGATGTTGAGGACAACGCCCGCGGCCCCATCGGTCTTGTAGAGGCGCACGGCATCGTCCAGCTCATCCTCAAGGGCATGCTGCACGCCGATGTCGAGCGAAAGCCGCACCGGCGGCCGGCTCGACAAAACAGCAGAATGCACCGGATCAACGCCGACTTTTTCATCGATATAGCGCTCGATGCCCGCAACGCCCCGATTGTCGACATCGACGTACCCGAGCACATGACCGGCCATCTCGCCGCCTGGATAAGCCCGCTTCAGTTCATAGCGGAACGAGATGCCGGGCAGCCCGAGATCGTGCACCCTCTGTGCGATGCCCGGCGACACGCCTCTGCGCACCCACATGAACCGGCGAGATTTATCCGCCAAATCGCGCAGCAGTTGATCGCCGTTGAGATCGGGAAGCACGGTCAACAGCTTCTCGACGACTTCGTCGCGGTCGATGACCAGGCCGGGATCGGCGAAGATCGAAGGCGCTTCGAGATCGGTTGCCAGCAGCCGCCCGTTGCGGTCCACGATGTCGGGCCGGCTGTAGCTCGTGGCAGCCACGGGCTCAGATACCGCGAGCGTGACGTCGTCGCGGCGCGGCGCCGCCAGCACCAGAAGCTGCACCGCGACCCCTGCAAAAGCCGCGAACAGAACCGCATGCACAGCTCGCTCCGAGAAACGCCGCGAGCCGCGAGTCATGATCTGTGCAGACGCCCACATCGCGCTAAATCGCCCCCTCAGCGGCTATCCGTGCCGCCCTTGCTCCCACTGAGTTCGGATACTTCGCGATTGATGAATTGCCCCGGTTCGGGCGGCCCGAGGCCGAGCTGACGCGCGAGGCCATCAATTCTTTCAGGCCGCGCCAGCGTCCCACGTTCTGCCTTGAGGACGGCAATATCGCTGCGAGCATCGTCGGCGCGCCGTTCCTTCGCCTGCACCTCTGCTTCCAGCCGCCGGGTATCGTAATTCAAGGCGTAGAGAAGCAGCGCACTTGCGACCGCGAAAAAGAATGCCGTGATATTCAAAAGTCGCATTTTGAAACAGTTCCCGTCGAGCTTGTTTCCAAACCGCGCATTATCGTCGGCTCAGAGCAGACCCTTCGCGCCCGATTTTGCAGGCCAAGCCGCTGCATCGGTGCGGATGGCGGCTCGCAAACGTGCAGACCGGGAACGCGGGTTCACTTCCAATTCACCTTTAGAAGGTGTTAACGGGCGGGAGTTAACAAGTCGGAAACTTGGTTTAGCGGATTTTATCAATTCCGGCGGCAGATGCCGCGAACTCCCCGGCGTTTTGCCGCTGCGCTCGGCGAGAAATTTTTTCACGATCCGGTCTTCGAGACTGTGGAACGTCACCACCACGAGCCGACCACCGGGCTTCAGTAGACGCTCCGCGGCGGTGAGACCCTGCTCCAACTCGCCCAGTTCGTCGTTCACATAGATGCGCAGCGCCTGGAACGTCCGCGTCGCCGGATGCCGCCCATCGACTTTGCGGCCGTGAAAAACGCGCGACACCACATCCGCGAGTTCCAGCGTGCGCGTAAAGGCCGTCTCCGTCCGCCGTTTGACGATGGCCCGTGCGATCGCGCGCGAGCGATGCTCCTCGCCGAACTCGTAGATCACATTCGCGATCTCTTCCTCGTCCGCTGTATTGAGAAAATCGGCAGCGCTCATGCCCGAAGACGACATCCGCATGTCGAGCGGCCCGTCCGACTGAAACGAAAATCCCCGCGCCGCATCGTCGAGCTGCATCGACGAAACGCCGATATCGAGCACGACGCCGTCGACCGTTCCCGCCGAAAGTTCCTCCGGCACGGCGTCTTCCATCTGACTGAATGGCGATTGGATGACCTTCAATCGGTCACCGAAGTGCGCGGTGAGCTGCGCAGAATCTCGAATCGCATTGGGATCCCGATCGAGCGCGACGACCCTGCAATCGGCGGCTTCGAGAATGGCGCGCGTATATCCGCCCGCGCCGAACGTCCCGTCGATATATGTTGCGCCGTCTTTCGGCTGAAGCGTCTCGAGCACTTCCGAGATGAGCACGGGAATGTGGCGCGGGTGCTTGTCAGCTGGCCCCAGCGAGGCTCCCTCTGCCCCGCCACCGCGCGTCATTCCCGTGCTCCCTCGTTGCCGTCGTCATCCGACGAACGGCCACCCGCTGCGAAAAGCTTGCGCGTCACCTGGACTTTGGAGCGCGCTTCCTTGCGGCGTTCTTCAAAGGCTTTGGGCTCCCACATCTGGAATTTGTCACCAAGGCCAACAAACGTGACGGCGGCGCCCAGATTGGCGTGGATGCGAAGGCTCTCAGGAAGGACGATGCGGCCGTCGCCATCGATCGTGAGAACCTGGACGTCGCCGTAGAGTGCGACAGAGAGTTCGTCGCGCTCATCCGAATAGTCCGGCAGGCCTGCGAGAAGCCCGTCGATTTTCTTTGCAAGTCTTTCGCCGCCAGCATCGAGGGCAGCAGCATCGAGCGAGGGGTAGCAGTAGAGCCCGCCCGCGTAGCCGTCGCGTTCGAGGACGGCGCGAAACGGGGCTGGAATTGAGACCCGGCCTTTGGCGTCGATCTTGTTTGTGAATGTCGAGACAAAGCGGTCCATCCCCCAGCTACGTTTTTCCGTCTCCCTACTCACTCGCTACTAGCAACGACGCTTCACCAAGGCCGTCCCGGCCGCCGGCTCCCCTCAGGGAGTCGCCGGGACCAACAAGAAAGGGGGCCGTGGCGGTCGCTCAGATTTGGGCCCTCTAACCAAACCGGCGCCCAGCCACGGATTCCTGCCCGGTGCGGACGGGCCTTTATGGGATCGCATGGGATTAGATGGTCGTCAACGGATTATTAAGGATATTTCGTGGTGAGAAGTGGAATTGTCACGCCTAGTCCACAACTCCCGTCTCACCCGCATACCCTTCGGAAGGCGCAGTTCCGTATAAAGAGCTTGAAACCTTTGGACTTTCTGCCGTCGCTATTGAGGTAACAGAGACCTGATTGGCCGCCATGGCGGTGAGGGCGCATCATCCCGCGCAAGGCAAAGACGGGCACGCGGTCACGAGGTGCCGTGGCAAAAACCACCTTCGGCACCTTCCAGGAGGTGCACCATGGCGAATCTCACTCGCCCCACGCAGTCCCAAACGAGCCCCGCAATCGGCCTCCGATGGCCAGCGTCCGTGCTTTGGCGCGACGGCGATCCGCAAGTGCGTGCGATCACGACGGCGGACGTCTGGAATGCACTCGCCAAGGGCATCGACGACTTTCGAGCGATGCCGACGCACATCGTTTTCATATGCATCATCTATCCGGTGGTCGGCATCATTCTCGCGCGTTTGCTTTTTGGCTACGAGATACTTCCGCTCATCTATCCGATGGCGGCTGGATTTGCGCTGCTTGGACCGTTCTTCGCCGTCGGCCTTTACGAATTGAGCCGCCGCCGCGAACAGCACCTCGACACCTCTCCCATCCGCGCACTCGACGTTCTGCATCGACCCGGCATCGACGCCATCTTCACGCTTGGCGCGGTCCTAGCGCTTGTGTTCGTCGGATGGCTCTATATTGCAAACATGATGTACGTGCAGTTGATTGGCGGCGAGCCTGCCAGTTTGTCCGACTTCTTGAACCAGGTGCTGAACACCAGCGGTGGCAAGCAGTTGATGTTTGCGGGCAACCTTGTCGGCTTCCTGTTCGCCCTCTTTGTCCTGGTGACGACTGTCGTCTCATTCCCGATGCTCGTCGATCGCGACGTCAGCGTCGGCATGGCAATCCGGACCTCCATCCGAGCAGCGCTCGAAAATCCCATTCCGATTGCACTGTGGGGTTTGATCGTCGCTCTCGGACTGTTGCTCGGCGCGCTCCCGCTGCTGATCGGCTTGGCGATTGTTCTGCCGATCCTCGGCCACGCGACGTGGCACCTCTATCGCAAGCTCGTTGACCAGAGCATCTGAAAAACCATCAGTGCTCGCGGTCGAAGTCTGCGAATACAGGCAGAAGCTGAGGATCAAGCGGTAAAAACGAATTGCTCTACGTCGCGAAGTTTTGCGCGCGATCCTCCGACGCTTGCTGTCGACGCACCCACAAGGTGACATCGGCCCCAACTCTGACCGAAATCGCATCGCAAAGAAACGAGCCCGATTACCCGTCATAAATCGGCGGTCGAATTCAGGGCGAACGGGCAATGTGATTGCAACAATTGACCTCTACGCATAGCGAGAACTAGGTTATCTCGCGACGCCGAGCTGAGCCACTTGGCGGCCACAAGCGCATTCTCAGGACGTCGTATCGCAAGGACAGATGATGAATATTCTCAGTCGCCGTGAGCTTCTGATCGGTGGATCCGCGTTCGCCACGATTGCAGGCTTGCGACCTCTTCAGACTTTCGCGGGCGATGCCGCCCGGCCATCGCTTCCCCTTCCGGCCGAACTCAAAGCCGACGCAAATGGTGACATCGCCTTCAGCGCCACCACCGGATCGATAAGCTTCGCCCCCGGGCAGATGACGCCGACCTATGGGTATAACGGCGCTTTCCTCGGACCCGCCCTGCGGCTCAGACGCGGCAAATCCGTTGCGATCGATTTCGCCAACAATCTTGACGAGCCGACGACTGTTCATTGGCACGGACTTGTCATTCCCGGCGATGTCGACGGTGGCCCGCACCAACCCGTCGCGCCCGGGACGCATTGGCAGCCGACGCTGCCGATCGATCAGCCCGCGGCCACGCTATGGTTTCACCCGCACTTTTATCCGACGACCGCAGCACAGGTGATCAAGGGCCTCGCTGGCCTCATCATCGTCGAAGACGACGATACTGACCGACTGCCGTTGCCGTCGCGTTGGGGCGTTGATGACATCCCTCTCATCATCCAGGATCGCCGCTTCCAATCGGACGGCGAATTCTTCGACCGTATGAACATCATCTCGGTCGTGAACGGCTATGTCGGCACCGTGCCGCTGGTCAACGGCGTGCGCTATCCGGAAGCGAAGACCGCACGCGGATGGATCCGGCTACGCCTGCTCGATGGCTCCAATGCCCGCAGCTATCTGCTGAAAGCCTCCGACGACCGCTCCCTGTATGTCATCGGCTCGGACGGCGGCTTGCTTGAGAACCCGGTCGAAGTGAAGCAATTGAAGATGTTTGCCGGCGAACGCTTCGAGGTTCTGGTTGACTGTCGCTCCGGCGCGCCCTTCGACATCGTCGCTCTCCCCGTCGGCGAGGCCATTATGAAATTGCCGCCGTTCGACATGCCCGTGCCGCTGGTGACGATCCGTCCCGACGGCGCCGACGGCAGCGGCACCCTACCAGACGCTCTGGCAAAGTTGCCGCCGATGCCTGCGGAACTACCTCCGGTCAGCCAGGAATTGGTTATGAACATGTTCCGCGACGAGGCAGGCATGATGCCTCTGATGAAAGCGGGATTGATGATGGGAATGGGTGGCGGCGCGATGGCCATGGATCATGGCAGCATGGCCGATATGCCTGGAATGTCCCACGACACGATGCCGGGAATGCAGGGCATGAGCGATGCCATGCCTTCTGCCGAAGTGGTCGCCCGTGTCACGAAGCTGATCGAGGACAGCCCGGAACTGTCCATGAGCGAGCAACTCGCCGCCAACGGCGTCAACGGCAAACCATTCGCGATGGGTGGAGGATCAGGCTTTGTCGCTTCCCGCGGCGAGACACTGCATTGGAAGATTTCCGAGGACACCGACAAGATGCTGCATCCGGTGCACGTCCACGGATGCCAGTTCCGCATCGTTTCAGAAAACGGCAAACCGCCGGAAGCCTATCGCGCCGGATGGAAGGACATCGCTCCGATAGAGAACGCCGGCACTGCCGACATCTTGGTGAGCTTCCCGCACAAAGCCGATGCAGCGGCACCCTACATGGCGCACTGCCACATCCTGGAGCACGAAGACTCTGGAATGATGACTCACTTCACGGTCGCATAGACGAGTAGAATCCCAGGCCGGCACATTGGCTCCGTCCTCTAAGAGAATTGGCTCGATCCCTGCCTCCGCCGGGATGACGATAAAAAATGGAAATCGGCCGCGCCTGTATCTGACGTCATGCCGACGAAGGTCGGCACCCAGACAAGCATCAACAGCCTTGTGGGCAATAGAGGCGGCAGAAAAGAAATTACCAGCCGGCCTGTAAGCCGGGTTCTGTCTGGAGTTTCCTCCGCGACGGCCATTCATCTGGGACGCCTGTCGCCAGGTGCCTCGTGCAATCAACCCGGGCAGGTAGCGTGAGAACGCGCCTTGCGTCTGCGGTTTCCCGCTCCGCGCGCCCACCCCTATTTGATCTTGCTCCCGGTGGGGTTTGCCCTGCCACCTCTGTTACCAGAGGCGCGGTGCGCTCTTACCGCACCTTTTCACCCTTACCGCCGTGCCCGAGGGCGCGGAGGCGGTATGTTCTCTGTGGCACTTTCCCTGGGGTCGCCCCCGGCGGCCGTTAGCCGCCACCGTGTTCTCTGGGAGCCCGGACTTTCCTCCACCGGACACCTTGCTCGCGAGCCTTTAGAGCCCGTTTCGCCACACTTATCCGGCAGCGGCCGCCCGGCCGGCTGGTGGGAAGAGATAAGCGATACCGGCGAGTAAACGTCAAGGCCGGACTTCCTTCTCCCATCGGGGGAAGGTGGCCGAAGGCCGGATGAGGGGTTTGCCTTGGTGCCGGAAGTCCTCACCTGCCCGTTTTCGCCGAAAGCGAGCTTCCGGCTCGACGGGCATCCTCTTCCGTTCCGGGAGAGGAAAGAGCCTCCCGTCATCTTCGGCCGAATGAGCGCAGCGAATGACGGCCGGAGATCCAGCGCGAGAGTCGTCGAAAACACAATATCGAGCCTACGGCAGCTTTGTGCTGGATCCCGAACGCGATCGCGCCGCTCACGCGTTCGAGGATGACGAGAAGCTCAAGCGGCCGACTGGCAGCCCTTGACGCCCTCGAGTGGCTCGCCGCTTTCCAAAAACGTCTTGAGGTTCGACAGAACCTTTGGCCAACCGCCCGATACCGACTCCAGAAGCTTCGACTTCGGCGTGTCGATCTCATGCAGGACTGTAAGCTTCACCGAGCCCGGAACCTGCTCGATCTCCATCGTGCATTGAGAGTAACCCTCTGCCTTCAATTCCGGCGTCCGCTCGCTGCGCCAACGCATCACGAGCCGCTTTTCCGGCTCGATCTCGACGATCTCGCCGCCTTCGCTGGACGTGCCGTCGGCGAAGACCATCTTCCACGGCGCGCCCTTCTTCCAATCGCTGACGAGCGTGACGCCGAACCAGTATTGACGCGTGAATTCGGGCTTCAGCAACGCTTCCCAAAGCTTCTCAGGCGTGGTGCGAATGTAGGTGACGTAAACGAAGCGATTACTTTCCATCGGGTTTTCCTTCGAGGTTCTTTTTCAGATCGTCGAGCGCCCGCAGACGCCCATGCTCGAATTTCTCGATCCAGCGATCGGCGATTTCGAAAATCGGCAAGGGGTTCAGAAAGTGCAGCTTCTCCCTGCCGTCCTTACGTGTCGCGACAAGGTTTGCATCCTCGAGAATCCCGAGATGCTTGGTGACCGCTTGCCGCGACATGTCATGTCCTTCGCAAAGCTCACCCAGCGTCTGGCCGTTCCGCTGATGCAAGCTGTCGAGCAACTGACGCCGTACGGGATCTGCCAGGGCTTTGAAGACGTCGTCGATGCTCATGATCCTAATATGCAACCATTTGGTTGCCTGTCAAGGGGCAAAATTCGTGCTCGCAGAATCGACGCCGATTGGCAGCGGAGAGGCGACGATGCGGGTTTTCTTATTAACGTCATGGCCGCGAAGGCGGCCATCCACGCGAGCCCTAGCGAGTCCGCGATTTGGGGGCGAACTCTATCGGAACTTGGCCGGATCGCGGCCTTCGCCGGGATGACGGTGGCGAGGCGCGGAGGACATTAAGCCCCCATCGCCATCCGCATGTTGTGCGAGCGATCGTGAATGGCGCGCTCCAAGCGATTGCCCGCGGCCTTCGCCGTCAAAATCTGATTGACGCGCTCGGCGATCTGCACCGCAGCCTCGCTGGGCTTTAGGCCACCGGAATAAATGTTCGAGATCACCGTGTATTCATAGCGCACGTCCGGATTGCCGCTGAAATCCGCCGCCGCCTTCTTAGCATCGTCGTCGAGCCGATACGCGATGTAGGCCGACATGCTGCGCGAGGCGAGTGCGTCGCCACCCGGCCGCTCGCCGATGAGATTGATCACCAGCTTCGGCTGCAACGCATCGCCGAGCGCTTCCGCGAGCTTCACGCGGCCGTAAGGCGCAAGGATCGGCTTGCCTGCCGAGATCCGCTGCTGCTTTAAACCGTCGAGCAATGCTGGCAGCAGGTCCGGGATGTTGTGATGCACCGCTTCTGCGCTCAATCCATCCGAAACGATGATCTGCACATCGACCTTCTCAGGCCGAAGCTCGGCGATCGCCTCGTCTGCCGGCTTCGCGCCACGATCGGGATGCGAGAGATGCACCTCTTTGCTCTCTGCCGACGTCTTCACCCGGCGGAAATCGATGCCGCCAAGCTTTTCCGTTGTAACCTCGGCATAGATCGCTTCGCGCGCCGCCGCCAGATTGGCTTTGATCGCGCGCGAAACTTCCTCTGTCGGCCGCGGTCCGGCGTTCTCGAAGCCGTAAGCGGCGGGCAGGCTCTGGCGCAGCCGCTCGAACTCCTCCTCCGTGCAGAAGATTTTCGGATTTCCCCAGTTCGGCCCGCGCTCGACCTCGCCGTCTTCGTCACGCACGAAGATGCCGCGCTCAATCGCCCACTCGAGAAATTCCGGCGCTGGCGTCAGCCCGTGCACCTCACGCATCGTCTGATCATCGTGCCCGCACGTATCGAAATAGGCGAGCATCCGGTCGATCGACAGATAGACATCCATGAAATAGTTGGCGCCCGCCGCCGTCAGCAGCTCCGCCGCGATCTGCTGGCCTTCCATCGTGATTTCGGAATGCAGCGTGTAGCACGGCGCCATTCCCATCGGCAGCCCAAGCAGCTTACCCATGAAATGGTCCTGCAAATTCGACACGATCATCTCGAAGTTCGAGCGGTGCGTCTCCGGCCCGATAAAGCCCGTCACGTTATTGACCATGAACGGATCCCAGCGGCGCGCGAGCCCATAGCAGAGCGCCTCCGTCGTCGTCATGTCGATATCGTTATGCTTGCCGTAGGTCAGCTCGCTGCCCTGACCCGTCTCGAAATACATGAACTGCTGGGCCTCGCCCGCAAGCGGACCGTGCTTCGCCATCGTCGTGTACGCTTGGTCGAGAACGTCGGCCGTGCAGTCGAACTCTTCGATCAGCGTGCGGTCGGTGCCGGCGAGCGATTGAAACATGATCTCGACCGGCGCCCCGGCTTCGAGGCACGCAAGCTGCGTCTTGACGTGCGACAGCACGCAGATCTGCGTCGGCGCTCCCGTCTCCCGCCTCAGCTTGTCGAGATGGCGCAAAGCCTTCGAAATATTCTCGACCGTATCGATTGCCGGATTGAGCCCGAGCAGCGCATCGCCCGAGCCCATCGACAGCCCGGTATAGATCAGCGCCGTCATTGCATCGAGATCGTCAGTCGGATGATTGGGTTGCAGCCGCGACGACAGCGTTCCCGGCGCACCGACGAGCGTGCGCGCTTTGCCGGAACGCTTCAGCTTCTTCGCCGCGTAGACGAGTTCGTGCACGTCCATCAGCTTGGCGATCGCCGCCGCCATGACGCCTGTCAGCGCCCCGCCGATGCGCTTGGCTTCCGCAGCCTTGGCGCGGAGCAGCGTGTTCTTGATCTCACCCAGCGTTTTCGACGCGATCTCCGCGAACGCCTCGCGGTCGATGTCGTAGTTGATCCGCATGACGGAATCGACCTGACCTTCGTCATCCGTCAGCGGCCGGTCATAGAGGTGCTGAAGCGTCAGTCCCGACAGGATCGTCCGCGCCGCCTCGCGCTCGACGTCGTCCTTCGCGGCAAGTCCGCAATTGCGATCGCCCGCCTTGTCGAAGTCCGCTGCCCCAAGCAGCGCCTTCAACCCGCGAAATCTGTAAATCTCATCGAAAAGCGACAGCTCATAGAGCTCATCCGCGCGAGGTTCCGGAACCTCGATCTGCCGCCACGGCTTCAGTTCGACCATCTGCACCGCCCTCGTTGCTCAACCGGCCGAAAGCGCACGCGACGAACGCATCACGCGTCGTCAAAGAATTCTCGGCCGACTGAGCGCATCATAAACGAAGTTCGTGGCACTCAAGTCAAGTTCCCAGTAGTCAAAACGTCGAACTGCCGAAAAAGCCGCCCGGATGCCTATTGGCGAAGCTGCGCCGAGCGCCGGGCGATCTCGCTCGGGCTCACTTCACCGGCATCGACGAGCGCGTTGATGCAGCGCGAAGAGAGTTTTTCGCCCACCGCCCGCATGCACGCACGTGTCTCCGGGCTCCCGGAGGCGAACTGGCTGCAATAGGCATAGTAGTCGTTCGCGCAGGCGAGCTTGACGTGAAGGCTGACCGCATTCGCGTCGGCAGTCCATGCTCCGGCCGCGATAACAAATCCGACCGCAATCGATGCATACGAACGCAAACGGAGAACTCCGCTTAGCTTGAGCATTTCGGCACCCTGGCTTTGGATGAGGTCTTAAGAGACTGACAACAAAGCCTTTAGCAACGGTTAATGGCTGTTTGTCATTTGTCGAAAAATGACGCGGCCGGACAGAAAGCATCCAGGCGCGCAACGCCGACATCCGCTATTTGATGGCGCGATCGAGATTGACCGCCTGGTCGAGGCCTCTGGCCTGCGCAACGCCGATCGCACCGACGAAATTCACGCCGTCGAGATCGGCACGGGTGAAGTCCGCACCCGAAACGTCCGCACCGGAAAAGTCGGCGCGCGAGAGATCCGCATCGGTGAAATCCGTGTCGCGAAGATCCGCGCCGTTGAACTTCGCGAACCACAGGACAGCGCGCTTCATGTTGGCATCAGCCAATCGCGCCCCGGAGAAATCGCAGTATTTCAGTACGTTTCGATACGCCGTCGCGAGCGTTCCCTCACCGGGCCGGCCTTCGAGCGGATAAAAATTCGCTCGCGTCAGGTTGGCGCCTCTGAAATCTGATCCCGACAGCTCGGCCTGGACATGCACTTCCGTCAGATTGGCGCCGGTAAAGCGCGGCGCATCCTGCGTGTTCATCGACAGATCGGCATAAATCGTCGGTCTCAGGATCGTCGCGCCGGTAAGGTTCGCGCCCGAAAGATCGGCACGCATCAGCACCGACCTGTCGAGACGCGTGTGAGAAAGATCGACGCCCTTCAGGTTGGCCCCGGTAAAGTCCGTGCCATAGAAATCCGAATGCGCGAGATTGGCGCTTTTGAAGTTCAGCTCCGACAAATCGAGATAGACGAGGAACTTGCCGGAGAGATCCGGACGCACGCCCGACTTCGCCTGGAACAGCAGCGTCGTCACCGCTCTTGCGCTCATGTCGGCTTTTTCGGAGACCGGGCCGAGCGGTTGATCCGCCCACGCCGCGATCGGGCCGCAGATCACGGCCAAGAACGACAATGCAGCGAGAATGCGAACCATGCTCATGCTTCCAAAGCGTCTTCGGAAACTGATCATGCATGAGTCCGGAGACACGGGGATATCTTTTTCGTCGCGCCTGGGTCGTAAAATTGTCGCGTCGCAACAATTGCGATACGTTATTTCATTATTCGTTCCAACTGACCGTAAGCTTTGCGCGTTCGGTTTACACAGCCCGCGAAAATATCGAGCGATGGGTCATAAACGCTTGTCGTAACCTTCATGATCCCTAGCGCCGAGTGAAAGAGGTTATCGTGGCTGACCGGCGCGCCCGCCCGGTTTGTCATGCACGATTGCTCGATGCCGCGATCTTCGCGCAGCGTCGGCGACAGCCACACCACCATCGGCACGTGGATTTGCGCTTCCGGTGCAAGCGCGTACGGCATGCCATGGAGATACATGCCGTTCTCGCCAAGGCTTTCCCCATGATCCGACACATAGAACATGCCGGCGTCGATGCCGCGGTCGGACGCTCGTGAAAGCACGCCGATCAGACGCGCGAGCACGTGGTCGGTATAGACGATCGTGTTGTCGTAGGCGTTGATGATCGACGCCAGATCGCAATGGCTGAACTGCGAATCCTTGCACACCGGCGTGAACGTTTCGAATTTTTGCGGATAGCGCTTCCAGTAAGCCGGACCATGGCTGCCCATCATATGCAGTACGATGACGGTATCGCGCTGCATCGTTTCGATCCGCCGGTCGATGCCGTCGATGAGAACATCGTCGAAGTTCTGCGTGCTCGGAAAGAACGTCGGAACTTCGTTTCCGGTCAGCGTCTCGGTCGTGACACGCGCACAGACGCCCTTGCACCCGGCCTGATTTTCACGCCAGACCACATCGACACCGGCGCGCTTGAAAATGTCGAGAAGGTTGAGGCGCGTCTCCGCCTTGGCGTTAGTGAACGCATCGCGATTGAATCCCGAGAACATGCACGGCACCGACTGCGCCGTGTCGGTCCCGCACGAATAAGCCTTCGGGTAGTTGATCAGGTCGGCAATCTTTGAAAGTTCTGGATTGGTCTGCCGTCCATATCCGTTCAACGCGAAATGATCGGCTCGAGCCGTCTCGCCGACGACAATGACGAACAGCGACTTGCGGATTCCGCTCGACGCGGCCCGATGCGCGTCCGCACCGTAAGACTGAACGACTTTGGTGCGCTGCCGGTCCAGGCGCCGTCCATAAGCCGTCAGCGCGGAAATGTAGTTGAGCGGCGTGAGAGTCATCTTCAGTTCGCGATGCTCGCGCCCGAGCGAAAGGATATCCCCAGAGAACGGAAATAATGACGCCGCGCCGACGACCAGCGCAGCCAATGCGTATTTGAATTTTATCAACGCATCGTTGAGCCAAGGCCGCTTCGTCCACGGCACAAGACAGAACCAGATCGCCGGCAGAAGCCCGAACAGCGCGACGTACCCGACAAGCCCGAGTGTTATGAGATCGCCCGTCTCCCGCGTATCGGTCTCAAAGATGTTCTGCATCATCTGCGCGTCGATGACGATGCCATACTCCCGCATAAAGTATGCCGAAGCGGCAGTGATCGGCAGCAGGATCAGAACGAGCGCGCGGAGAACGGGCTTGAGCGAAAATGCGAGCAGGACGAGATAGGCGACCGCCGTGAGCACGATCGCGCTGGCACCGACGAACGCCCATGCACCCAATTTTTCGGGTGCCACAAGATTCAGGAATTTGCCCCAGAACGGCTGGTTCAGAACCAGCACGATATAGACGGCAACAATAAGCGCCAGGATCTCAGGGCGCCGCGGCTTGAGCACTGTGGTTCCTGTTTCCAGTCATTTCGCTCGAAGTGGCCGTGGCCCCGGCGCCGTCGATGCAGATTATCAGTCTGCGTCCGGCATCAACATCACCCGGCCCTTGCCGTCAAGCTGCGGCTCGTCTGCGCGATGCCTCGAGCAGCCGCTCGAGTGTGACCTCGGTCGAACGGTCGAGCCGGCCGTCAACTCGGCGCGGCCGGAAATGCAATTGAAAAGCCTTGAGAACTTTTTCCGTATCGGCGTCGAGCCGGCCGTTCGCATCGACGTCATAGCCGTAGGCGGCCAAATTTTGTTGCGCGGCAAGAACTGCCGGACCTTCGGCACCAAGCCCGAGGCCGGGATCGTCGGCCCGGACAGGCAGCGGCCGCACCCAGAGCCCGAGCCCCTCCTTCGCCAACTGAAGCCAATTGAATTTTTCGCCGGGATCGATCTTGCGCCCGGGCGCGACATCCGAATGCGCCAGGATATTGTCCGGCGCGATATGATGCCGCCGAACGATATCCGTCGACAGCGCGATCACGGCCTTCATTTGCTTTGCCGGAAACTCGGGATATCCGAGCTGATGCCCCGGATTATGGATTTCGATGCCGATCGAGTGCGAGTTGATATCCGTTTCGCCGCGCCAGTACGAGGCACCCGCATGCCAGGCCCTTAAGTCCTCGCGCACAAGCTGCGTGATGCGTCCGCGCTCGTCGATGACGTAGTGGCACGAAACACCACTCTCCGGTCGGGCAAGCCAATCGATGGCTTTCTCCGCCGAGAGCATGCCTGTGTAATGCAGGACGAGAATCGACGCCTTTGCCCCTCCCCGCCGTGGCTCGTGGTTGCGAGCCGGATGAACGGCATTTACGAGCGGCGTATCCGGCTTGAACGTCACGGAGCAGATTCCAGCTCGCGCTCCACCCGCTGACCGCGCTCTTCCAGGATCTGTTCGTAAGCCGAAGTGATGGCCGCGAGCCGGCGCTCGGCGCCAGCCAAAAATTCCGGCGGCACGCCCTTCGAAACAAGCGCGTCAGGGTGATGCCCTTTCACGAGCTCGCGATACCTCGCCTTGATTTCTTTGTCGGAAGCCAACGGCGAAACGTGCAAAACTTCATAGGGACTGTCGGCGTCGACGACGAATCCGCGGCGCACGCACCGGAACTCACCCTTGCTCAAACCGAAAATCTCGGCGACATGCGCAAGATAGCGATCCTCGTCGGGATGCAGCACGCCATCGGCGCTCGCCACATGGAACAGGCATTCGAGCACCGAAATCTTGATCTCGGGCTGGTCTTTGAGGATCTGTGCGATCTGCGCGGCGTAAATTTCGTAGCCCGCAACGTCACGGCTGGCGAGTTCGTAAAGCTTCCGCACATGCGCGCATTCGCTTTCCGGTACTTGGAATTGCCGTTTGAAGGCCTCAGCCTCGATCGGTAGCGAAACACCGTCCGCCTTGCTCATCTTGGCCGCGAGCGCGACGACGGCGATCGTGAACGCAACCCGGGACTGCGCCGGAGTTTGCGCCCCTTCGAAGCCGAATGCTTCCTTGAGGTGGTCTACCGCAGAGCGCAGACCATCACCGTACGCCGAAACAGCGTTCTTCAAGAATTGCCAAGCCATGGCCGTCCGTGATTTAGCGCCTCGATCACGCCCATCCGCCGTCGGGCTATCTCACACCATAAACGAGCCCACGCCGGAAAACCCCTAAATTTCCCGCAACATCAGGAGAAAAACGAGAATTCCAGCTATGCAACCGAGGCAAGGCGTGGTGAGCGGTTCACGCCGTCGAACTGCCCTCGCTGCGCCGCGATTTCAGGAACGCCTCGAATGCGGCTGCATCTGCCGCTCGCCGCAAGCCATCGAGATAGTTACGAAATTCGTCGGCTTCCCGTTCAAGTTTGGTCAACGTCGCACGCCGGTAATCGTCGAAAGCCCTATTTCCCGACACCGGAACACCGGAAACTCTCTCCAGACGGCCGCGCCGTCTGCGGCGCACCGCTTTCACGACAATAGCCGCAGCGGCAAATGCGAAGATGAAACCAATGACGTGAAGCACAAAAAAGAACGGCCAGAAGATCAGGTGGTGAAGATGAAACATCGCCGTATCTCCGCTCGCGAGAACGAACAAAAAAAGTGGCTGGAACAGTCGATGCCGTCCAGCCAACCTTTCAAAACATCAAGTCGTGGCAGCCTGATCGGGTTCCGGCCGATCGCGCCGTTCCGACATGAACTGGTCGAACTCGGACTTGTCCTTCGCCTGCCGCAAGCGATCGAGAAATGCGCGGAATTCACGCTCTTCTTCTTCCAGCCGCTTCAGCGTCGCCTCGCGATAATCATCGAAAGCTTTGTTGCCGCTCGAATAGCCGCCGCGGTTGAAGCTTCCGAATTTCTCCTCCATGCGAGACCGTGCCCGATCGAAGCGTTCCGCCATGCGGGCTTCCCACCGTTCGCGTCCCCATCCGCCATGCCGTCCACAGTTCATGCGTCCACTCCAAAGCATATAGGCCAGGATGATGGCTCCGACCGGCCAGAACACGATGAAGCCAAGAACCATAGCGGCAAGCCATGCCGGCCGGCCGAATTCATCGAGCGTCTGCACCACCTGCGCCATTGTCACCCTCTCCTCGTTCAGGATGTAAATGTATTTTACATTCACATAAGTGGGCCGGCAAGAGGCGAGTTCAAGGCCCGCAGGGTAATTTTTGACTATCGGCAAGACGACCGCGCACGGTCGGCAGCTCCGAGTTACCTCCCGCCCCGCATGCGCTTGACGAGTTCCAGAGCGATTTCGTTCTTGAAAGCATAGGGATCGACGGAGACGCCGAGAATGGTTTGGCAGTGCGGACACGTATAGGTCGCGCCACTGAACGTTCCGCCGGCCATGTTCGTGATGTTGACCGGCTCCGCGCGCACGCTCGCGATCATGTTTTGACATTTCGGGCATTTGCCTGCCATCGCCGACTCCTGAATAGCCTTCAAAAATCGCATTCGAAAAATTGCGGCCGTCACCGGACGTACGCCTGCAAACCGCATCGGTTCCGCCGCCGAATATGTATGCGGAACATTCTCTAAAGCGGCAATCGCATCAAAGCATTCGGAGCGAGGGTTTTACCCGGCTTTCAACCGGCATTTGTCTTTCGGATGCCGAGCCCGTCGAGATAGATCAACACCGCCGCATCGAGCAGATCTTCCGGTGTCATCGGAATTGGGCGCCGCGCCTCGTCGCCGCGCGCGAACAGCGAGGCAATTCCGTGCGCCTCCGCCCAGATATGAAGCGCCATCATCATCACCGGCGGCCGTTTGCCCTCGGGCATCGTCGCGACCATTGCCGCGCAGGCATCTTTCAACACGTCGAACGCACGATCGCCCGCGACATGCAGATCCGGAAATGCCGAAAACGAGAGCCCCGATTCGAACATCGCCGAATATTGCGCGGGCTCTTGGCGAGCAAAATCGAGATAGGCCTTGCCGACACGTTCAAACGCCTTGAACGGATCGGGCGTCCCGCCAGCCCAAGCCTGTTTCAGCTTCGCCTCGAACGCCCCGAACGCGCGCAGCGCCACATCCGCCATCAACGCATCGCGGTCACGATAGTGCCGATAAGGTGCCGCCGGACTGACACCGGCCGCCCGCGCGGCTTCCGCGAACGTGAACCCGGCCGGGCCCTTCGCCGCGATCAGGTCGAGCGCCGCCTTCATCAGGGCTTCGCGCAAATTCCCATGATGATAGCCGCGCCGATGACCGCCCGGCGGATCGTGATCCCAAGTCATGGGCCGCTTCTAGCGGATTTGCGCGCGCTCTGCACGCCGCCTACTTGCAGATATGCATCAAGCCGTCGCGGCCGTGGTGCGCGAGGTCGAGATGGAAATGGTTGCTGTGGAGACTGTTGTAGTTCGGACCGAGCACGGTCGTGAAGTACTCGCATGATCCATCGTGCACGCCCCGCAGGAAGGCCTGCTCGGCTGGTGAACCGTTCCAGCCCCGTTGCACACTGATCGTCCGACCGTCCGCCAGCATGAAGCCGCCGATGTCGACGGCGTTGGCATAGGCGTGTTCCGAAATCATCGCCCCTTCGACGCTGTTCATTGGCCGGCAGGAATAGGACGCCAAAACCTTCAGGCCAGCCAGTTCCTGTCGAAAATGATAGCGCGCCGCCGGTTCCACGACCTGTTTCACCCACCGGTCGATCTGCGGAATCATCGGACAGCGCAGGGACGCGGCGGGCTCCAGGACCACGCGGCCGTTATCCGCGGCCGACATTTCGAACGGGTTTTCCGCCCCGCAGACGCTGGGGCCGCCCAGCGCCGAGCGCTCGCGCACGAATGCTGTCTGCCTGACCACGCCCGACGCCAAACACGCCCGCTCTTCCGGCGAACGCCATGGATCGTCTTTCACCTGGAAATTAGGCCCCATCGTACCGCAGCCCCAAAGCAGGCCCAGTCCCGAAATCATCAGGACGGCCGTGGGCACGAGAACTCGGATACGACGCAAAACCATGGATGGGAGTAAGCGGCGGTAACGTTAACGGCCGGTTAAGCAAATGCGAATACCGGCCCGAGCCCCCGATTCTACCGGCCTTTTCGGTCCGATTTGAGCCGCGGCCCAGGCGAAGCCAAGGCAAACTGCGGCGGCCCGGCGGCGATCGGCATATGTTGCCGTCAAGGCGCTCCAGCCCCATTCGTCAAAGTTATCCACAGGCAAATAAAAGCCGACACCTGACTGAAATCGCGGCGTCATTGAGGGCGGCTATCTGGCAAGCGCTCCCGGAGGTGCTAGCCGGACCGGAACTTGTATCTCGTACGAACCCGGATTTGCGCCGTCCCCCGCGTCTTCGATCGGACTCGTATTGCGTACCGGTCCGAAGACGCACCCATCCGGGATGCAATGCCTCCGCTCGAGGTCGTGAGACCTCGGTTGGGACATCTGCCCTGAGGACCCTGCGTCCGGACCCGCGATCCAATCCCCCGTGTCGGTCCGGCCCCTCGGTCCCCAGGGATACCCACTCAAATTTAGCCTTGCCCGGCTTCGAAAAAGGCCAGCGTTTCCGCCTTGAACGTGCGATCCCCGACCGCGCGGTTGTGATCCTTCCCCGGAATTGTAAATGCCCGCGCCCCCGGAATGAGCTTCGCCAACTCCTCCGCCGATCCGCCGATCACATCCTGATCGCCCACAGCCACCATCACCGGAACCGCGATCTCACCAATCATCTCTGCCGTTATCGGCGCCCGGGATGAGCGAATGCACGCCGCAAGCGCGCGGAGATCGCTTTTCGTCTGCTCAGCGAACGCGCGGAACGTTCGCGCCGTCGGGTTGGTGACTTCGTCGATACTCGGCGCCTCGAGCGCCCGCGCGATCGGCCCCGTCCCCGCCATGCCGCGCACCATGTTGATCCCCAAACCGCCGAACACCACTTTCGCGACCCGGTCCGGATGCGTGAGCGCCAGAAACGCCGATATCCGCGCACCCATCGAATATCCGATGACGTTTGCCTTCGCGATCCCGAGATGATCGAGCAGGCGCCGCGCATCCTCAGCCATCAGCGGTGCGCCGTAATCGATAAGCTCGTAGAGCTTCTGGCTTTGCCCATGTCCCCGGTTGTCGAAGGCGATGACGCGAAATCCGGCGCGCGTCAGAAACGTCACCCAGCCGGTGTTGACCCAGTTGGACTCGACATTCGACGCAAAGCCGTGAATCAGCAAAACGGGCGGCTTGCCGTCGCCTCCGCCGGTGTCGACAAAGGCGATATCGACGCCGTCGCTACTGAAATGATCCATGCCGCCGCACTCGATTGCCTGAAAGTTTTTATGTCCCCTACCATCCTCGTCGCCGCGAGGATATGGTGCGGCCGAATATCTCCCATTTCTCAAGGGTGGAGCATGGCCGGAGCAGCAATCCCGCACTTTGCCAACGATGTCGGCGCCGAGCGCATTTTCGTCGGCGTCAAAGAGTTCAACTGCATGGGCGCCCGTGCGCCTTTCGATCACCCGCACGTTTATCTCGACATGGGACAGGACAATCAGATCCTCTGCCCATATTGCTCGACCCTTTACATTTACGATCCTCGCCTCAAGGCGGACGAGAGCGATCCGAAAGACAGCCTCGTTGCGGACGCCGCTTGATCCCTGACGCCGATATCGCCTGATGGCTTCAACGCGCACGAGCGCCGTGATCGCAGGCGGTGGAATTGGCGGGCTTGCGACAGCCATCGCTCTTGCGCAGCGGGGTATCGACGTCCACGTCTGTGAGCGCCGCGCCGAATTTCCCGAAGAAGGCGCGGGAATCCAGATCGGCCCTAATGGCGCACGCATCCTTCAAGACCTCGGCGTAGCGAAATTTCTGAAAGACAAGGTCGCAACGCCCGATGCGCTCGTCGTCCACGACGGCACATCGGGACGCGAGTTAAAGCGGCTGCCGCTCGGCTCTTGGATCGCCGCTCGTCACGCGGCACCTTATTGGACCGCGCATCGCCGCGATCTGCATTGGGCATTGCGCACCCGCGCCCAAAGCGAGCCGCGCATTACTTTGACCACGGGCGTCGAGATCACATCGTTCAAGAACGAGCACGAAGGTATCACTGCAATTGCGTCGAATGGAGATAAGCTGAACGCATCAGTGCTCATCGCTGCTGACGGCCTATGGTCGACCTTGCGTCGCGAGATCAGCGGCAGCGCCGCGCGCCCGGAGCCGGTCGGCAAAACCGCATTCCGCTCCGTGACGGATGCCCGAACGTTGCCGCCCGAGCTCGAACGCAACGCCGTCCATATCTGGTTGTCGCCCGGCGCCCACGCCGTCCACTATCCCGTCAACGATGGAAAAGACATCGCCCTCGTCGTCATCACCGATAATTCCGCTTCGGCGGAAGGCTGGGATGCACCTGCTGTGGCTGAAACGGTCAAGGAAAAGGTCAAAACTTTCGCGCCTCATCTGCAAGCGCTGATCGAAGGCGCAACTGAATGGCGGCAATGGTCGCTTTTTACGCTGCCGTCTTTGCCGCGCTGGAGTTCCGGGCGCGCCGCCTTGCTCGGAGATGCCGCGCATCCGATGCTGCCGTTCCTTGCGCAAGGGGCGGTGATGGCGCTCGAAGATGCCGTCACACTCGGGGATCAAGTTGCAGCTTCCACGGACAATATGGAACTTGCCTTGCAACGCTACGAGCAAATCCGCCGCGCTCGCGTTGCCAAAGTCGCCGACGCGTCACTGCGTAACGGTCGCGTCTACCATCTTCGCGGCCCCGCCGCCGCCGCACGCAACGCCGTGATGAAATGGCGATCGCCGGAAAGCATCATGGCAGGCTTCGATTGGCTTTACGGTTGGAGGCTCCAATCATCCTGAGCCGCCTCATATCTTCGTTTAAGCAACGTGCCGATATCGTGACGCTCGGCGTCCAGGGCATCATTACCGACGATCGATCGCACGTGCTGCTGATCCGCCACGGCTATCGTCCCGGGTGGCATTTTCCCGGCGGCGGCGTCGAACACGGCGAAGAAGTCGAGGATGCGCTTGCGCGAGAGGTGCAGGAAGAAACCGGCGTCATCATCACCGCACCGCCGCGGCTCGTCGGCATTTACGCGCACTTCGACGATTACCCGGGCGACCATATCATCTTGTTTCTTATCGACCACTGGCGGCGCGATGTCGTGCCGGAGCCGAATGCCGAAATCGCCGAACATCGTTTCTTCGACCTCGACGAC
The DNA here is from genome assembly GCF_047600905.1 of Hyphomicrobium sp. Classification (GTDB taxonomy): domain Bacteria; phylum Pseudomonadota; class Alphaproteobacteria; order Rhizobiales; family Hyphomicrobiaceae; genus Hyphomicrobium_B. The sequence goes on along the minus strand of NZ_JASGKD010000001.1, from coordinate 3,676,477 downwards.
CTGCCGCGACAGCTCTCCCCCGGAACAGCGCGGCGACTGCGGGAAGTCTTCGCCGACGTGCAACGCTCGAGTGCGTGGTAAGTCCGGATTCGCCGCACTTTCGCGCCGACCGTTTCGACGCTAGAAGACCATCCACCATTCGCTCGGGGCACACCAAAGAAACCCATGGCCTATCTCAGCGGCATCATCACCAGTTTTCTAATTGCGTTTCCCGCCCTGTTCTCGATCGTAAATCCGTTTGGCGGCGCGCTGATTTATAGTCAGATCACGCTCGGACGGCCGCACGCCGAACGCGTCTCGCTGGCGTGGCGCGTCGCCACCTATTCCGCCATCGTCATGCTCGTCTCCCTGTTGATCGGCGCGACATTGATGAGTTTCTTCGGCGTCAGCATCGACGCCTTGCGCGTCGCTGGCGGCGCGGTCGTCGCCGTCTCCGGCTGGCGGATGCTCTACAATCCACAGGAAACCGAAGACCGCAAACAGGATCACGCATCCAACGAAGGGCGTTCGGCCTCCTGGAGCAGCGACATCGCCTTCTTCCCGCTGACGATGCCTTTCACGACAGGTCCGGGAACGATTTCAGTCGCGATTGCACTCAGCGCCAACCGCCCCGCGACGAACGAAGCGCTTCTGCCGTTCTTCGCCGGCGCCGGCGGTGCGGCGATCGCCATCGCGTTGACTGTCGGCGCTTGCTACGCTTATGCGGACCGCCTCGTCTCGTTGCTCGGTCCTGGACGCGCGCGCATCTTGACCCGACTCTCGGCGTTCCTGCTCTTGTGTATTGGCGTGCAGATTCTGATGACAGGCATCCAGGGTGCGCTTCTCGCCACCCTCACCAACGCTCACTGACACCCTAACTGGCCTGCCGGGCATCCTCGGCGACACGCTCCGCGGCTTCCTGCATTGACGCGCCCCTAAGCAACAGCCCGAACCAGGCGAACAGTTCGCGCGAGGTCGGATTGTCCGCCACCCGCCATTCCGGATGCCATTGAACGGCAAGCACACGCTCGCCCGACGCCGGACGTATGCCCTCGACGATGCCATCGGAACTCGTCGCCTCGACCACCAGCTTGTTGCTGAGATCCCGGACGCCCTGGAAGTGGGCCGAGTTCACCGTGATCGACGGCGCCCCCATCATCCGCTCCAGAACGCCGTTTGCGGAAAGATTGACGCGATGCTCGAGCGCGAACATGCCCTCAAGCGACAGCCCCGGAGGCGTATGATGAACTTGTTCGCGGCCGGCCTCGCCCAGGTCGGGTCTGAGCGTTGATCCGTAGGCGACCGCAATCTCCTGGAAGCCCCGGCAGATTCCAGAGAATCGGGCGGTCATGCTCCGCCGCCTCCGCGATGAGCTGAAACGCCATGCCGTCACGCCCCGGATCGAACGGACCGTTGCCGGCATCCGCATTGCCATAAAGATTAGGAGCCACGTTTGAGGGACTGCCCGTCAGCAGAATGCCGTCCAGCCGGCTAAGGATGGAACCCGCATCCATGATATCGGGCATCGATGGCACCAACACGAAATCCGCATCAACGAACGGCGCTGCCCGCAAGTAGCGTTCGGCGACCCCTTGGACCGGATCGTCCGGGTTGCGCTGACAGCAAATGACACCGACAAGTGGCCGTTTCGACATGATGACTGATCCTGGACGGATAATAGAAAGATCCCGCCCATATGGCATTGCAAAATCCGCGAGGCAATGCACTACACGCATTCAACCAATTCGCGCGCCCCCGTTCCATATCACCCAGCTCACCCATATGGTGACGCCGAAATTCGACGATCAATCAGGAGCGCGACGTGGCAGGCGGTTCAACTTTCGTTTGGGATGATGCCCTTCTTCTTGAAGACCAGCTGTCGGAAGACGAAAAGCTGATCCGCGATACGGCCCGCGACTTCGCGCAAGAGAAACTCCAGCCGCACGTCATCGAAGCCTACGCGCAGGAAAAAACCGACCCGGGCATCTTCCGTGAGATGGGCGCGCTAGGCCTGCTCGGACCAACTCTTCCCGTCGACTACGGCGGCTCGGCTTCTAACTATGTTTCCTACGGCCTAATTGCCCGCGAGATCGAGCGCGTCGATTCCGGCTATCGCTCGATGATGAGCGTGCAGTCTTCCCTGGTGATGTATCCGATATATGCCTATGGCAGCGACGCCCAGCGGCTAAAATATCTGCCCAAGCTGGCAAGCGGCGAGCTGATCGGTTGCTTCGGCCTGACCGAGCCCGACGCCGGCTCCGATCCAGGCGGCATGCGCACCAAAGCCGAAAAGATCGACGGCGGCTACCGCATCAGCGGCTCCAAGATGTGGATCACGAATGCCCCGATCGCGGATGTCTTCGTCGTCTGGGCGAAATCATCGGCCCATGGCGGCAAGATCCGCGGCTTCATCCTGGAAAAAGCAATGAAAGGCCTGTCGGCCCCAAAGATCGCCGGCAAACTCTCTCTTCGAGCCTCCGTCACCGGCGAGATCGTGATGGATGGCGTCGAAGTATCCGAGGATGCACTATTGCCGAATGCGGAGGGCCTCGGCGGTCCGTTCGGATGCCTCAATCGCGCGCGCTACGGGATCGCCTGGGGAGTCCTCGGTGCCGCCGAGTTCTGTTTTCACGCAGCGCGCCAATACACACTCGACCGCAAGCAATTCAATCGGCCGCTGGCGGCGACACAGCTCGTCCAGAAAAAGCTCGCCGATATGGAAACCGAAATCACGCTTGGACTTCAGGCCGCGCTTCGCGTCGGCCGCCTGCTCGATGACGGCAAGGTCGCGCCCGAGATGATCTCGCTCATCAAGCGCAACAACTGCGGTAAGGCCCTCGATATCGCCCGCACCGCCCGCGACATGCACGGCGGCAACGGCATTTCGGAAGAATTCCAGGTGATGCGCCATATGGTGAACCTCGAAACGGTCAACACCTACGAAGGCACGCACGACATTCATGCGCTGATCCTCGGCCGCGCCATCACCGGACTGCAGGCCTTCGCATGACAGCATCCGACGCAACGAAACCGCTCGCGGGTCTGCGCGTGCTGGAACTCGCCCGAGTGCTCGCCGGACCATGGGCCGGACAGACGCTCGCCGATCTCGGCGCCTCCGTCATCAAAGTCGAACGTCCCGATGGTGGCGACGATACGCGCGCGTGGGGTCCGCCATTTATTGCCGACGATGATGGCCCAGGCTCAGCCGCATATTTCCACTCGACCAATCGCGGCAAGAAATCCGTCGCCATCGACTATGACAGCGCAGAAGGCCGGGAAGCCGCGCGGACGCTCGCATCACAAGCCGACATCATCATCGAAAATTTCAAAGTCGGCGGCCTCGTCAAATACGGCCTCGACTATCCCGCGATCAAACCCGTGAACCCCGCCGTTATCTATTGCTCGATCACGGGCTTCGGCCAGTCAGGGCCTTACGCACCGCGTGCCGGCTACGACTTCATCGTCCAGGGCATGGGCGGCATCATGGACCTGACCGGTGCGCCGGAGGGCGAGCCTCAGAAGATCGGTGTGGCATTCGCCGATATTTTCACCGGCGTCTACGCCACCGTCGCCATCCTCGCAGCCCTCAATCGCCGAAACGCGACCGGCGAAGGCGCACATATCGATATGGCGCTGCTCGATACTCAGGTTTCCGTACTCGCCAATCAGGCGATGAACTATCTTGCTTCAGGCAAGCCGCCGCGCCGGCTCGGAAACGCCCACCCGAATATCGTACCCTATCAAGTGTTCGAAGCGTCCGACGGCCCGATCATCATCGCGGCCGGAAACGACGGCCAGTTCGCGCGCGTCTGCGATCTTCTAGGTCTTCAACGCCTAGCCACCGACGAACGCTTCAAGACCAATGCACAACGCGTTTCCAATCGCGCACAGCTCATTCCGATCCTCGAAGCGGAAACGCTGAAGCATTCCTCGCAACATTTGCTGGCAGCCCTCGAAGCCGCAGGCGTGCCGGCAGGTCCGGTCAATCGCCTCGATCAGGTTTTTGCCGATCCGCAGGTGCGCGCCCGCCAAATGCGCCAGGATCTGCCGAGAAATGCTCAGGCGCCCGTTCCGACGGTTCGCGGACCCATCGTCCTCAACGGAGAACCTTGCATCGCGTCGACGCCGAGCCCGAAGCTTGGCGAGCACACCACCGGAATCCTAACCCGCGTCGCGAACAAGTCGGACCCCTGGTCCGATGTCTAGCAAGCCGCTGCGAACCACCATGCCCTAAAGTGCAGCGGAGCGGCTGGCTCGATCCTCTTCGACGTCGGTCCGCGGATTTGTCAGATAGGCATAGCTTTCGGCGGGAAGCGGCTTGCCGAAAAGATAGCCCTGGATCTCGTCGCAACCGATGAGACGCAGCATCGCCAGCTGTTCGTGCGATTCAACGCCTTCGGCAACCACCCGCAGGCCCATTGCGCGCCCAAGCCCAATCACGGAATTGACGATCGCCGCTGCATCCGAATTGTTGACCATGTCGGACACGAAGCTTCGGTCGACCTTGATCCGATCGAACGGAAAGGCCCTCAGCGTGCTGAGCGATGAATAACCGGTGCCGAAATCGTCCATCGCCACGCTGACGCCGAGCCGCTTCAGCCGGCGCAGGATCGATGATGCGCCAGAGAGATCTTGAATGAACAGGCTCTCGGTAACTTCGATTTCGAGACGCTCAGGCTCTAAACCGGTTTCAGCGAGGACGCCGGCAACGAGTTTTTCAAAATCGCTTCGCACGATTTGCGCGGCGGAGACGTTGACCGCCACTCTGACTTTTTCATCCCATTGCGCCGCCTTTTCGCAAGCCCGCCGGAGGATGAAATTTCCGATCGCGTGAATGGCGCCGTTCGCTTCTGCCACCGGGATGAATTGCGCCGGCGAGACAAGACCATGCTCTGGATGGTTCCAACGCAGCAGCGCTTCGAACGCGCGGACGGCTCCGGACTTCGCATCGACCTGCGGCTGGAAAACGACCGACAGCTCTCCTCGTTCGACCGCAAGCCCGACGTCGCGTTCCAATGATCGCCGTCGCCGTTGCTCAAGCTCCATCTGCCGCTCGAACATCGCATAGCCGCGGCCATTGCGCTTCGCCCGGCGCAATGCCGTCTCGGCGTGCTCGAGAAGTTCGTCGTGCGCCTTGCCGTCCTCCGGGAAATTCGCCACCCCAACTCTTACATCGAGCATGACGTCTTCGCCCCGCTCGAGGTTGTAGCGTCCGTGAATCCCTGAGACAATCTCTCGCGCCAATTGTTCGGAATCGACCTCGTCGATCACCGCCGTCTTGACGACGAGAAATTCGTCGCCGCCCATCCGCACGATCAGATCGCTATCGGCGGCCAGGGTCCGCAGAAGCTGCGCGACCTTGATCAGCGCCTTGTCTCCGACCTCTCGGCCGTGAAGATCGTTGATAGCTCGAAACTCGGCGAGATTGACGTGATAGAGAGAGACGCCGCGGTGCATGTCCGAAGCGCGTTGAAGGATAATGCCGAGGCGGTCCTTGAGCGTGACCCGATTTCCGAGCCCCGTCAGCGGATCGAAAAACGCTAGATTATTAAGGCGTGTGCGGGCTTCCGAGTTTTCGATCGCAATCGCGCAAAACTTCACGCACTCTCCCGCGATGAGACGCTCCAAGGGAGACGCCCCGCGCGTGGTGCGGAAATAAAGCGCGAAAGCTCCGAGCATTCGTCCATCGAGCGACTGGATCGGATAAGACCAACAGGCCTTGAGACCGAACGGAAGCGCCAGCGACTTGTATGGTGCCCACAGCGGATCGGTATTGATGTCGCGAACCTCGATCGCGCGCCGCAAGAAAATAGCTGTGCCGCACGAACCCACATCGGCCCCTATGCGGATTCCGTTTACTTCTTTTGCGTAGACCTCGGGCAGGGAAGGCCCGGCGATAAATGTCAGCCGCTCGTCGTCGTCGACCCCGGTGATGGAACACACGACATCGGGCGCGATTTCCTCGACGCCTAGACAAAATGTTGCCAGAACATTGGCAAGGGAATCGCCCAGCGCTATTCCAACAAGAAGTTCCTGCTGGAGAGTCTGCAGATTCTCCCGGATGCCTTTCGGGTCAGAAATGGCCTCTGCGCCGTTCATGAGCAGCCAACAGTCGATGGTTCGCGTTCACACGTTCGCAAATCCCATCCGGAAATTGCAGCAAAGGAGCCGAACCAACACGCCCCGATCGCGGCTGAAGAATAGCGGCGCGATAGTGACCGATTGGATAACATTTCTAACGAACATGACCGCCGGATGAACGAAATTGCGCCTTTGCCCCCCCGAAGTGCCGCACTCCGAAACAGGGCTTAGCCGGGAATTAACGCTGTTATCGGGTTTGCCAGTCTAAGCACGATAAAAGCCGGATTCACCGAGTGCGCCTTGGTCGCCCCGACACTTGCGGCCGTTCGTCTCCGGCAGCGCCCAGTCCCACCACAGCCCTTGCAATGAGCCATTGGCCGCTGGAAACGATTGCAAATGTGTAAGTCGACAAAGCACTGTTGACGTGGCTTTGTCGCCCCTAGCCGCAATATCGCCAAACTAACTCCCTGCCTCGACCCCAAGCTTGCCATCGAAAGGCGGCCAACAAGACCAATTCCGCATGACGAATGGGCTCGGAAGCGCCAAAGGCCCAGCTCATCCATCGAAGTTGAAATAACAGCCTGCGGACCGATATAAGCCCTCCAACACGCATACCCATTCCCAATCATTGGTCTCTGGAAATCATGGCTTTATTGATCGACCGTCGACACGTTCTGGCCGGCGCGCTCACGACCACCGTGTCGGGATGGTCCACGTCGGCGAAAAGCGACGCCGCGATCGGAGCGGTAAACCTTGGTCCACCGCAGCCGTTTTCGTTCGATGCCCTGAAGCAGCAGGCCAAGACGCTCTCTCAATCTCCCTACACGCCGCCGCCGCAACCCGACGCCAACGATCCCCTACGCGGCATGACGTTCGATACCTTCGCGCAAGCCGTCTACAAGCCTGAGATGGAACTGTGGCACGGCATCCCCGGCGCCCAGACTGTCCGCCTCTTTCCGCAGGGCCGCTTCTATGCGGAGCCCGTTCGCATCTACGTTCTCGAGAACGGCGTGGCGCGCGAAGTCATCTACAGTCCCGACTACTTCAACATGCCAGCCAACCACCCGCTGCGCACTTTGAGAAACGCCGGCTTCGCTGGCTTTCGCTTGATGAGCCGCGGCGGCGTCAGCGATTGGCTCGCTTACCTCGGCGCATCGTATTTCCGGGCCTCCGACCCCAGGGATCAGTATGGTGGCTCGGCGCGCGGGCTGGCGCTCAACACCGGCAAGCCCGAAGAATTTCCGCGCTTTTCCAGCTTCTGGCTCGAGCCGAACGGCAACGGCATGAACATCTATGCGCTGCTCGAAAGCCAAAGCGTTACCGGCGCCTATCGTATGGACAGCCGGCGCATCGAAGGCGGCCAGGGCGGCGCTCTGCAGGACATCGAATGCGAGCTTTATTTCCGCGCCGCCGTCGACCTTCTTGGCATCGCCCCGCTGACAGGCATGTTCTGGTACGGCGAGAATTCCGGCCGTTTCCGCGGTGACTGGCGCCCCGAAGTCCACGACTGCGACGGCCTGTCGATGTGGACAGGCCGCGGCGAGCGCATCTGGCGTCCGCTTTCCAATCCGCCTCGCATCGTGACCAATAGCTTTGTCGACGAGAATCCGAAGGGCTTCGGCCTGATCCAGCGCGACCGCAATTTCGAAAATTATCAGGACGACAGCCTGTTCTACGACCGGCGGCCCAGCATGTGGGTTGAGCCCATGGCCAATTGGGGAAAGGGCGCCGTCAATCTTGTCCAGCTGCCCACGACCAACGAAACCGAAGACAATATGGTCGCGTTCTGGACGCCGGCCGAGCCTGTGGTCGCCGGCTCGGTGATCAATGCCCGCTATCGCCTGTTCTGGGGCATCGATTCGCCGCCCGCGGGAGACGTCGCCCGGATCGTCGCGACGCGGATTGGCATCGGCGGCCTCGGTGGCCGCGATCTTGACCTCCGCCATGTGAAGCCGGACTGGAAGAAATTCATGATCGACGTCGAGGGCAAGGTTCTTGACGATGAAACGCGTTACGGCGGCACCAAAACCGTCGTCACCACCAGCAACGGCACTTTGAGCGGCATTGAAGCGTTCCCGGTCGTCGGCACCAACCGTTGGCGCATGATGTTCGACCTCGGCGATCTCAACGGCCAGCCCGCCGATCTCCGCGCTTATCTCGCCAAAGGCGATCAGGCCCTGAGCGAGACTTGGATCTATCAGGTCTTCCCCTGACGTGGCGCAGAACGACGCAGGCGACGGCGCGTCCGCCACGCGGCTCGCCCAAAGCCCGCTAAAACACTGAAAACACTCCGGATATACCGTTTGCGCATAACGGTTATTCCTCCGGTGTGCGTTGCAGCTCAAGTTTATTTCGCACATGCACAATAGGAGCCGGGCGGCGGCGACTATTTTGGAAAATGTGCGATGGGCAAACCCGAATTTATTGGCAAGAAATCGAAGGCTGCGGGCGGCTGGGGCGCACTGCGCAGTTGCGGAAAAAAGCTGCTGGCGAGCGGCGCACCGCTATCGGGCGCCGTCACGATGCTCAAGGCCAACCAGCCCGACGGCTTCGACTGCCCGGGCTGCGCCTGGGGCGATCCGGAGCATGGTTCGTCCTTTGAGTTCTGTGAGAACGGCGTCAAAGCCGTCGCCTGGGAATCGACTGACAAACGCGTCCACCCTGACTTTTTCAAAACTCATACTGTCAGCGAACTGCGCACCTGGACGGATTACGAAGTCGAGCGTGCGGGTCGCCTCACGCATCCGATGCGCTACGAGGCCTCGACCGACCGCTACGTTCAGGTGACATGGGACGAAGCCTTTTCCGAAATCGGCCAAGTCCTGCGGAGCCTCGATAGTCCCGATCGCGCCGAGTTCTACACCTCCGGCCGCGCTTCCAACGAAGCCGCCTACATCTATCAGCTCTTCGTTCGCCTTTACGGCACCAACAATTTTCCCGACTGCTCGAACATGTGCCACGAGGCAAGCGGCGTCGCCCTTGAGCAGGCCATCGGCATTGGCAAGGGCTCCGTCCTGCTCGAAGACTTTGAGAAAGCCGACGCCATTTTCGTCATCGGCCAGAACCCTGGCACCAACCATCCGCGCATGCTCGGAGACCTGCGTCGTGCCGCGAAGCGCGGCGCCAAGATTGCCGTCTTCAACCCCGTGCGCGAGAAGGGCCTCGAACGCTTCGCCGATCCGCAAGACAAGCTCGAAATGATCACGGGCGGCAGCACCGCGATCGCCAACGAATATTTTCAGGTTCGCCTCGGCGGCGACATGGCGGCCATCCGCGGCATCGCCAAAGCGGTGTTGGCAGCCGACGACGCGGCCATCGCCTCTGGCCGCGCTTCCCTTCTCGATCGCGCTTTCCTGAAACAGCATACGACTGGCTTCGACGCCTACCGAGCCGCGGTCGACGCCACGAGTTGGGAGCACATCGAAAACCAGTCGGGCATGTCGCGCGAGCAGCTCGAAGACCTCGCAAAAATCTACATCGAATCCAACCGCACGATTTGCACCTGGGCGATGGGCGTCACGCAACACCGCCATTCCGTCCAGACGATCCGGGAAATCTCCAACTTCCTATTTCTACGCGGCAACGTCGGCCGCCCAGGCACCGGCCTCTGCCCCGTTCGCGGCCACTCCAATGTTCAAGGCGACCGCACAGTCGGCATCAACGAGAAGCCCTCCGACGCTTTTCTCGACGCGCTCGAAAAGGAATTCCGCGTACCGATGCCGCGCCGTCACGGCCACAATGTTCTCGCTGCCATCGGCGCGATGCTCGACGGAACGGCTCAGGCGTTCATTGGGCTCGGCGGTAACTTCGCCCGCGCCACACCCGACAGCCCGTTGATCGCCAAGGCTTTGATGAACCAGAAGCTGACCGTCAACATCGCAACGAAGCTCAACCATTCCCATCTTCTTCCTGGTGAGGTGAGCTACGTCCTGCCGTGCCTCGGCCGTACCGAGATCGACCGCAATTCCGACGGCATCGCCCAGATCGTAACGGTCGAAGATTCGATGAGCATGGTGCATGGCTCGGGCGGCATCAACCGCCCCGCGTCCCCCGAGCTACGCTCCGAAATCGGTATCATCGCCGGCATCGCCGAAGCGACCGTCGGCTCGCAGATCGTCGATTGGCGCGGTCTCGCTCACCACTACGATCGCATCCGCGATCTGATCGAGCGAACCATTTCGGGCTTCCATAACTTCAACGAGCGCGTCCGCAAGCCCCGCGGTTTTCGCTTACCCAACGGTCCGTCGGAACGCATCTGGACGACCCGCGCCGGCAAAGCGACGTTCTCGGACTGCGAGCTTCCGGCCTTGACCGAACACCAGCGCGCTCTGGGCGAGCACGGCACCTTCGTGTTGCAGACGTTCCGCTCGCACGATCAGTATAACACTACGGTCTACGGCCTCGATGATCGCTATCGCGGCATTTACGGCGAACGGCGGATCGTGTTCGTCAATCCTGACGATCTCACCGAGATCGGCGCCAATGCCGGAGATCGTGTCGACATCATCGGATTGCACGAAGACGGCGTCGAACGCGTCGCCGAAAGCTTCCGCGTCGTCCCCTACGAGTTACCCCGTGGCTCGGTCGCCGGCTATTATCCTGAGCTTAATGTGCTGGTGCCGATCTCGACTGCTGGAGAACTCAGCGACACGCCGACATCGAAATCGGTCCTCGTGTCGTTCCGTCTGGCAGAGCAAGCCCGAGCTGCATGAGCGAGCCATCAGCAGACGAAATCACCGAGGATCAGTTCCTCGAAGCCGTCTCGGCGATCCGTTTCGTAGCACCGGACCTCTCACCGATTGGAGCCGCGATTCTGGCCGCGCTCCATTTCGGTATCGCCGACGATAGCCGTGCTTTTTCATTGCGGCTCGGCGTCGAGCACGCTTTGACACTTCGCGAGGTCACGGCACTTTCAAGTCCCGAACTCGGACTGTTGCGCATCATAAGCCGGAACGAACGCTCGCAACGCACACAGTTTGCGCCGACGGATAAGGGTGAGCAACTCGTCTCGCGCGCCACCGCCGCGCGATAAATCGCGCTCCCCGTCTAATGTCCTGCCCACGGCATGATCGGAACCGTCGAGATCGCGTTGTATGGCGAGCCCTCGATCACCCTATCGCTGATGGCGACATAGACCAGCGTGTTGCGCTTCCTGTCGACGGTCCGGAAGATGTGCGTGTGCTTGAAGAACAGCGACGTGCTTTCCGAATAGACCTTCTCTTCATCGGAAAGCTTCGAAATGTCCGTCGTGATCGGCCCGATCTGGCGGCAGGCGATCGAAAACCGCGACGGATCTTCCGCCAGCCCAAACGTTCCCTTGATGCCGCCGGTTCGCGCCTGGCTGATGTGGCAGGCAACGCCGGGAACTTTCGGATCGTCGAACGCGCTGATGCAGACTTTGTCGTTTGCGCCGATCAGTCGGAAAGTCGTGCTGATGCAGGCGATATCGTCGGCCTTGGCTCCGGAAGCGCAGAGCATCGAAAGCCCCGTCGCCACTGCCAACCAGATGGTCTTCATCCTCGGTCTCCTCCCCGGCCAGTCGCCGAGCAAGGAGAACGTGGATATCGACGGCGTCTCGCGCAAGAAGGCGCGGACCGACTGATCAGCTCGCGGCGATCAGACGCTCAAGCTCCGCAAGGTAGGTCTGATCGACCTCACGCATCTCGCTCGTCATTTCCGGATTGTGAAGCCGTTCTTCCGCTTCCGCCTTTTGCAGCCGCAGCAGATCCAGCAAGCCCATTTCCCCCTCCATTGCTAGGCGGGTCAAAGGCTAAACTAAATCATGGCGCTGCGCGACCGTAGTCGACAGATACGCAGACTTTAATCTGTGGATCGAAGATCAGACCTTCGACGAGCATGTCAAAGCTACTTGCGCTCTCTCAAATAGCGAGCGGGCACTTCACCCGCGTCCACCAGCGCCTGCACGCATTCGGTCGAAAGCACGCGACGATTGCTCTCGAAGCACCGGCGAAGCTCGCTGCTTCCCTGCTTATATTTGGCACACAAGCTTCCGTAATCGGCCGAGCAGGCATCCTTGACTTTCTGCGAATACGCGAACGCCGGCGACCAAGCGAGGCCCATGGCGCCCGCCGCCACCACGATTTTCAGAACCATTCCACTTTTCGTCATTGCGTCCTTCCCGACAGCCCACCGGACGGTGATAATCTGGTCTGCCAATGCCACGACATTCGTTTCAATGCCAAGTATTTTTAACCAGCTGAGCCGGATAGAGCGCCACACGGCATGAACCAGCGGTGAACCCTCGAACGCCCCGCCGCGACCTTGCAACCCTTTAGACGATAACCATATTTTTGCCGGGAAACGTCGTCGCGTTTGCGCCGGGCGGCGAAGGCTTTAATGTCGGCGCCGAAAAACAGTTTGTGGATCATGGTCTCCATGACGATCCGAATAAACGTTGGTCGGCGGCTAAAATGGGTGCGCGGCAGTGTCGCCGCTGGCGCGGCCGTCGCGTTGTCGCTCATTTTTGCTTCCAGTGCCTTCGCGGTCAGCGACAAGGTCAAAAGCGCCTGCCGCGACGACTACTTCCAACATTGCAGCCAATATGCGGTCGGCAGCGAAGAATTGCGCCAATGTATGCGCAAAGTCGGAGAAGACCTGTCGACACCCTGCCTCGTAGCTCTCGTCGAGGACGGCGAAATCACCAAAGAGGACGTCGAGCGCCACAACGCCGCAAAGTCGGCTGCTCCGAAGAAGAAGGGCAGCGAAGTCGCGAGCACCGATCCCGGTGACCCCAAGGACGCCGACGCCAAACCCGCAAAGAAGCAAAAGACCTCAAAAAAGAAGAAGTCGAAATCCGTGGCCGAAGCGAGCGCACCGGTAACGGACGCTGCTCAAGGCGACAAGAAATCCGTGAGCGCCAACGCCCCAGACCAATCGCCGTCCAAGGGCAAGACAACGAAGCATAAGAAGAAAGCCAAGAAATCAGCCGCCGTTGCGGGAGCAGCACCGGCCGACGATGCCAAGAAGCCTGAAGAGGTCTCAAAGACGGACAAGTCCGTCCCCGCGCAGGCGACTGACGGCCAAACTCCGAAGAAGAAAAAGAAGAAGGGCAAGAAGTCCAAGGCAACCGACGCTTCGCCGGCGGCAGCATCCGCCTCCTCTAGCGCCGCCGCAACACCTGCCGCCGGTACGCCAACGCCAAAAAAGAAAAAGAAATCGGCGTCCGCCGAAACAAAATCCGGGACAAAGAAAACTACCGTTACCGCCGACGCCAAAACCAAGAAGAAAACCAAAAAGAAAAAGAGTACGTCCACAAAGACCGAGACTGCCAAGCCCGCAGACGCTGCGGCGCCGTAAGATTTTGACAAATCGCAAACGGCTACCACGACCGATAGGTAAAACGTGTCGGCGCCATCTGACGCGCACTGGTTCAATGGGAGAATTTATGTCAGGCCATTTCCACGCTGTCGTTTGGATCGACCACCACGAAGCCCGCGTCTTTCACTTCAATGCGTCCGATTCCGACAAGATCACCGTTCACCCGAAAGATCCGGTCCGCCATATCCATCACAAGGCAAATTCGATCGGTAGCGGACACGCGCCCGAGGATCAGGAATTTCTAAAGAACGTTACCGATGCCGTGGCCGACGCCGGCGCCATCCTCATTACCGGCCCAGCTGGCGAAAAGACGGTGTTGATGGAACATATCGGCCGCCACGCTCCCGCGCTCAAATCCAAGATCAAGGCTGTCGAGCCGCTCGATCATCCCACCGACGGCGAGATTCTCGCGCTCGCACGTAAATTCTTCAAAGACGATCACCAAGAACCGCCGCGCGTGAACTGATCACACCGAACTCCGGGCATTTCCCTTGGAGCGCTCGTATTCGCCCGGAGTCGTCATTATTTGACAAACCTCCGCTGGCGATACCCCCTGAGGCTCATTAGATTTGCTCGGCAAACGACTAACGCGAGACGCGATCGGCAAGGGAACGGCTGGCCATGGCGAACAGAGACCCGATGAGTTGGATGTTATCGGAAGCTGTCGAAGTCCCTGGCCCGCGCCGAGCGGATGCATCGTCAGTTCTTTCAGCTTCGCTCGTCCGGCGCAGCCAACGAGCAGCCGTCTTGGGAACCACCGATCGACGTATTGGAAACGGAGCGGGAAATTCTCGTTTTCGTCGCCCTGCCGGGCGTCGACCCCGATAACGTCTCAGCCTCGATCGAAAACGGCGTCCTTATCGTCTCCGGCCGTCGCGTTCTCCCGCGCGAACTTCGCGACGCCATCATCCACCGTCTCGAACTGCCGCAAGGACGGTTCGAACGCCGACTGCAACTGCCGGCTGGACGGTATGCCGTTCGTCAGTTCGTGCAAAACGGCTGCCTCGTTTTCTCGCTGACCAAGGCCGGTTGAGGAATCCCCAATGATGACACTTGGTGACACAAATGCGCCGAAGCCCGAAGGCTCCGCTCCCGCGAGCCAGGGCGCCACACCAAACATCGCCCTTCCGTCCGACGCACTCATTCTCGTCCCCGTCAGGCGGATGGTTCTCTTTCCGGGCCTCATTCTGCCGATCACGATCGGACGCGCCAAGTCCATCGCCGCGGTCCAGCAGGCTGTTCGTGAAGAACGGCAGATCGGCATCCTCCTTCAGCGCGACGCAGACAACAACGACCCGGGCCCGGATGATCTCCATCGCATCGGCACCTTGGCAAATATCGTGCGCTACATCGCGGCGCCCGACGGCAGCCATCATATTGTCGTGCAAGGCGTGCAACGCATTCGCATTCTCGACTTCCTGCCGGGAACGCCATTCCCAGTCGCCCGCGTCGTCCACATTCCTGAGCCAGAAACCCGCTCGACCGAAATCGAAGCGCGCTTTCGCAACTTGCAGGCCCAGGCGCTCGAAGCGGCCGAACTGCTTCCGCAAGCACCACCGGAACTCATCGCGACGATCCAGAACGTCACATCGCCCGCGGCCCTCGCCGACCTTGCCGCCGGCTACATGGATATAGCTCCTGAGGAAAAGCAGTCGATCCTCGAAACCGTCGATCTGATGACGCGGATCGAACGTGTCTCGGCACTTCTGGCGCAACGCATTGAGGTCATGCGTCTGACTGCCGAAATTGGCCGTCAGACCAAAGCCGCGTTCGACGAACGCCAGCGCGAAGCGGTCTTGCGCGAGCAAATGGCCGCCATCCAGCGCCAGCTTGGCGAAGGCGACGGCAAGACCCAGGAGGTCGCCGAACTCACGGAAGCGATCGCGAAAGCGAAGATGCCGCCGGAAGTCGAGAGCCAGGCCAAAAAAGAACTTGCGCGCTATCAGCGTATGCCCGAAGCCTCCGGCGAAGCAGGCATGATCCGCACCTATCTCGATTGGCTGATCGAGCTGCCATGGAGCCTTTCGGAGGAGAAGCCGATCGATATCGCCGAAGCTCGGCGCATCCTCGATCAGGATCACTTCGGCCTCGAGAAGATCAAGACCCGCATTATCGAATATCTCTCCGTTCGCAAGCTGGCACCCAACGGCAAGGCACCGATCCTCTGCTTCGTCGGACCTCCGGGCGTCGGCAAGACTTCGCTCGGCCAATCGATCGCGCGCGCGATGAGCAGGCCATTTGTCCGTGTCAGCCTTGGCGGCGTCCACGATGAAGCCGAAATTCGCGGTCACCGCCGCACCTATGTCGGCGCGCTGCCCGGCAACATCATCCAGGGCATAAAGAAAGCCGGTGCCCGAAACTGCGTGATGATGCTCGACGAGATCGACAAGATGGGCCGCGGCATCCAGGGCGATCCCTCCGCCGCCATGCTCGAAGTCTTGGACCCCGAGCAGAACAGCACCTTCCGCGATAACTATCTAGCCGTGCCATTCGATCTGAGCCGCGTCGTCTTCATCGCGACCGCCAACATGCTCGACACCATTCCTGGCCCGTTGCGCGACCGCATGGAGATCATCAGCCTCGCCGGCTACACTGAGACGGAGAAGGTGCAGATTGCCCGCCGGTATCTCGTCAAGCGCCAGCTCGACGCCAACGGCCTGAAACCAGAGCAGGTCGACATCGACGATAATGCCATCGCGGCCATTATCCGCGGCTACACCCGCGAAGCCGGTGTCCGCAATCTGGAGCGCGACATCGGGCAGGTGTTCCGCCACGCCGCCGTCCAAATCGCCGATGGTAGCGCGACGCACGTCCACATCGGCGTCGGTGATATCACTGCCGTTCTCGGCCAGCCGCGCTTTGAAAACGAAGTCGCCATGCGGACAAGTGTGCCGGGCGTCGCAACCGGCCTCGCATGGACGCCCGTCGGCGGCGACATTCTCTTCATCGAGGCAAGCCGCGCCCCCGGCAAAGGCGGTCTGATCCTGACCGGACAGCTCGGTGACGTCATGCGCGAAAGCGCGCAAGCCGCAATGACGCTCGTGAAAAGTCGCGCCGCCTCACTCGGTATCGATCCCGCAATCTTTGAACGAAACGATATTCACGTTCACGTTCCGGCCGGAGCGACGCCGAAGGACGGCCCTAGCGCGGGCGTCGCAATGTTTATGGCCCTCGTCTCGCTGCTGACCAACCGAACCATCCGCAACGACACGGCGATGACGGGTGAGATTTCCCTTCGTGGTCTGGTGCTCCCGGTAGGCGGCATCAAGGAGAAGGTCGTGGCAGCCGCTGCTGCAGGCGTCACCCGTGTGATGTTGCCCGCGCGCAATCGGCGCGACTACGACGATATTCCGCAGGATGCCCGCGACCGGCTCGAGTTCATCTGGCTTGAACGCGTCGACGATGCTGTCGCCGCCGCGCTTGAAGCCGGTGCCAACGAAACCGCTTCAACCAAAGCCAGCGCCTAGGAAAAGCGATGCGGAAAAGTCTTGTCTTTATTCCCGCCCTCTATCTTCTCAGCGCGCAAGGCGCCCATTGTGAAGATTTCCATGGCCAGAATTGCTTCGACGGCTGTCCGGAAATGAAAGCCGGGTACAAGTGGGCGCAAGACCAGGACGCTCACGACCCCTACCTTTGCATTGGCCGCACGCGCGACTTCGAAAAAGGTTGCAGCGCTTACGTTTTGGAGGCCGGCCCAAAGATGCCGCCGCCCAAACAGCAGGATGACGATCGCGATCCCGACGATCAGGACAATGACTCACAGCCGCAACAATAAGCGCTCCCGCGACGGCAATCGCCTTCCAGGAAAACGCGCCTCTTGAGGCTCACCGTTCGCGGAAGGCGCTATGCAGCTGGTCGGCCATCGGCTTCATGATGAAGCCCAGCGCCGTGCGCTCCTTGCCGGTCAGCATGACCTCAGCTTCCATGCCAGGCCCGATTTTGGCTTCTGCTACCCGCGCCAGTTCCTCCGGCGCAAGCCCAATTCGCACCCGGAAGACCGGACGCTTGTATTCACCGACCAGTTCCTGATCGGGCGAAACCCACATGACCTCGCCGTTAAGCTCAGGCGTCGTCGTGCGATCGAAGGATGTGAAGCGAATGCGCGCCGGTGAGCCGTCGTGCACGCGATCGATATCCTTCGGCTGCACGAGCGCATCGACCACGAGTTTGTCGTTGTCGGGAATGACATAGGCCAGCGTGTCGCCCGCCGCGACCACGCCGCCGACAGTGTGGACGGCAAGTTCGTGGATCCGCCCGGAAACTGGCGCGCGAACGTCAAGGCGCTGCAATTTGGTTTCGATGGCCGTCCGCTTTTCGGCGAGCTGGCTGAGTTCTCCCTCGACAGCCTGCAAATCCTCGAGAGCTTCCTTACGATAATCCTGATCGAGCTCGATGAGCTTCAATTCGAGTTCGGCAATCTGCCCCTTTGCTCTCGCCTTTTCGGCATGCGCCTGACCGACCTGCCCGACGAGGCCGACTTCTTCGCGCTGGATCGGCCCCCATCGCGTCAATGGAACCAGCCCATTCTTGGCAAGATCCGAGAGCTTGCCCATTTCGTCGCGCGCGATATCAAGTTGCTTATTTCGGGAATCCTCGACGTACGACAAGCCGATGACCTGCTGCTGCAGCTGATCGATCTGCTCCTTGAGCTGCAGCTTTCTCTGCTTCAGCACGTCGAGCTTGGTCTCGAAGAGTTGCCGCTGCCCATCGACGATGGCTTTGAGATCTGCGCCTTCGCCGCTGTTCTCGTCGGTCGAGAACGGCGGAACCCAGGCGGCTGGCTTTTGAAGACCGTCGCGCTCCGACTGCAATCGCCATCGCTTGGCGGCAAGCTCGAATATCCGCCGCCGCACCGTGCCCATGTCGGCCGTCAGCTGCTTTCCGTCCAGCCGGAACAGCACATCGCCGGCTTCGACGTGCGAGCCATCCGCAACGTTAATCGCCGCGACGATGCCGCCGTCGAGATGCTGAACTTTCTTCTTCTGCGAATTGACGGCAACCGTGCCCGGAGCCATCACCGCATCCTGGATCGTGGCGAACGATGCCCAACTCGCCGTCGCAGCAACGAGCAAAACCGCGCCGACGGCACCCGCAGCGGCGTGTCGGTTGAGGCTCCTGACGGCCGCGTCGAGATTATGCGCTAACGACATGCAGAGCCCTCTCCTGTTGCTTTCTAGCGCTCGCAGCCAGATGGGCGAGGATTTCATCCTTGCTTCCAAAATGGCTCGGCTGTCCGCTTTCGAGCAGAAGCATCTTATTGACCTCGGACAGAATGGCCGACCGATGCGCGGCGACAATCACGATGCAGCCGGCAGTGCGCAACTGACGCAAGACCAGACCAAGCGCATCTTCGCCCTGCCGGTCGAGATGCGCGTTTGGTTCATCTAGGATAATGAGAAATGGACGTCCGAACACGGCGCGCGCCAAGCCGATCCGCTGCTTCTGACCGGCCGACAGCGTCATTCCACCCGAGCCGACGAGCGTATCGTATCCGTCGGGAAGCGACAGGATGAAGTCGTGCACTCCGGCCATCTCGGCTGCCGAAATCACGTCCTCGGACGAAACGTCGGGCTGGAAGCGGGAGATATTTTGCCGGATGGTTCCGTCGAGCAGTTGAACGTCCTGGGCGAGATATCCGATGTGCTTGGCGCGCGCGTTGGCGTTCCATTGATCCAACGTCGCGCCGTCGATCCGGATTTCACCCGTTGCCGTCGGCATCGAGCCGATCAAGGCGCGCAGCAGCGACGATTTTCCAGCTCCGCTCGCGCCGATCACCGCAAGACACTCGCCTGCTTCCAACCGGAACGACACATTGGGAAGGATTAGCTTTTTGCGATCCTGCGTCGCCACACCGACATTAGCGACCGAAAGTGAGCGACTCGGAGGTCGCAATTCGGTGCGATCGGCTGCGTCGTGACGAGTCTCTGCGACGAGACCAAGCCTCTTCCAGCTTTGACGTGCCGCCAGAATGCTGCGCCAATGCGCGACGGCCTGATCGACGGGAGACAACGCTCGCGAGAAAATGATCGACGAGGCAATCAACGCACCGCTTGAAAGCTCGCCCTGCATGGTGAGATAGGCGCCGAGACCAAGAATGGCGCTCTGCGCGATCAGCCGCAAATTCCGCGACATCACCGCGAAAGATGAATTGAGATCGCTTCCACCCTGCGTCGTCTCGATCGTATGTGCGTGCGCGATGTTCCAACGGCGGCGCAGATCGGGAATCATTCCCATGCCGCCGACGGTGTCGATGTTTGCGCGCACGTCGGAAACGAATTGCTCCTCCTTGCGGCCGTAGATCTCACCCAGCCGCCCGGGATTTCGAGCCGCCCATTCATTCAGCACCGCGATCAGCAGAAACACCGTGGCGCTTCCGATCGCCACCCAGCCGATCAGCGGATGCAGCAGGAAGATCAGCCCCATGTAAATCGGTAGCCACGGCGTATCGAGAAGTCCGGTCGCCCCCGGGCCACTCAAAAACTGCCGGACGACGCCGAGATCCCGCAATGCGTAGGCGGATGCATCAGCGGTGCTGTGCCCGGTACTCCGATCGAATGCCGCGTCGGCGAACTTCATGTCGAGCACGCTTGCGAGACGTGCCATCAGCCGCGTTCTGGTGAGATCGAGGAACCCGTGCGCCACGAAAAGAATGAGCGCCAGCACGCTGAAGGCCACAAGCGTCGCAAGACTGTGCGCCGGAAGCACGCGATCATAGATTTGCAGCATGTAGAACGGCCCCGTCAAAATGAGGATGTTCATCACCATGCTGATAAGCACGACCGCGACGACCGCAAACCGGCACGACGACCAAACGGCTCGCGCCAAGCCTAGCGATTTCTTTGACGTCAGGGGATCCGCTGTTCTTTCGTTCATTTGCTGCACGCTCCCAATCTGATTGAGATAGGAGCAAGCGCCATGCCGCGGTCAGAAATTCAATTTGGGACAACCGCGTACCCATCCGCAGGCATTATCCCCGCCCGGAGCCTTTCCAGATAGCCGCCAATTCCTTGTTCGATGGCGAGCAGTAATTGAGGATGACGTAGTCTTCGGCAAACGCATATCCCATCACCTGAGCAGTCTCAGTCAAAGCCGCCTGCTGGGCGACACTCTGCTCGTCCATCCATCGACGGACCTTCAGCCGGACTTCCTTGCGATCGGCGTCCGATAGTTCGGAATACCAGTTCGCCAGCTCTTGGCGGTGATCGTAAAGTCCCGCCCTGTCGAGACCGGCGGTTGCGGCGACGCCGAGCGCAAGTCCTAACAAGATAGTCTTGAGGCTTGGCAAGCACGCATGCGGATTGAATAAAGCCCGAATCCCGAGCGACGCTGAATAGATCGTCGTACCAATTAGAAATGACGTCCATGGATTGTGTCCCGTGGCGATTGCCAAGCCGCCGACAACCACATTCGAGAACGCCGTCGCAATGCAAAGCGCATGTGCGGAAAGCTGACTGCCGATGCTGAGCGCACACTCGGTCAAGGAGCTTCGCCATGAAATGGCTGGCAATGCTCGTTGACATTCGATGTACGACACGGCGAAAGCTCCTATGCGCGACGGCCAAAGCAGTCGATGACCCGCACTTGCAGACCCATCAGTGGTCGGCCGCGCTGGCCACGCCCTTGCCCTGTCGGCAGCGTCCCGAACAACCAGTCGTGACACAAGATGCACAGAGCATCCCTGTCGGCGGGCAGGAGCCCGACTGACCACACGTCTCGGCTGTGGCCGTCGTGACGACCGAAACCGATGATGCCGAAAGTTCCAGAACAACGCGCTTTCCGTTGCCGTCCATCGAACGCACTTTGACGGCGCGACCGGAGAAAATGGTCTCAAGTATGTTCTTTACGAGCGCATGACCGGTGCTCATGTCGCCGATCATGTCGGCGATCCAAAGATTATCCCCCGACCGCCACTCGTCCGGACGAAGCCGAATGGGAGCATCGAGATTGGAAGTAAGCCGCCTATCGACATCGGCGGAAACCGAAGCCCACAGCACAGCCGACAACGGCTGCCGTGTTCCGGTCTGATCCGGCTTCGACTCCGCCATCGCAACTTGTCCAAGATTCAACGCCGGCAGAACCATCCATTCGAGGTCCGCAAGACTGAAGTGCCTGTGATTTTGCGAGCGAAGCATCAGCGTGACGATCTGCGCCAACGTCATCGATTGGTTGATGACGACCCGCCTGCTTTGCGGCGGACCTTGAAAATTCTGACGCGGCAGGTTCGCGATCTTTGCTCCGCCGCCGTGTTCAATTTCGTTCGCGAGCATCGTTATTCTCCGGCTGCGGCCGGTTGAGCGAACCGGCGGATCCAATTTGCACGGCCCGATCAGACCAATGCTTCACCCCCGAGTATTCAAGAAATAGACCGGTCGAGAGTCGGCTCAACGATCAATTCATTTTGAAGTTAATTTAAAATTCCGACACACGCGGTCGGAGAAAGATCCACTTAACTTAAAAATCAATCAATTCCGCAGCCCCCGTTCAAGTCGTGCGTGCGAGCCGCTAGATAGCGAGTTGCGCAATAATTTCCGAGTGTTTCAAAACGAAACGAAATCCCGAAAAAGCGATCGGCATGTGCGCATCGAGAGCCAAAATTCGCGGCACTCGAATTGCAACACGTTCGTTTTTTCCACCAACCCGGGAAGTCGACGATGAGTTCTGGCAGCTGGAGTGCAGTTCAACCTTGGCCTATCGTCGCCCTTCACTCCGTCATGACGCCAGACGGAAAAATCCTGACCTTCGGCACCGATCAGCAGGGTCAACAGGGCAGTCATATGCTCTACGACGTTTGGGATCCGACAACCGGAGTACACACGACCCTCAACTACACGCAGGCCACAAATATCTTTTGTTCTTGCTGTGTGATTGATCCCATCACCGATAAGATCGTCATTGCCGGAGGTGATGCCAGCACCGAAGGACATCTGAACGCCGGTGTTCCCTACGTTCAAATGTATGACTACCAAACCAACCAAATGGTTCAGGACACCTCGGCGACGCTTCATTATTCGCGCTGGTATGCGACGACTATCACGCTCGCCGACGGTAGAATTTTCCTGATGGGCGGCATCGACGGCGATTACAAGGGCGTCGCCACTCCGGAAATTTACACGAGCGGCGTCGGCTGGCAGACGATGCCGGGCGCCGCGAGCGCGGATATCGCTGACAACTGGTTTTATCCCCGTGCGTGGCTGGCGAGCAGCGGTGAGATTGTCGGCTTCTCAGCGCGCACGGAAGGCGCCAATGCCGGAACCCTGTTTTCAATCTCCACCGACGGCAACGGCTCGATCACCAATCTCGGGCACACACCGTTCGAATCCAATCAATACGACCCCGCCGTAATGTTCGCGCAGGACAAAGTCCTGACAATCGACGAGACGGGCAAAGCTTGGGTCATGGATATCAGCGGCGCCACCCCCACATTTACGCAGGTGGGATCAGTCGGCTCGAACCGCGCGTGGTCGAATTTGACCACCCTCGCCGATGGCACGGTTCTTCTGACGGGCGGCAGCGACGGCCTCGGCCCAAGCGGGGCCGGCAACGTTGCGACCGAAACCAACAACGCGATGATCTGGAACCCGACAACGGGCGAATGGACCAACGACGCAAATGCCGCCGTCGGCCGCTTCTATCACTCGACCACGATGCTTCTTGCCGACGGCACCGTGCTCTCGGCTGGTGGCGGCGCGCCGGGTCCACTGACAAACCTCAACGCTGAAATTTATACGCCTTCCTATCTTCTCAACCCCGACGGCAGTCTGCGCACGGATCGGCCCGTCATAACCGACGCTCCGCAAACGCTTCAGCAGGGCGAGACGTTCACGATCACCGTCGACAACGCGGACGTGATCCAGAAGCTCGAGCTCATTAAGTTTGGCACCGTCACGCACTCCGTCGATGCTGAAGAAAGATCGTTCGATCTCGATTTCACGCTCATTGACTCTCACACGATTCAAATCACGCTTCCCTCGAACGTCAACGCCCTCACCAACGGCTATTGGATGCTGTTCGCCAGCAATACCAATGGTACGCCGTCAATCGCCGCATCGATTAAAATCAGCCAATTCGGAGTTGATACGACCGCGCCGAGCATTGCCGGCACCAATCTCATGCTCAACGGCACGGCCTCCCACGCCTTCGGCAGTGACGTTTACACCTTGAATACCGACAACACCGGCCAAACGGGCTCGGTGATGAGCGACAAGCGGATCGATCTTACACATGATTTCGACTTGTCGTTCAGCATCCTGTTGAGCGCAGGCTCGGACGGCATGTCCTTCGTTCTACACAACGATGCGTTTGGAAATGCCGCTATCGGAAACGACGGTTCCGCGCTCGGGTCAGAAGGAATTCGTAACGGTCTCGCGATCGAATTCGACACCTATCAGAACGCCTCGCTCGGTGACATTGCCGCCCCCCACTCCGACATCGTCGCCACTGATCCGACCGCCGGCACATACCGGCTCACCGACCAGACCGAGCTCACGAACCTAGACGACAGCCAATGGCATTCAGTCAATGTCTCGTGGAATGCCGCGACGCAGACGCTCGCGTACTCCTACGATGGCGTCGAGATCGGCTCACTCCAGCTCACGGCCGCACAGTTTGCGAGCCTGTTTGGCGGATCGAATTATGCATATTTCGGCATCACCGGTGCTTCGAGCGTAGTCGGCGCAATTCATCAGGTCCGCTTCGAGTCCATATCGGCGACCTATGAAGTCGGCGCCCCGCCGTGGACACCCCACGAAAGCGACGGCAGTATTTTCGACGTCGCGACCGTCACCCAACATTTGACGTTGAACGGGGCTGCGAATTCTAGCGATGCCTATCACACTCTGGTTCTAACCCCTGACGCGCAGGGGCAAGCGGGAAGTGCCTTCTTCAACGACAAGATCGACCTCACGCACGACTTCAATATCTCGTTCAACATCTATTTTGGACCGGGTCAAGCGGCCGACGGCATGGCCTTTGTGCTCCAGAATGATCCGAACGGTGTCAACGCTGTCGGCAATGGCGGCGGCGGTCTCGGTGCAATGGGGATTCAAAACGGCCTCGCCATCGAGTTCGACACGTTCAGGAACGTCTCCTATAACGATCCGAACTACTATCACACCGACATCTTCGACACCGACGCCACGCCCGGAAGTCGTCTCTCAAACCCGACCAACCTTGGCAACATCGTCGATGGCGGCTGGCACCAGGTCAGCGTCACATGGGATTCTGAAGCCCATGTCCTGCAGTACTGGGTTGACGGCAAACTGGGCGGAACGCTCACCGGCGATATCGTCACTAAATATCTCGGCGGCCAGACGACAGCCTACGCCGGATTCACCGCCGCAACCGGCACCGCTCACGATTTGCAGCAGGTCCGCGTCACGGCGGTCGATGCGTATTTCGACAATGTCAGTAAGAATTACGCCAATATCCAGGATCCGATTGCTCTCGCAAACCGTGCCGTGCTCAACGGCTCTGCGAGCTATGACAGTTCTCATCATAATTTCGTGCTGACACCCAATGCGTCCGGCCAAGCCGGCTCCGTAATGCTCGACCAGCGCGTCGACCTTACCTATGACTTCCAGA
The DNA here is from genome assembly GCF_047600905.1 of Hyphomicrobium sp. Classification (GTDB taxonomy): domain Bacteria; phylum Pseudomonadota; class Alphaproteobacteria; order Rhizobiales; family Hyphomicrobiaceae; genus Hyphomicrobium_B. Next base: position 3,651,499 of record NZ_JASGKD010000001.1, on the reverse strand, counting down.
TCTCCTTCGATCTTTATCTCGGTAAAAACTCCAAAGGCGCCGATGGCATGGCCTTCGTGCTCCAAAATGACCCCAATGGCGCCGACGCACTCGGGGGAAGCGGAGGAAACTACGGTGCCGTCGGCATTTCGAACGGTTTGGGCATTGCCTTCGACACGTTCCAGAACATCTCCACCGGCGACGTGGCCGTCGACCACACGAACTTCTTCAACACCAGCTCGCCGCTGGCGCTCGGCCGCATCAGCGACCAGCTAACGCTCGGCAATGGTAACGTCACGGACGGCCAATGGCACAACGTCCTCGTCAGCTGGGACGCTTCGAGTCACACCATGACCTATTGGTTCGATGGCGTTCAGAAAGCCACTCTGACCCAGGACATCATCGCCAAATACGAGAACGGGTCGCAATACGCCTATCTGGGTTTCACGGGCGGAACCGGCGGTTCTTCCAACCTCCAACAGGTCCATATCAATTCTCTCACCGCAACATTGGAGCAGAGTTTAGCACCCGGCCGCGCCCACGACGGCAGCATCTTCGACGTCACTTCGATCAGCCAGCACGTGACCTTGAACGGTTCGGCGAACTACCAGGATGCGCAACACACTCTTACGTTGACGCCCGATGCCTCGGGACAAGCGGGAAGCGCGTTCCTAAACGACAAGATCGATCTGATCCACGATTTCAATCTTGCCTTCAGCATCTACTTCGGTCCGGGTCAGGCAACCGACGGCATGGCCTTCGTGCTCCAGAATGATCCCAATGGCGTCAACGCTGTCGGCAATGGCGGCGGCGGCCTCGGCGCGATGGGAATCCAGAACGGCCTTGCCATCGAATTCGACACTTACCGGAACGTCTCCTACAAGGACCCCAATTATAATCACACCGACATCTTCGACACCGATGCGACGCCTGGAAGCCGCCTCACCAACCCGACCAACCTCGGCAATATCGTCGATGGCGGCTGGCATCAGGTCGGCATAACCTGGGACGCGCAAGCCCAGGTTTTGCAGTATTGGGTTGACGGAAAACTCGGCGGAACGCTCACTGGCGACATCGTCACCAAATACCTCGGCGGCCAGACGACAGCCTACGCCGGCTTCACCGGCGCAACGGGCGGCGCCCACGACCTGCAGCAGGTTCGCGTCAATGCCGTTGACGCCTACTTCGACGGCGTCAGTAAGAACTATGCCAACATCCAGGATCCGATCGCGCTTTCGGATCAGGCGGTCGTCAACGGATCGGCGAGCTACGACAGCACGCATCATTCCTTTGTGCTGACCCCCAATTCATCCAGCCAGGCCGGCTCGGTGATGCTCAACCAGCGGGTCGACCTTTCCTACGACTTCCAGATCTCATTTGATCTCTACTTGGGCAACAACTCCAAGGGCGCCGATGGCATGGCATTCGTGCTCCAGAATGATCCCAATGGCGCCAATGCCCTCGGCGGATCCGGCGGAAGCTATGGTGCGGTCGGGATCTCGAACGGCTTCGGCATCGCCTTCGACACCTACCAAAATACCTCGACCGGAGATATCGCCGGAGATCATACCAACTTCTTCAACACCAGTTCGCCGCTGGCGCTCGGCCGTGTCAGCGATCAGCAAACGCTCGGCAACGGCAACGTCACCGACGGCCAGTGGCACAATGTTCTCGTCAGCTGGGATGCCGAGACCCATACGATGACGTACTGGTTCGATGGGGTTCAGAAAGCCATCCTCACACAGGACATTGTCGCTCAATATGAGAACGGATCGGAATATGCCTATCTCGGATTCACAGGCGGAACCGGTGGCGCGCACAATCTTCAGCAGGTTCACATCAATTCGCTGACAGCTACGTTCGAAGACACGTCGCACTCGCTGATCGCGCCGATTGCCTAGAAACCTCGCTTACTCTGCGTATTGCTCAGCCGCGCGACGTTCCCGCAAGGACGCGCGCGGTTCGTCTCCCCTCGGCCATTGATGAATTTCGCGTCGCTCTAAGCTCGGCCGCGGCATGCAAGATGTCGGGGTCCGCCCACTTGAAATTGCCGTTCTCGTAGTGGTTCGTCCAATCACGATAGGGCATGAGCCGATATCGAATGCCGCGATAATTCGGAAACTCTGGCCCATATTCATGATTTGCCGACCAGTCCGTCGCAAGTGTCGGTCGGCCGCAAAGCAGCGCTTCATGGACGTTCAGTCCGTAGCCCTCGGACCGGTGCAGAGACAAGAAAACGTCACACGATCTCTGCAGGGAGCTTAGCTCTTCGTCCGCCAAATGATCGGTAATAAGTTTGATGTTCTTGCTGCCTGCCATCAGGTCGTTGAGTTCTTCAAGCACGATAGCGGTACGCTTACTCGCACGAACCTTCATAACCAGAACGGCATTGTCGTCGCTGCCGAATGCCGATTGCCAGGCTAAAACGTGCGCCCAGGGGTTTTTTCGCTCCGGGCATGACCTGATGTCCATGATCGCAAGCCCGAGAAACGCGCTATCGGAGATCCCGAGACGAGCCCGCATGTCGGTCGAAGACGGAGACGGCGCTGTGACCGCATGGGGCACCACGTGCACCGGCAGCGACAAGGTTCGCGAAAAAACCGAACCGCAGAAATCGGACGGTGCCCAGACTTCGTGTACGATATCGCCCGCAAAACTCCATCCTGCGGGGAGCTCGGCGGTCTCCCAAACCCATCGCCCCACGCGATAGGAGCTTTTGATGGCATCCGGCGTCGCCAAGCCTAGAACATGCTCGTAAACATCCGGCTGACACAGCAGATAAAGATTTTCGACCGGCTCTCGAAGTTCGGCGACCGCCTTTTTCCCCGAGAGATAGTCGCTGATATCGATCGCGTTCACGCTGGCATGGCGCTCGCGAATTTTCGCCAGATCGTAGATTGCGCCGCGCGAGATCCCCGTCCTGCCCGAGAAGTCTCCAAGAACAACGGCATGCCCTTCGGACAGCCGGGCGTCGGATGCCTTCCTATAAATCTTCGCAAGCTGGCTTCTGCCTCGCCACCATCGCCGCCGCCGCAAAGGAAGGCGCGATCGATACCAGAGATGACCGAGCGTCCATCGTCGCCGCAACCAACGCAGCTTCAGAGCCATCGGAATTTCGACAACCGAAATCTCGTCCATCGGTTCGTCTTGCATCTCGTTTGTCGGCGGCACGATGACTAGTGAATATCGACGGCAGCCTGAATTTCCCGCAGCCTTTTCCACTCGGCCAGAAACCGCTGCGTCGTCTGCGCCTTGCTTCCGGCCAAGGTCGCACCGAGAAGATCATGAAACTTCTTGGCCATGGTATCCCAATCGAAAGCTTTTGCTCGCTCATAGCCGCGCGCGATCAACTCGGCCCTGCGGCGTGGCTCTCTTACGGCATCAAGAGCCTTCGCTAGTTCGCCGGGATCGCGACCGGAAATGAGTTCGGCGGCATCCCCAGCCACTTCCTTCAACGAACCCAGCGCCGTCGTGATCACCGGACAACCGCAGGCCATAGCCTCGGCGACGGGCAGTCCGAAACCTTCATACAACGAGGGAAATACCAAAGCCTGCGCACCCGCGTACGCTCGCGCCAGTATCCGATCGTCTACCTCAATCTTTCTCACCTCGACACCTTTCGGCAGTCCAGCGACGAAGCCACGCTGCAATTCGCGTTCGCCGCCGACGCAGAGAATATCGAATTCGTTGACGCGCTTCTCCTTGATGGCATCGAACAACAAGCGCGCGTTCTTATAGCCCTTGTGCTGCTCACGTGAGCCGACCAGCAGAAAATACGGCTTTTTCAGTCCGTACTCTTGCTTGAACTCCTGAACATCGACATCGCGCTGCGGCCTGAAGACATCGTGATCCAATCCACATCGGGCGACAATCGCCGATCTATCCGCCGAATCCGGATAATGCTTCAGCAAATCGTCTCTCGTATTTTCGGAGACGCAGAGAAAACTTCGCGCGAAGCTGATTGCGAGCGCCTTTTCCTGCCACATGCGATCCGCCATGTCGAAATCGAACAGCTCCGGGATCATGTCGTGCACGATCAAGACCGACGGAATCGAGACAGGGGTCGTGTAGTAAGTTGATGAGAAAATATCGGCACCCCAATCTTCGCCTATCTGTTCGATGAGCAGAGAGTCTGCGGCCGTATCTGTCATGGTATAAGCAGGGAAATCGATCCGCCGAACTCCCGGAACCTCGGGTGCTCGACCGCGATCCAGCAAGCAGATTTCGATATCCGGATATGTCGCCAACCGTGGGAGCAGAGAACGCCACACGCGCGCGATACCGGAATTGGCCAATTGAAAAAATACGCCGTCGACCAACAACTTCATCCGTGCGCCCTTAGCCATTCTCGCGACAATCCGAAATTTATCGAAATTGGCGATTGAGACCGACCAGCTTATCCTGGACGACATTATAGAGTGGTGTTTCCCAGGACCACTCCGGCTCAACGCCGATATCAGCCGCAAAATCTGACCGTGACTTGCTCAAGTACCGAGAAGTCAATTTGCGCCCATACATATTGAGTGCCTGCCGAGCCTCGACGATGCCTCTCGATTGCGGCGATGTCGAAATGCCCTCCGGATTCTGGAAATACACGACGTGAGGCGCGTTCAGCTTGTAAAAGCGCTTCCCATTCAGCAAACACCGCAACCAGAATTCGTAGTCGCCCGCCGATTTGAAAGACGTGTCGAAGAGACCAACCTCGCCGTGAAGTCGGGCGCGCCACATCGGGGCATTGTGCGGCGAGTTGAACCGGAGAAGATTATTCGCGGTTACGATCGGAACCTCGCTTTTGAAGCCCATTTTCGCGACATCTTCGACATCGAAGTCTGAATCGAAGCTGTAGAGGAAGTCTTGATACACGACGTCCGCGAACTGAAATTTGTCCAGAGCCGCAGCCTGAAGCGCAAATGAATCTGACCTTCGCAGATCATCAAGATTCGTATTCGTCAGATACCGGCCCCGCGCCAGTGCTACGCCGTCATTCCAAGCATCGTAGATGCCGATGCGATGATTCACGCGCTTGTAGACAATGTTCGGATAGACCTTTTGGTATTGCGCGATCAGCTCGCTCTCGCCCTCCGGCGAATTGGCATCGATAATGATGAGCTCGCTGCGATCGAAGATCGTCTGGGCGGTAATGTTATCGAGAAACTTCTCGAGGTATCGTCGTCCCTTATAGAGGCTGGCAATCGCCGAGACCTCATATTGCCCTGTGTGCTGAAATTTGCGTTCCGAGAGCGGCACCCCTCGTTTATCGCTTCGTACATCTAAGCCCAATTCGGCGGCGCGTGCTTCCCATATCTCTTTGGTGAGCCGTATACGTGTCCCCATGATATGGACACTATGCGGGTTCAGCTCGAGATGCTCGCCATGTTCGAGACGGATCAGATGCTCACCGAGCAACCTGACAATGAGTTCATAACGTCGAGCGGGATCCTCACGCAGGAACTGCTTGAATTGCGCAAGATCTTCCGGCCTGGCGCCACGACCCTGAAAAAGGAGCTCGGCGACGACAAGGATGAACTCTCCATCACTGATATTGGAAAGAGCTGCGACTGCCTGCTGTTTCCGACGTTGGCGCCGCGCCGCCCTGCTAAGATCGCGAAAATCATGCGCCCATTTGCGCAACACCCCGATCTTTTTGATCCGGGAACCGTCGAGGATCAATGGGCTTCCACCATTGCTGCCAAGTTCGGCCGAACGAAATAACTTGCCGCGCCGCACGACCCGAAGTCCGTCGCGCAAGTGATGAGCTGTCTGCCGCAGCTGCTCGGTAACCGTGTCTCCTACGACCGCTCGAAACGCACGCCTAGCGCTCCGATCGTCCTTCGCAGACAATTCGACCTGCATCGAAGCAGCCGGATCGTTCATGCCGCTCATGAAGATGCTTCCAACGCTCGGTGAACTCCCTCAAATTCGCGCCGTAAGAGGCCATGACAGACGCCGTTAGAGACGACCGTCAACCTCAGATCGCAGCAAAAGATTCCTCAGCACATGTAGTGCACAGGTTTTTGCAGAAGATCCATAATAGCCGCTATTCAAATTGAACACGGAAGGCGTATGTCGCACCATTTCGCAGTCTTCAAAAATGGCCGGTTCTCGCAGAACCGTGGCTCTAAGATCACTTGCCTTCACCCCCTCTGCTTTTGACATCTCAGCCAAAATGAAAGCACATCATCTGCGGCACCAAGCCTCGCACTGGCGATCCGAGCCAAAGCTAGAGCGCGGGTTCCAAGAACTTGATCTACTCATGCCGCTGCGGCAAGTTGAAATTTCTATGATTTTCGGTCCGCAATGGACGAAATGCGAAATGACGAGGTACGTCTGAACGTGTCGAAATCACCGATTGCCCTGATCACCGGAGTAACCGGCCAGGACGGCTCCTATCTGGCCAGACTGCTTCTGGACAAAGGCTACTCCGTCCATGGCGTAAAGCGGCGTTCCTCTTCATTCAATACCGAGCGCATCGACGATCTCTACGAAGACCCCCACGAGCACAAAACCCGCTTTCACCTGCATTATGGCGATCTCACGGATGCGACCAACATCATCCGCCTGATCCAGGAAGTGAAGCCTGACGAAATCTATAACCTGGCCGCACAGAGCCACGTCGCGGTGAGCTTCGAAACGCCGGAATACACCGGAAATTCCGACGCGCTCGGTACCCTGCGCATCCTTGAAGCCATCCGAATTCTGGGAATGGAAAAGTCGACGCGCTTTTACCAGGCCTCGACGTCGGAACTCTACGGCAAGGTCCAAGCGGTTCCGCAAAATGAGACGACGCCGTTCTACCCGCGCTCGCCGTACGCGGCAGCCAAGCTCTACGCCTATTGGATTACCGTGAATTATCGCGAAGCCTACGGCATGTTCGCTTCGAACGGCACGCTGTTTAATCACGAGAGCCCTGTCCGCGGCGAGACATTCGTCACGCGCAAAATCACCCGCGCTGTCGCCGCCATCGAAAGGGGCATGCAAGAGACGCTTTTTCTCGGCAATCTCGACGCCAAACGAGATTGGGGCCACGCCCGCGACTATGTCGAAGGCATGTGGCGGATACTGCAACACGACGAACCCGATGATTTTGTGCTTGCCACCGGCGAAACACACGCCGTCCGCGAGTTCGTCGAACTGGCATTTTCCGAGGTCGGGCGCACAGTTGCGTGGGAAGGCCATGGGGTCGACGAAATCGGTCGCGATGCCAAAAACGGCAAAGTTTTAGTGCGCATCGATCCGCGCTATTTTCGCCCGACCGAGGTCGACCTGCTGTTGGGCGATGCATCGAAGGCCTTTGCCAAGCTCGGCTGGAAACATACGACGACATTCCGCCAGCTTGTATCGGAGATGGTCGCAGCAGACCTGGCTTTTATAGAGCGCGAAAGTTGGCGGAACGATCGCTCGGCCTAGCAGGATCGGAAACCGGGTGGCAAAGTCGACACACACATCGATGCGCGAGCACAAATGCCATACGACATAACTTCGAAACGCATTTTCGTTGCCGGCCATCGCGGAATGGTTGGAGCAGGCGTGGTGCGGCGCTTGGCGGACGAACCATGCCAGGTTCTGACGGCCAGTCGCGCTGAGGTTGACCTTCGCGATCAACTGGCCGTTCGAACTTGGATGAAGCGGAACAAACCGCAAGCCGTCATTGCCGCCGCCGCGAAGGTCGGTGGCATCCTCGCCAATGACAGCTATCCCGCAGACTTCATCTATGACAACCTGATCATCGAAGCGAACCTCATCGAGGCGGCATTTCGTGAAGGTGTCGAGAAGCTCGTCTTCTTAGGCTCCTCATGCATATATCCAAAATTTGCCCCTCAGCCGATTCCCGAAAATTCGCTTTTGACCGGCCCTCTCGAACCCACCAACGAGTGGTATGCCATCGCGAAAATCGCCGGCCTGAAAATGTGCGAAGCCTATCGCCGTCAACACGGCGCCGACTTCATATCGGCAATGCCCACCAATCTCTATGGACCCGGCGATAATTTCGACTTGCAGAGCAGTCACGTCATCCCGGCTTTGATCCGCAAAGCCCATGAAGCCAAAATCGCGAACGCCCCGACGCTAACGGTTTGGGGAACCGGTTCGCCTCGGCGCGAATTCCTGCACGTCGACGACGCCGCCGATGCGATCGTTCATCTGCTCAAAACCTACTCGGAAGCGTCTCACATCAATGTCGGATCGGGCGAGGATCTCACGATCCTGGAACTGACAAAACTCGTTTGCGAAGTTGTAGGCTTCAAGGGCAGGCTGGTCCAGGACACCAGTAAGCCCGACGGAACACCGCGCAAGTTGATGGACGTTTCTCGGCTTTTTGCGACCGGGTGGTCGCCGAAATATAGCCTCCGCGAAGGCCTGGAAAACGCATATGCTTGGTATCGCGATAACGTCGATTTAGCCCGTCAAGGCATAAGCGCCTAAGAGCCCTTACAAGAACAGTGGACGACTGTTCAAAAGCCCTTTTGCATTCCGTCAAAACGTACTTGAATTGAGCGACTTTCGTCGGGTCCGCGTCACGCGAGCGTTTACCGCTCGCGGTGTAGGATGTCAGGTAGGTTGTCGCGATCATGCTGAAGCAGCTGAATAAATTCAGGCACAGCGTCTTTAATTTCCGCAGCGATGTGCGTGATGACCTTCGCGAGTTGAAGTCTGCCATCCTCGAACTCAATGGCCGCCTGGGCGGCCTTGAAGCGGTCGCCGCCAACGAAGGATTGCGGGCCCAGATCGGAAGTCTCCAATATCAGCTTCAGGCTGCCGAAAAACGGCTGCTGCTCGCACAGGGCGCCATTCTAAAGACCGTCAACCGCGGTTCGTCGAACCTGCAGGACTCCGAATTTCGGATTTTCTCGCAGTGGGGCGAAGACGGCATTATCAACTACCTCGTCGAGAACCTCGACATCGCAAATCACACCTTCATCGAGTTCGGTGTCGAAGACTTTTCCGAAGCAAACTGTCGCTTTCTGCTGGAGGACCGTAACTGGAGCGGCTTCGTCATTGACGGCTCGCCCGAGAACATCGGTCGCCTGAACTCATGGGGTGAATCCTGGAAATATTCGCTTCAAGCCCACTGCGCATTCATAACGCGTGAGAACATAGCGAGTCTTTTGGCCGAAAGCGGTTTTGACACCGATGTTGGAATTCTGTCGATAGACATCGACGGCGTCGATTATTGGGTCGCAGCGGAACTGAAAAAAACTTGGCGTCCGCGCATCCTCATCATGGAATACAACGCCGTCTTCGGCCGAGACCGCGCCATAACGGTCCCTTATAGCGACAACTTCCAGAGGACGGTCGCGCACCACTCGAACCTTTATTGGGGCGCGAGCCTCAAGGCCCTGGTTCATCTGGCGGCGTCCTGGGGCTACGCGCTCGTCGGCACCAACAACGCCGGCAACAACGCCTTCTTCGTTCGCCGCGACCTCCTCAACAATCGTGTCTTCGAAAGATCGCTCGAAGAGACATTCACAGATTCCAAATACCGCGAAAGCCGTGACGAAACCGGCCGCCTCAATTTCCTCTCCGGCTCAGATCGGGTCAGAGAGATCGCCGGACTTCCCGTCATCAACGTCGAAACGGGCGGGCTCGAAGCCCTCTGACCGAGCGCGAGTCCGCCGCTCGATACAAGCGAAATCAGATGCGTGCCTAGCCAGCCGACGATCAGATTTTAGAGCTGCAAACGAACAAGCACCGTGGCTCAGGCTCGATAGGCACTTCCTCAACCTGTCTGAAATATTTCAGGAGCGTCTGCCGGAATTCATCGGTCGAATATCCCTCAAGAGGCGGCAATCTCCATTGAGCCACGTGAAAATCGGAGTCGGGCACAAACTCAACGATCGCATGTTCATCGGAAAAGCTTGCTATGCTCCGAACGAAAGTATCGACGTAATAGCGGCGACGGAAGCAGATATGGTGCACGATCGCCAACGCAATGACCAGGTCGCACCTCAATCGTTCGCTAACGGACGGCTGGCTTGCAAACGCTCCTGATGTTCCGGCGGGATTTACTAGATCCAAATACGTCGGCATGACGGAAGCGTTTCTCGCTTCCGCTTCTAGGAAAATATCGTTGAGACAGCCTTCCTCGATATCACAAGCGACCACCGATGCGCCTCGATCGGCGCACATAAACGAATGGAGCCCCCGGTTCGCGCCAATATCGATCGCAGACGAGAATTTGAGCCTATCTAGAATCTGCGCGACCTGAACGTCCTTTTGCCGTAGCCCATCGTTTGATGCGGCAGGCTGTTCGTAGTTACCCCATGCCCCGCCCAGCTTCGAAAACTTGAGATCGGCAACGGACTTCCTCAATGCTTCAAGAGCAGCAATCGTGTATTCGTTGGCCGACGGCAACGAGACAAGACGCGATGGCTCGTGATTGAGGATCCAAAGGCCGGTGCCGCTCAGGTGCTCCTGGGTAAGTGCCCGCGCAAGGTCCGGCTTCCCTTCAGAAAACTGACATAGCGGCGCCAGAAAATAGTTTCGGAACTCCCGCATCCAGGCATGAGCATTCATTTCGCGAATTGGCCTGATGGATGCGAAATCGACGAACTTCGGCCGTGTCCCCTGGAAAAGCACATTCCAGCAGTGCGCGTCCTTCAGCGCATAACCGTCAGCATAAAGCGCAATTGCCAGATCCAACGTACATAACGCAGCCCGCTGCAGCGCCAACGCCGGCCACTCTCTGCGGTAGGTTACATACGGGATGCGTTCGTGCTCAAGCACCAGGCCATACCCGTCGATCGTATCATCGACGATCCAAGTATTTACGAGACCGTGGTCGAACCATTTCCGCTTTTCAGCAAGGTGAACTAGGTTTCGAATTTCGTCGGCAAACGGTTTATTGATGGCGCGTCCAATCCTATTGGACGCGCTTAAAACCCGGCCCACGGGATCCACAACACTCTCGGTGTGGAACCTCCATTGATTTTCGAGCATCATTGGCCGGATCGTAGTAGGCGACATTTTTCCCATCAAATAAAATGCAAGTTTTGTCCCCAACCTCTCCGTAGCCGCACCGGCGTGTAGAGCCCTGGGCCTCGACCTTGCGCTAGAAAGCCCGGGAAAACGGTGCGATCCCTGGCTCATGCTGCCTTACGTGGCACCTGCTTACAGATCTGTTCATAAAACCGATCCGCGCTCGCCGAGATTTCATCCAGCGCAAACCGCCTTTCGCAATAGGCCCGCCCTTCGCGCGCGATCGCCTCGCGTTTGGCCCCATCGCCGATCAAGGCATTCAGCTTTTCGGCAATGTCGCCCGCTGTGAACCTTTCGGGCAACAAGACCGCATGACCACCGCTCACTTCCTTCAATCCCCCGGTGCCGGAACTGATGACAGCACATCCTGCCGCATGGGCTTCGAGTGCAGTTCGGCCAAACGGTTCCTCCCATCGCGACGGCACAATGGCGATGGCGGCTTCCTCCAAACGACGGCGAACGACGGGAAGAGTTTGATCGAGTTCGATGCTCACGCGATCTGCGAGCGGTTGCAAAGTTTCGGTTACGAGTCGCAAATAGTTGGCGAACCGATGAGACTCGCTCAAAACAAAACGCGCCGACCATGAAGGCTCTGTCTTAAGAACGCTGACGACTGCCTCCGCCGCTTCTTTGATACCTTTCTCCGGCGCAGCCCTCCCCACACAGATTATTTCGTTGCGTCGGGGGCCGTCCGCATTCCACTGGCGGAAATCAAGGCCATTGTAGACAACGGCCATTGGCGCCGTGATCTCGGGCCAATCGGCGCGGAATGCGTCCTTACAGGCTTCGCTGACGAAGATAATGCCCGCCAATGCATTGTGCTGACGGATCCGCCAGATACGCTTCAGTCGGTTTAAAAAACCTGTCGCCGGTGTCGGCTTCGTCAGGTTGTGCTTGTGCAGAATGACCGGAGTCGACGATCGCCGTGCCACGGCTGCGGCGGTCGGCAGATGCTGTTGCACGACGATAAGGTCGACGGCACGAGCTTTCGCTTGCCCGAGCGCAAACTTGATTTTTCTCGCCTTGTGTCGATCGGTCGAGGGCGGATACGTCACGATATCCAAGCCAGAGAACAAAGTCTCATTTTCGCAGCAAAGAATCCTCGTCTCTTCGCGATACCGGCTGGCGAGAATGAGATCATGCACACAAAGATCGATCGAGGTCGCGTTCGATGGGCCAAATCTCATATTGCGGGGCATGAAGCAAAGAATTCGCATGTCTTCCTGTATGAGATCCTCGACCATCCAATAACGCAGCAGAGGACTGGCGTCGATAACTTAGCGCAGCAAGCATTACAGTCTGGTCGAGCGCGTGCCCAAGAACTTGACACGTTGCTAACTGACGGGTCGGACGTTTCCGTCGAAAGCCCTCCCTTCGTGCATAGTCGAGTCTTATCTGAAAAACAACTCGATCAACATGTGACGCGTGCGAGATTATCCGGCGACAGCCTACATTTCGTTAGCAAGCGGAAATCCTCGCTTAAAGCCTTACTCTGGACTTCGAATATTTGAACTTGCCATGTTCGGCGAACGGCTTGTCGGGAAGGCAATGGACGCAGGCCCGGCTGTTGAAGCCGCACTCTGTCGGCCAGCACTGCACATCCGTGGCGCAGTGCAGCCACAGCCGTTCGAGATGAAGATTGCCGGATGACTTGACGAATATCACTTCATCCTCAATCGCCGTCTCACGCACGTAGTCGGCGCAATCGCGCACGCTCGAAAAGACGCGAAACCTTCCTTGCGCGACATCGTCCTCGACTGGCTTCACCCGATGCGCATGCGAACCAATAAATATGACTTCGGCGGCAAACTCCCGCGCGGCGCGGTAAGCATCTCGATATTTCGCTTTTGGATTGCCGGCGTAATCGCTGATTTGACCGATTACGACTCTCCGGCGCGGCGCAACGATCTTGGATATCACTCCGAAAGGCAGTGACATGCTGAACCAAGGCGCTTTTGTCGTGTCGAGAATGAATTTCGGACCGTGCGCAATTTGGTGGACGCTCATTCGACCGGGCACCGGCGTGAACGATGCAATGCGGCTGACGACGACTTCAGCGCTTACACCCAGTTCCAGGGCGCACGTCGCCGCTGCGGCGACGGCCAACCAGCTGTATGTTCCAAGCAGCTGAGTTTCGATGCGGAGGGATGCCTTTGACGGTGGCTGAAGCGTAAGGGAAAGTCGGCCATCCGACCCGATCCGCAGATCGCTTATTCGGTATGACCCATGTTCAATGCCGAACCCCACAACTCGTGCTTTCGTACCGGCTGCCATCGCCCGCACGAAGTCGTTATCGAAATTGAGAATCGCGACTCCGTCACGGGGCAGGACTCGCACGAGTTGTGCCTTCTCGCTCGCAACGGCTTCGACGGAACGAAATGCTGAGTAGTGCTCCAGCGCAACCAGGGTGACGATCGAGATGTTGGGCCTGACAAGTTTGGCCTGCGGAAAGATTTGCCCGGGCCTCGCAGTTCCGACTTCCATCACGACAAACTTATCGGACCTCTGCGATTCCTTTATTGTTTTTGTCGTATCCTCGATCCCATTGCCGAAGACCTGACAGAATGTCTGGCCTTGGCTGGAAAGAATATGCGCGAGCAGGCTGACCGTCGTTGTCTTGCCGCTGCTTCCAGTCACCGCGATGAACTGGGCGGGGCTCCGACGACGTCGGACATGCGCCTCCAATTTCTGGATCTGGCGTTTGAGTGCGCGACGCCCAACCCGCATCCCGTCCCATCGCGAGCGGATACCGCCTATCGCGCTACCAAATTGCTCAATGATTTGATGGGGCACTTTTCCGATGCCAGTCACCACGCGCCGCTTCCGAAACACTAAAAAATGCGAAGGTTCTCTTTCCGAACAATGTTCGGCGCTAGTGCACAACTACAACGCCTACGAATGAACACATCTCCACTGCCGTCGTATGCACAATATTCTCATCCCTTACAGTATTGTGACAATGGCTTTTGGTACTACCTCGTACATTTCTGATCGAGACCCACGGACAAAGCCATGCGCCGCCCATACGACGTTTCCTGCAGCCAGACGTCCAATCCGGCGATCAGGATTGGCGTCCCGAGATTTGGGAACAACAGCAACGGTTCGTCTGTTGTGACAGCCGACGTCGACGGCGAGCCGATCTGGTTCTCGTCGCAGGACATCCGCTTGTCGGCGCGCGCGGAAGCATTTGCGTCCGCACTGCTCGTGCCTGCTGCCGCAAAAGGCTGCGATCTCTTCATCGAAGGCGCAGTCGATCCGGTCTGGCTTGAAAATTCCGATCGCGCACAGGACCAGTTGAACGTCTGGTGGCAATTTCCGGGCGCTCGCATCGTAGCCCGCGAAGAAGCTCGGCCGTTGCTCGCGCGGCCAACGCTCTCAGCACAGTGCTTCACCGGCGGCGTGGATTCGTATTACGAGCTCATCACCTCGTCGCCATCGCCCGACTTGCTGGTATTCGTTCACGGCTACGATATCCAGCGTCATGATACGCAGCGCCTCGAAGCGTTCCTTCCGGGTTTCTACGAGACGGCCAAGGCGTTTGGCGCCAAGCCGGTCGTGATCACGACGAACCTGCGCGAGCATCCACGCATCAGAGAAAGCTCCTGGGAGAAAAGCCATGGCGGCGCATTGGCCGCCGTCGGTCATCTTCTCACCGGTGAAATCGCCACTCTCACGCTACCTGCAAGCTATCCCTATCACGATCCGAAGCCGTGGGGATCGCATTGGGACCTCGATCCATTGTGGTCTTCGACCGGGGTCGAGATCCGGCACGGTGATGCGACGCATCGGCGAAACGGCAAAGTGAAGGCCATCGCCACCAACGATCTCGCCTTGCGCTACGTCCGTGTTTGCCACGAGAATAACGCCCCGACTGGCAACTGTTCTCATTGCGAGAAATGCGTTCGAACCATGATCGCATTTGCCAACGCCGGCATGCTCGATCGCTGCGAGGCCTTCGACCAGCGCGTGCCGCTCGCAACGCGCGTCGATCGATTGCCCGTCATTGGACCTCATTTGATTTCGATTATGAAAGAGCTGCGCCGGGACATCACGGACCAGGAACTCGCGGCCGCGGTCGATCGACTGATCGCGCGCAGCAGCGCTCGCCGATCTGGATACCGGAAAAAACTTGCCAAGTGGCATCGGCGCGTTCGCGAAGCCATGGCATGTTAGAAGCTGATGCTGTCGAACACAAAATAATCAGTGTGCACCGTGTAGTCATGCAACGACAGACCACGACGGGGAAAATATGACAATAAGCGAGCCACGCCTCGAACAGAGCATCGCAATTCGACGACCGGAATATTCCGATCTCGGCGGCGTGTTTCAGTGTCTGCGATACTACAACATCCACGTTCTATGGGGAGACACGGAACGCGCGGATTCGGATTTCGATGACGACGAGATTCTGACCGTTCGCAACGCGATTTCCCATATCGACTTGGCGGACAAATGCTGGATAGCCGACAACGGCGAAGATATCCTCGGCTTCTGCTGCTGGGATTGGCGTGACGTTTCCTCACGATCCGCCAAGACCGTGCTGATCTCGGTTACCGACGCCGGTCGAGCACGAAACGTCGGAAAACTGCTGCAGAAGCGCCGGCTCGATGAAATGCGGGAATGCGGCGCCATCGATGTGCATACGTGGAGCGATGATCCTCGAGCGGTCAATTGGTATCAGCGAACGTTTGGATATCAGATCATGGGGCACGAGCCGATCCGGCACTCCCTGCACCGCTTCCATCACAACGGCCAGGGCGAGGTCTGGGCCATACACCGCGGCTTCCGCGAACACGACACGCTCACGCATCTACGTCTAAGCCTGGAAGAATCTCGCCGGCCGCAATAGCCAATCTATCGGAGATGATGCAGGACTGCGCCGAGCCGCCGGCGCCGCTGCCGCCCGAAGCATGGCAAGCTTAAGTCGATGGAGCGACCGGCTCCGACCCTCGAATGAAATTCTGCAAATCCTGCTGAGGTTTGGACGTGCGTTTGAAACTGCACGCGAGATAAGGGCCAAGCCCCATCTTCCGGATATTGAAAAGCATTCGTCTGAATTGATTGAACTTCTGTGGCCGGCTTCTCGACGGGATGGTCGTTGCGACCTCCACTCCGCTTGCCTGTGCGACGGGAGGTGGATCGATACCATAGACGTTGAGATCGAGCTGCCACGGCCAGCGTATCTCGACATCGATAGGTTCTTTGACAAGCCGCGGCGTCAAAAGCTTCCGGGCGCCGGATTGGCTGACGACAAGGCCCGTCGTGCTCCTTGGTACTCGCAGATAGCGAACAAGCGATCGCCCTTCGGAAAGACGGCTGATCAATTGAGTGGGTCGCGGCGATGCTTCGATGAGCCGAATGACATCCCAGCCCGACGGAGCAGAACGTACGGCCCTCATGACCACGGCAAGACAATCGCCCTCAATGCGCGCATCATCTTCCAGCACCAATGCGAACGGCAGAGCCCTATCGAGAACGAGCTTGCAGATCGAAAGATGGCTAGCCGAACATCCGACCTCGCCTGGACCCATTCGCCCGTCATAGAAAGCGGCAAGCCAATCGGGAACGTTGCGTCCGTCGACCGCAGCAAGACGTTCCGCCGAAATACCGGCGCTCGATAACTCATCCTCCATCCGCGTGCGTCGATCCGTATCGCGGTCGAGATTGATGTAGAAGGCCGCGATGGCCGACTGGCGAACCGGGTTCGTCATTATTTTCTCTCGTTTACCGCGCGCGGCGGTCGAATCGATTGCCCCCTATGCCCAATGCTGAGCCTACCCGGCTTCCCTGAGCCAAGCATCGAAAAAAGTTATCAACGTTAGCCGAGCGCGAGGAATATGCTTTTTTCCTGTCGTGCCCGCAAAAAACATTGTGCAGTCCCGCGCTTTGAGAGACTGCTGGCGAAGATCTCCGCCGGCGCTATCATGGCAGCGAAGTCTTCAACTGAATGATCATATCCGCCCGATGACTGACCTCGCAGCCCCGTTGCGCTCCGAAATGCAAAGCTTCCTCGCTGGTTTCGCCGGTCAGAAAGTCCTCTTCATCCCCAATGAGGGCAACGTCGGCGATTGCCTGATTTTCGCGGCCACGCTCAGCGCGTTCGATAAAGCGGGAATCGCCGTCGAGGTCGTCGACGACACAGCGGATTTTCACGATCGTACGGTCTTCCTCGGCGGCGGCGGAAATCTCGTCGATATCTATCGCGGCATGCGAGAGACACTGGAAGCCACCCGCTCAAATGGCGCGCGCGTCGTTCTCCTGCCTCATACCATCAGGGGCAATATCGACTTGATCCAATCGCTCGATGATCGCTTCACGATATGGTGCCGCGAACTACACTCATTCGAGCACGTCCGGAAATTGAGACCCGATCTGGATTGCCGGCTCGGCCACGATATGGCCTTTCATTGCGACGCCACCGAATTTCTCGCTGATCCCGACTATCGGAAAAGAGCCCAATCGTTGCTCGAAACCGGTCTGCGCGATCACAACACCAGCCTCGAGCGGCTTTCCGAGCTGCCACTCGTCCGCTTCATGCGGACCGATCGCGAAGCGCTATCGTCCAGGGTTGAAACCGATCTGGATGTATCGAGAGCGTTCGGCAGGGTTGCCGACGCCGAAACTTCCAAAATTGCCGCATGGTGCTTCCTCAAAACCATCTCGGTCACACAACGCGTCGTGACCGACCGGCTCCACGTCGCGATTGCCTGCGCCTTGCTCGGCAAACAATGCCGGCTTCTCGACAATTCCTATAATAAGAACCGTGGAATCTACGCCCATAGCCTCCGCGGCTTCGATTGGTTGACATTTGACTCCGCCGCCGGCGAAAAAATCTCAGACCAGCCTGCACGCAGGAAACCGTTCTTGCAAAGGATCGCGGGCCACGCTCATCGGCTCACCCGCAATCGCTGATGAAATGCCGTGACGCCATCGCGCCGCGTTGCGTTCGCTATCACCTGGCTTACCGCAAATCAGTCGAGTGATAGTTCGGCATCGATCTTCGCTGGGCTGAATATTTTCGGCAAACGCAGTGCATTGACATCCCGCCCGCCATGTTTGCCTCCAATGCAATTAGAAATTTGCGGCATCGCGGATGCGATACCAGGTTTCGACGAACGGCACCGCATGCTTCGCCACTGGATGTGCCGGATATGCAGGAAACGTCAAATCGTCGAATGAAGTGCGGCCCTCGGGCTTATCCAGAACCTTCAAGGCGATCTTCGTTCCGAAGTAGGTGGCGCGCGATACACCGGTGCCGCAATAGCCGAGCGCGTAGTGGATCCCATCTCTTGTGCAGCCGATGTGCGGAACTTCGTCGTATGTGTAGCCGATCTGGCCATCCCACGCATGCGTGATCGCAATGTCCTTCAAGTCGGGAAATACGTGAAGCATGTCCCCGGCAAGATGCCGAACTGCTGCGAGCGATTGAGCGGGCACGAGACGCCCCACGCGGCCGCCCCAGATAATGCGACGCGCGTCCGGAGCACCCCGGAAGTAAAAGAAAACACGATTTGTGTTTCCATAGACGCGATTGCGCGGCAGCAGCCTGTCGAATAACGTTGCAGGTAGCTCGTCCGTGGCGATGAGCGCTGACCCGATCGGCACGATCCGCCGACCGAGTTCCGGAACGAGCCCATCGGTATAGCCATTGGTTGCTATGACGACGTCTTTCGCGACGATGACGCCACGATTGGTCGCCACTTGGAAATCGGGGCCGGCTCGGGTGATATGCCGTGCCGGCGTATACGCGAGAACTTTCCCTCCCGCGGCTTTGATCCTGTCCAACAGGCCGGCATGATAAAGTGCGGGATGCAGCGAAGCGTCATTCGGCAGAAGCGAGCCGCCGAAAAAGCAGTCGGTGTCTATCTCCGCGCTTTGCTCTGAACGCGGAACCATGCTGCTTTCAACACCCGCGATGTCTTTTAAATCGCGCATATCCTGCGCCATCGCTTCATAATGTTCGGAACGTACCGCAGCGCGGAAACGTCCGCAGCGCCGGAAATGGCATTCGATCTTCTCTTGGGAAATGAGAGCTGCGATGTGATCCAGCATCCTCGTTCCCTCGCGAAGCATCTCCTCCGCTTTTTTGCGACCTCTGATCGCGATAAGCTTTTTGACTCGGAATTTCTGGTTGCCGCTGCCGATTTGCCCGCCGTTGCGCGTGCTCGCGCCAAAACCTGCGCGTCCACGCTCGATGACGACGACCTGCCTGCCGTTTCGAAGCAGCGTCAGAGCACCCGATAATCCGGTAAAGCCCGATCCGACAACGACGACGTCGCATCGCCGTGGGAGGAAACTGTCGCCATCTTCCGCCTCTCGCGAAACGGCTTCCCACCAGTAAGGCGAGAACGAGAGCCGAGCCGACGCGCGCGCAGAACCATCCGCAAGTTCGCGCGCAGTCGGAAGATAAGTCGCCTGCTCATTCGCGAGCTGCATCCGCTTTTTCGCTTCCATCATGCAAATTTCATATTTCGCCTACCCACCACGAGCGATGCGGTCGCCGGTTAGCAGCGCGAACTCTCCCAGCCCCATCACGCCCACCCGCGATCGCAATAGGGCGCGCCGCTTCTATTCATTCAATCTTTCTTCTTCGCCGGCACCAATTCGCCGTCCTCTTTGGTAAATGTGCCGATGTTTGAGTTCGGCAGAATCTCAAGAACCATCTCCGACGGCCGGCACAACCTCACACCCAGCGGCGTCGCCACGATCGGCCGGTTGATGAGAATGGGGTGCTTCATCATGAAATCGATCAGCTGATCGTCGGACCACTTCGGATTGCCGAGATCAAGTTCCCCATAGGGTGTGCCCTTCTGGCGGAGCAATTCGCGCGGACCGACGCCCATGCGTTTCATCAGATCAACCAGCGTTGCGCGCGCAGGCGGCGTTTTCAAGTATTCGATGATCTCCGGCTCCTCACCGCTTTGCCGGATCATTGCAAGCGTGTTACGCGACGTGCCGCAAGCGGGGTTATGGTAGATGGTGATGGTCATGCTTACTCCGCCGGAAGTGTTGCAGTATGCAACGGATGGATGGCGGTATTCCGCCGCTCCCACGCTATAGTGTCCGGTAGCCAAGATCTAATCCAGGAAAGATGTCGTTGACGAGATATTCACTCTCAGAGTTGCGTCAAAGATACCTTGTCGACCAACGCCCTCTCGAAGCCGATGTCGAAGAGGCGCTGCGCAACGATAGTCGTGCCGGCGCAAAGGCTATTCTTCAGGCGGTGTCGAAGAGACGGTTCGGCAACCGCTCTGAGGGGCAGCGCCTGCGCAAGATGATGCGTTTCGAAACGGTGCTCTGGAAAAACGATATCCTGAACGTTGCGGGCGTCGACGAAGCCGGTATGAGTCCCCTCGCCGGCCCCGTGGCTGCAGCCGCAGTAATCCTGCCGCCCAACACGCGCATTATCGGCATCGATGATTCCAAGAAGCTTGATCCTCAATCGCGCGCCGAGCTTGCCGTCGAAATTAAAGCTAAAGCGACGGCTTGGTGCGTTGCCTTCACGGACGTCGAGGAAATAGATCGCATCAATATCTATTGGGCAGGTATTCTCGCGATGCGACGAGCGGTCGAAGGTCTCAGTCAGGCGGCCGCCCATCTCCTTCTCGACGCGCGCCGTCTCGAGGACATCGACATACCTCAACAGGCAATCGTCAAAGGCGACGAAAAAAGCATCAGCATCGCCGCGGCGTCCATCCTCGCGAAAACCTCACGCGACGCGATGATGTGCAAGATTGATCGCCGACATCCCGGATATGGATTCGCCACGCACAAAGGCTATCCGGTGCCTGCGCACCAAGCTGCTCTCAAGAAGCTCGGCGCCTGTCCCGAGCATCGCCGCTCTTTTTCCGCCGTGCGCGAAGTGCTCGGGCTGCCTCCCCTTCCGCCCTGGCCAACGTCCAGGAATGAGTCCTAAGGAATTTGCTAAGCGTATCGAGTCATGCCGTTGGCAGGCCACGGCCGATAACTGATACAGATCAAATTCCTGAACTGCACTCCTGCTAGATTTGGCTTACCCGCCATGAGGAAAGGGTGGCTGGAATCTAAACAAGCCGAATGATTGCTAGGAGACCAACGACCACGATGCACGACGATAATAGCAATCGGACAACGGCTGCAGGAAATCTCGTCCCACTGGAACAGCAGACCCCTCCTCCCCCTTCAAAAAAATCCGAGAATCTTCCTGTCCCTTTCGCTGCAAAATTGAAGTCTCGGCTCCCGCTCATCGCCATCGCCGCCGTCCTTATCGTCGCGGCCGGAGCAGGTTGGTATTGGTGGAAATATTATTACTCCGCGTTGCCGGCCGGATTTTTATCCGGAAACGGCCGCATCGAAGCCGACGACATCGACATCACGCCCAAGTATTCTGGGCGCGTCCAAACCCTTCTTGTTGACGAAGGCGATCTCGTGAAAGCCGGGCAGATCGTCGCCCGCATGGACACGCGCGACACCGAAGCGACGCTGCAAAAATCTCAAGCGCAAATGATGATCGCCGAGCAAGCGCTCGAGGAAGCCAAGGCCGCCTTGATACAGCGGCAAACCGAACACAAACTGGCTGAGCAGGAGTTGGAGCGTACTCAATCGTTGGTGGGGAAGGGTTTCGCGACGCACGAATTGCTCGACCAGCGCCAACAGACATTGAACGCCGCGGACGCGGCCCTTATCGCCGCAAATGCGCGGATCGGAGAAGCCGAAGCAGCAATCGCCGCAACTCAGCATGACGTCGCCTATTACAAGATCGTTGTAGCCGACGGCACTCTGACCGCGCCGCGCGATGCAAGGGTGCAGTATAAGCTCGTAAACACCGGAGAGGTCGTCGGCGCAGGCACGAAGATTTTTACCCTGCTGGATCTGTCGAACGTTTACATGACCGTCTTCCTGCCGACCGAGGACGTCGGCAAGATAAAGCTCGGCAGCGAAGCACGCATTATCGTCGATGCGCTGCCAAATCTCGTCATTCCCGCCTCCGTCAGCTTCGTGTCCCCGAAATCGCAATTCACTCCCAAGATGGTGGAGACGAAATCCGAGCGGGATAAGCTGATGTTTCGCGTCAAGGTGCGGATCGATCCTGAGCTTCTTGCCCGTCATATCGCCGATATCCGGACAGGCCTTCCGGGCGTCGCTTATGTGCGCATCGATCCCAACAGCGCTTGGCCCGCCTATCTTCAGCCGAATATTCCAAAATGAGCGGCGAACGGCCGGCGCTCGTCGCGCAGATCGTTGACGTCACCCATCGGTACGGTGCCACGACGGCACTCGATCATATCTCGCTCGACATTCCTTCGGGCAAGATCGTGGGGATCATCGGCCCGGACGGCGTCGGCAAATCCTCCTTGCTCGGATTGATCGCGGGCGTCCGAAAATTGCAGTCGGGCAGGCTTGACGTGCTCGGCGGCAGCATGGCGGACGCCACGCACCGCAGTAACATCTGCCCACGCGTCGCCTATATGCCGCAAGGCTTGGGCAGCAACCTCTATGCCGAACTGAGCGTCGCTGAGAACATCGACTTTTTCGGCCGTCTCTTCAGTCAGTCCCCGGCCGAGCGCGCTGCACGTATTGACGGCCTGTTGCAGGCAACCGGACTGGCACCGTTCCGCGAACGCCGGGCGCGCAATTTGTCCGGCGGCATGAAGCAGAAGCTTGGCCTCTGCTGTGCTCTCATTCACGATCCGCAGTTGCTCATTCTCGACGAGCCGACGACCGGTGTCGACCCGTTGTCGCGACGTCAATTCTGGGAGCTGATCGGCGCCATGCGCGCGCAGCGCCCCGGGATGAGCGTCCTGGTTGCCACAGCCTACATGGAGGAAGCCGAGCAATTCGACTCGCTGGTCGCCATGAATGCCGGACGTATTCTCGCGACAGGGATCGCGATTGAGCTGAAAGCCCGGGGGCATGCGCCGACGCTCGAGGCCTCGTTCATTGCCCTTCTGCCCGAGGATATTCGAAAAGATTATCATGCCATCGAAATTCCACCCCGCCAGAGCCAACCCGGACCACCGGCCATTGAGGCGCGCGGACTGACGCAGCGTTTCGGCAATTTTGTCGCCGTCGATCACATCGACCTCTCGATCCGACAGGGGGAGATCTTCGGCTTTGTCGGCTCGAACGGCTGCGGCAAGACCACGACGATGAAGATGTTGAGCGGGCTCCTTCCTGCAACGGAAGGCGAAGCTTTTCTATTCGGACGCCCGGTGGACGCCACCGACATCGAGTCGCGGCGGCGGGTCGGATATATGTCGCAATCCTTTTCGCTCTACGGCGAATTGACGGTCCTTCAAAACCTCGAACTCCACGCGCGCATCTTCCAGTTGCCGGATGAACTCGCGAAAACGCGCATCGATACCCTGGTGCGCAGTTTCCATCTTGCTTCTCATCTCAACGATCGCTCGGATCGGCTGCCGCTCGGAATTCGCCAGCGCCTTTCACTCGCGGTTGCCGTCGTTCACCAGCCCGAAATGTTGATCCTCGACGAACCGACCTCCGGCGTCGACCCGATTGCCCGCGACGAATTCTGGTCGCTGCTCGTCGAGCTTTCGCGCAAAGAAAACGTCACGATCTTCATCTCGACGCATTTCATGAACGAAGCGGCCCGATGCGACCGGATCGCCCTCATGCACGCCGGCCGGATTCTTGCGACGGCAGCGCCGGCTGAACTTGCAAAGAAACGCGGCACGGCAACACTCGAAGAAGCGTTCATTTCCTATCTCGAAGACGCAGCACCACAAACGACAACTCTGCCCCAATCAAGCCAACTCATCGCCGAGCCCGCCCTGTCGAAGCAGCAACCGATCGCAGATCGCTGGCTGAACACCAGGCGCCTTTATGCTTATGCCCGTTGCGAGGTGCTGGAGATCATTCGCGACCCGATTCGGCTGGCGACATCCTTTTTCGGCACCGTTCTTCTCATGCTCGTATTCGGCTACGGCATCACGCTCGATGTCGAGCACCTGACGTTCGCAGTCCTAGATCGTGATCAGACACCGGAAAGCCGCAACTACATCGAGGAATTCGCAGACACCCGATATTTCCAGCAGCGCCAGCCACTCACCGACGATGCCGACCTCGATCAGGCGCTGAAGAGCGGAAAGCTTTCCTTCGCTATTGAAATTCCGCCGAACTTCGGCCGCAGCGTGAAAAAGGGCATTTCGGCCGAGGTTTCGGCATGGATCGATGGGGCCATGCCCTTCCGCGCCGAAACGGTCGAGGGCTATCTCTCAGGCGTCCACGAAACCTACCTCAAGCACCTCAAATTGCGTGAGGCCGGCTCCGACGTCATCTGGCAGCCTGTCGATCTCGCCATTCGCGATCGCTACAATCAAGATTTCAAGAGCATTTACGCCATGGTGCCGACGGTGATTGGATTGCTGTTGCTGTTCATCCCCGCGACCCTGATGGCATTGAGCATCGTGCGCGAGAAGGAACTCGGCTCGATCGTGAATCTCTACGTCACCCCGGTCACGCGTTTTGAGTTTCTCATTGGCAAGCAGCTGCCTTATGTCGGCCTCGCGATGGTGAACTACATCTCGATGGTCGCTCTCGGCCTCTTTGTATTCCAGGTCCCGATTAAGGGAAGCCTGCTGGCGTTGACGCTGGGGGCGATCATCTATGCGTTCGTCACGACCGGATTCGGACTTTTGATCTCGGCATTCGCCACGACACAAGTCGCAGCACTTTTTGGAACCGCCATTCTGACCGTGATGCCTGCGCTCCAGTTCTCCGGCGTGATCGTGCCCGTTTCCTCGCTCACGGGCGTCGCCGCCGCCATCGGCTACGGATTTCCGATGACCTATTTTCTCAAGATCTGCATCGGTGCTTTTACAAAGGGACTGGGACTTCTCGATCTCTCGGGATACCTCGTGAAACTGGCGTTGTTCATTCCGTTATTGACGGGCCTCAGCCTGTTCTTCCTTCCCAAGCAAGACCGGTGATCATGAAGCGCCAGGCCTTTAACATCTGGAATCTCAGCATCAAGGAATTGCGCTGCCTGAGCCGCGATCCCGTGCTCGTCGGCCTGATCATCTTCGCGTTCTCGGTCGCCATCTACAGTTTGGCGACGGGAATGTCGTATGAGTTGCGCAACGCCTCGATCGCGATTGTCGATGAAGATCATTCTCGACTGTCCGACGATATCGCACACGCGTTCCTGCCGCCGCACTTCAAAACGCCGGAGCAGATCGGCCTCAAGGATCTCGACCAACGCATGAACAGTGGGCAGAGCACCTTTGTCCTCGATATCCCACCCAATTTTCAAGCCGACGTCGCAGCGGGCCGCGCTCCGGCGATCCAGGTGAACATCGATGCGACGGCAATTCTTCAAGCCGGAATAGGCGCCAATTACATCGAGCAGATCGTAACGAACGAGGCGAACAGGTTCTTCTATGGCACAGATGCCACGACCACGCTCCCGGTCAGTCTGAGCTTGCGCATCGCGTTCAACGACAATCTTGAATCATCGTGGTTCATGGGCGTCGCCTGGCTCATCAACATCGTGACGATGCTCGCAATCGTGCTGTCGGGCGCCGCCGTCATCCGCGAACGCGAACATGGCACGCTCGATCATCTGCTCGTCTTGCCGCTGACACCGTTTGAAATTGCCATGGCGAAGGTTGCCGCCAACGGTCTCGTCATCATGGTCGCGGCCGGGCTGTCGCTCCTGCTCGTCGTCCACGGTCTGATCGGACTGCCGCTGGCCGGATCGTTCGCATTGTTCATGCTCAGCATGATGCTCTATCTATTTTTCGCGACAGCCATCGGCTTGCTTCTCGGCACCGTCGCGACCTCGATGCCGCAATTCGGCCTGCTCTTCATTCTTGTCGTGTTGCCGATGATCCTGCTGTCGGGCGGATATACCCCGCTCGAAAGCATGCCGAGGCAACTGCAATTGGTGATGGAAACGGTGCCTTCGACGCACTTCGTGAAAGTCGCCCAGGCCATTCTTTTCCGTGGCGCCGGACTGTCGATCATCTGGCCAAATTTGCTGCTGATCGCCACCGTCGGAGGATTACTCTTTGTCGTTGCGTTGACCCGCTTCCGGACGTCCGTATCCCAGGCGGTGACTTAGCCGCGGCAACGGCTGCTTTCGCTTTCTCCGCCGAGTTGAAAGCTACGGCCACCGCGAACCAGCAAACAACCATCGCGCAGCTCCGCCCATGGCGGCCACAGCCAAAGCCGGCGCGCTATCTCAACGTCTAAAATTGTAGATATATTTCAAAAACTTATGGCGGAGAGGGAGGGATTCGAACCCCCGGTACCCTTGCGAGTACTCCGCATTTCGAGTGCGGCGCGATCGACCACTCTGCCACCTCTCCTGGTGCCGTGGCGCCTGTCGGCGAAGTGGGGCTTGTAGCTTCGCTCGGCCCCGGACGCAAGCGGCTCAGACGGACGCATGCCATTCGAAATCGAGAGACTGGGTCGCCGCCCCGTCCGCCTCATAGCCGCGCGCAACAAGTCGGCCCAACTTGGCATCAGCAATCATGGCAAGACGCGTCTTGTCGTTGAGCACGGGGGGCGCGAGCCACGCAAAGTCCGCATCGAAACTCGGCGCCGTGGCCTGCATGGTTTGCGCGCGCTCGAAACTGCTGTCGCCCCGCGCTTGCCCGCGCCAGCCGGCTTCTCCCCAATGATTCGCCGCGACGGCACCGTCCCCTCGCCGGATACGCGCATCGTGCTCCGTCCGCTCGATGACCGCAGTCTCCTCCGGTGCAACTCCGGCGATCGTGAAAATTCCGGGCGTCGAAATCAAAGCATCGCTCAGGAGACGACACGCCTCGTCGAAAATCTTGGCCTCTTCCGCGACGCGCCGTAGAAGATGCGCCGGCGTCGGAAACGGCATTTTCCACACGCGATGACGGTTTGCGGCCCAATCGACATAAAAAAGTCCCGTCGGATCGCGCATCGGCGCTTGGTTGAGCGCTGCCGAGAACCGTCCCGGCGCCATCACCTGCAAGACGCCGGTATAGCCCGGCCATGTCAGCACGGCGAATGGCCCAGCCGGCGCACCCTCGACCTTTGCGCAGACGAGATTGCCCCCCAGTCCCGGCGTCTGCCAGTCGAGCACGCGAATGAGCCTCGCCGAGTTGGTCTCCGGCGAAGGCGCCGCCCGGCACGTGCAGCCCCACTCGTAGTTGATCGAAAAGAAGTAGGCGCCCGGCCGCCCGAGCTCTTCGGCGATGGTGTCGATCTCGCGGAGATGGCCGTTATCCGACCGGGCGAGCCATACCCGGGAAACCCTATCGAGGCTTTTGAGAAGGCTCTTCGGATAGCGCCGCGTCGCCACGTCCAGGAGCGCATGGGTTTTCTCGCCGCACGACCTGAGCGACGCGACCGGAAAATCCGGCCCGGTGCCGATCACCGGAATGGTCGGCAGAACCGCATCGCGCGGCTTTATACGTCGGGCCGAAGCATGTATCGCCATCATGACACCTGATTTCCGATAACCATGCTCACAGGTGGCGGCGCGCAGCCCCGATTGCGAGAGTCCATCGCCATGAAATTGCTTGGCCCGGACGCCGTATCGCAATTGACATTAGGCCTCTTATCGACAATAAAGCCCGCCACCCGTGGACAGGAAAAACTGCCCGCGACGAATGCGCTGCCCGAGGCTCGTGCTGGCTCTGCCCAGCAACCATTTGAAAGATCACCGTTTTCCGGTGACGCCACAGGGCGCGGTAACAGGCCTGAAAGGCCGAAAGGACAATAGCCATGTACGCTGTCATCAAGACAGGCGGCAAGCAATACCGCGTTTCCAAGGACGACGTCGTCACGATTGAGCGGGTGCCAGGTGATGCCGGCGCCAAGATCGAATTCGGCGAAGTCTTGATGGTCGGCTCCGGCGCCGACGTCACGATCGGCGCGCCGTTCGTATCGGGCGCCAAGGTTGTCGCCGAACTCGTCGAACAATCGCGCGGTCCGAAGCTCATCGCTTTTAAGAAGCGCCGCCGCAAGAATTCTCGCCGCAAGAAGGGCCACCGTCAGGACCTTTCTGTCGTGCGCATCACCGACATCGCCGGCGCATAACGAACCGCCGCTCCATTCGAGGAATTTGAAATGGCACAAAAGAAAGCAGGCGGTTCGACACGTAACGGCCGCGATTCAGAAAGCAAACGCCTTGGCATCAAACGCTACGGCGGCGAATACGTCATTCCGGGCAACATTCTCTGCCGCCAGCGCGGCACGCAGTGGCACCCCGGCAGCGGTGTCGGAATGGGCACCGACCACACGATCTTCGCCGTCGAAGAAGGCACCGTTGAATTCGCAACCAAGCGCAACGGCCGAACCTATATCTCGGTGAAGCCCGCCAAGCCGGTCGCAGCGGAATAAATCCCGCCGCACCGGACGTCAGGTTGTAAGCGATACGGGGATGGCTTTGCCGTCCCCTTTTTGCCTTTTGATAACCCCACTCATATCCTGCCCGTATTGCACCATCAGGGACACGATGAAGACCGCCCGCCTCACCCTCCGGACTGTCATCCACGGCGATGCCGCACGCATCGCTGCGCTGGCGGGTGACTGGGATGTCGCCAGCATGACCGGTCGCATTCCCTATCCTTATTCCGAAGGAGAAGCCCATCATTGGGTCGACGGCCTCGCCGAGAAGGAAGAAGTATTTGGAATTGACCTCGACGGCGCATTGATCGGCATCTGCGGTTTCATGCTCGACGACGACGGCGATGCCGAGCTCGGCTATTGGATCGGTAAACCCTATTGGGGCAAGGGCTACGCGACCGAAGCCGCGCGCGCCGTCATGACCTACGGTTTTTCGAAATTGGGCGTCCGCCGATTCATCTGTAAACATCTGATCGGCAACGACGCCTCCGCGCGCGTCATTCACAAGCTCGGCTTCAAGCCGACCGGCACGTCCACGGGGTGGTGCGAAGCTCGCCAGTGCGATCTGCCCGCCTTGACGTACGAGCGCCGGCGTCCTTGGACCATGGCCATACGGGCGATCGCGTCATGAAATTTCTCGACCAGGCGAAAATCTACATAAGGTCGGGCGCCGGCGGAAACGGCTGCATCGCCTTTCGGCGCGAGAAGTTCATCGAGTTCGGTGGACCGAACGGCGGCGACGGCGGCAAGGGCGGCGACGTCTGGGTTGAGTGCGTCCAAAACCTCAACACGCTGATTGACTATCGCTATCAGCAGCATTTCTTCGCCAAGAACGGCACCCCGGGCATGGGCCAGAACCGCGCCGGGCCCAACGGCGACGACATGATCATCAAGGTTCCCCCGGGCACGGAGGTTTTCGCCGAAGACGGCGAAACGCTCCTCGCTGATTTGACCACGCCGGGTGACCGCGTCAGGCTTGCCAAGGGTGGTAACGGCGGCTTCGGCAACGCGCATTTCAAGAGCGCAACGAACCAGGCCCCGCGCCACGCCAATCCGGGCCAGCCCGGCGAAGAACTGACGATCTGGCTGAAGCTCAAGCTCATTGCCGATGCCGGACTCGTTGGCTTGCCGAACGCCGGAAAATCGACGTTTCTCGCAGCGGTCTCTGCGGCCAAGCCCAAGATTGCCGATTACCCGTTCACGACGCTCCACCCGAACCTCGGGGTCGTTCGCGCCGGCGATACCGACTTCGTTCTTGCCGACATTCCAGGCTTGATCGAAGGCGCTCACGACGGCGCCGGCCTCGGCGATCGCTTTCTGAGCCACGTCGAGCGCTGCCGCGTTCTGCTGCATCTCGTCGACGCGACGTCCGAGGACGTCGCCGCCGACTACAAGACCATTCGCCGCGAGCTGAAAGCCTACGGCAGCGGCATTGACAAGAAAAAGGAAATCGTCGCCCTTTCCAAATCCGACGCCCTCGATGAAGCAACGCTCGCCGAACGCCGCGATCTTCTGAAAAAGGCTGCGAGGAAAACACCCCTCGTGCTCTCCGCCGTCTCGGGTCAAGGCGTGAAAGAGGCCCTCTACGCGCTCGCTCGCGAGATCGCCCGCGCCAACGACGCCGACGAAGACCAGGACTCCGGCTCAACCGGCCCCTGGCAGCCCTAAATCGTCATAATCGACCGGACCCAAATAACCCCCGTGTCATCCCGGCTTTAGGCCGCGGATCCATCGCGCAGATCACGCGTTGACGAATAGAGCCTCCGGCGAGCCCGGGGCGTCACACAACGCACGGGCTATTACACAGCCGCCAAGATGCGAACGATCGCCTTGCCCCCTGTCGCCAACTCGCTCACAATGGCGACATCAGAGAACACGTCTCCCCTAACATGATCAGGAAGTTTCAAGATGACCCATTCCGCGCGCACACCGGTCTGGACGTGGACCGTGCCTGTGCTCGGCCTGCTCCTGTTCGTTGTCTCGACCATGACGGGCTACGACGATGATTTTGCCTCGCACGCAACGGGCATCCTGATCACCGCTCTGCTGATACCGCTTCTGATCGGCACGGTCTTCGCCGCCGTCTACCACGCCGAAGAGGTCGCCCACATCATGGGTGAACCGGTCGGCACGCTCGTCTTGACCATCGCCGTGACGATCATCGAGCTTGCCCTCATCATTTCGCTGACTCTGACCGGCAAGGCCGCGCCGACGCTTGTCCGTGAGACGGTCTTTGCCGTCATCATGATCGTCACCACGGGCCTGGTCGGATTGTGCATCGTCGTCGGCGGCCTGCGTTACCGCGAGCAAAGCTTCGACGTCACCTCGGCGAAAATCTATCTCGCGATGTTGATCGTTCTCTCGACGCTCACCGTCGTTCTGCCCAACTACACCACGACCGCGCCGGGCCAGTTCTACTCCGAGAGCCAGCTGATGTTCATCAGTATCGTCACCATCGCGCTCTATCTGGTCTTTCTCTATACTCAGACCGTGCTCCATCGCGATTACTTCGTGGGCGAGCGCACCGAGACCAAGCACGACCCCGCCGACGACAAGAAGCTCGTCCTTTCGGCCTTCCTTCTCTGTGTTGCATTGGCCGCCGTCGTCCTGTTGGCCAAACTCATCGCCGTCGTCATCAACATCGGCGTATCTCGGCTCGAAGCGCCGTCGAGCATCAGCGGCGTCATCATCGCTCTGATCGTTCTGATGCCGGAATCGATCGCGGCGGTAAGGTCCGCACAGAAGAACGAGCTGCAAAAAAGCTTGAACCTCGCGCTCGGTTCATCCCTCGCGACCATCGGTCTGACCGTCCCAGCCATGGCCGCTGCCAATCTTTTCCTTCATACCCCTCTCGTCCTCGGCCTTGAGCCGGGCGACATTGTGCTCGTCGTCATGACGCTCGCCGCCAGCATCCTGACATTCGGAACCGGCCGCACCAACGTGCTGTTCGGCTTCCTGCATCTGGTGATCTTCGGAACATTTCTGTTCCTGGCTTTCGTCCCGTAAAGGGGCGTCCAGCGACGTTTTTGACTCCGATAAGGTAAAATTCCGCCCGGCATTGCCGATATGCGAGTGTTCCCCTTGCCCGAGGGCCGACATTTGCAGATAAGGCACGCCAAGCCTACTTCTTGAACGCCGAGATCCGCCGCCATGGCCGCCACGCCCGCAGTTGATGCCACGACGCTGAATGTCCGTCCCGAATGGGCCGATGCGCAGCGCATCGTCGTCAAGATCGGCTCGGCCCTTCTGACCGATCGCGAAACCGGCGGCTTGAAGTCCGCATGGCTGAATTCGTTGATGGACGACGTCGCCGCCCTCTCTCGCGCCGGCAAGGAAGTCATCATTGTTTCGTCCGGCTCGATCGCACTCGGGCGCCATACGCTGAAATTGCCGAAAGGACCGCTGGAGCTCGAGCAGAGCCAGGCCGCCGCCGCCGTCGGCCAGATCAGCCTCGCGCACGCCTATCAGGAACTCGCCGCCGCCCGTGGCCTCACCGCCGCGCAAATTCTGCTGACACTCGGCGATACCGAAGAGCGCCGCCGCTATCTCAACGCTCGCAACACCATCGAAGTGCTCTTGAGCCTCAAGACCATCCCGGTCGTGAACGAAAACGATACGGTTGCGACCACCGAAATCCGATACGGCGACAACGACCGGCTATCAGCGCGCGTCGCCTCGATGGTCTCGGCCGATTGCCTCGTGCTGCTGTCGGACATCGACGGTCTTTACACCGCGCCGCCGAACGAAAACCCCGACGCCAAGCACATTCCGATCGTCACCGAGATCACGCCCGAGATCGAAGCGATGGCCGGCGACGCCGGAACCGAGCTGTCGAAAGGCGGCATGAAAACCAAGATCACCGCCGGTCAGATCGCGCTCTCAGCCGGAACGAACATGGTGATCACCACCGGCAAGGTCTATCACCCGCTGCGGGCCATCTCCGAAGGCGCGCGCGTCACTTGGTTCATTGCCAAATCCGATCCCGTGACAGCCAGAAAACGCTGGATTTCGGGCCAGCTGGTACCGAACGGCCAAATCTTCCTGGACGCAGGTGCCGAGAAAGCCCTTTTGACGGGCAAAAGCCTGCTGCCCGCTGGCGTCACCCGCATCGACGGTTCGTTCGACCGCGGCGATGCCGTTATCATTAGGTCTGCCGACGGCCGCGAACTGGGCCGTGGCCTCGTCGCCTATACGGCCGCCGACGCGCGCCGTATTATGGGCAAGCGGTCGAGTGAGATTGCCGCGATACTTGGATATGAGGGTCGCGATACCCTTATTCACCGGGACGACATGGCGCTGACGAGGACGTGACCGATGAACAGACCCGAGCGCATTGAAAACGAAACCGCCGCCCTGATGCGCGGTATTGGCGAAGCCGCGAAGGCCGCGAGCCGCCGCCTCGGCATCGCGACACCGGACGAAAAGAACAGGGCGCTGAATGCCGCCGCAAAAGCTTTGCGCGCCGCGACACCCAAAATTCTCGAAGCCAACACCAAGGATCTTGAAGCCGCGAAGGCCGCCGGCCGCCCTGCCGCCTTCGTCGATCGCCTTATGCTCGATCAGAAACGCATCGAAGGCGTCGCAAAGGGCCTTGAGGAAATCGCCGCGCTGCCCGATCCGATCGGCACCGTTCTCGCCGAATGGACGCGGCCCAACGGCCTGAGGTTCCAGCGCGTACGCGTTCCGCTCGGAACCATCGGCATCATTTACGAGAGCCGCCCCAACGTCACCGCCGACGCCGGCGCCTTGTCGCTCAAGGCCGGCAATGCCGCGATCCTACGCGGCGGTTCCGAGAGCCACCATTCGAGCGTCGCGATCCACGCCTGCCTCGTCGAGGGACTGCGCGCGGCCGGGCTACCCGAAGCTGCTATTCAGCTTGTTCCCACGACCGACCGTGAAGCCGTCGGCGCCATGTTGCGCGGCCTCGACGGTGCCATCGACGTCATCGTTCCCCGTGGCGGAAAAAGCCTGGTCGAACGCGTGCAGACCGAGGCCCGCGTCCCCGTCTTCGCGCACCTCGAAGGCATCTGCCACACCTACGTCGATAAAGCCGCCAACATGGAGATTGCGGTGCCCCTCGTCGTCAACGCCAAGATGCGCCGCATCGGCGTCTGCGGCGCGACCGAGTGCCTGCTGATCGACAAGAATGCCAAGACGGACATCATCACACCGCTGGTCAAAGCCTTGCTCGAAGCCGGCTGCGAAGTGCGCGGCGAACCCGAGATTCAAAAGGCGGACTCGCGCGTCAAGGCTGCAACGCCCGATGATTTCGGCAAGGAATTTTTAGACGCGATCATCGCGATGAAACTGGTCGACGGCGTCGATGGCGCCATCGAGCACATCGCCCGATATGGCTCGCAGCATACCGACGCCATCATCACCGAAGACGAAGCGGCCGCCGACAAGTTTTTGAACGAGGTCGACTCCGCCATCGTGCTCGTCAACGCCTCGACCCAGTTCGCCGACGGCGGCGAATTCGGTTTCGGCGGCGAAATCGGCATCGCGACCGGCAAGATGCATGCGCGCGGCCCGGTCGGCGTCGAGCAATTGACAAGCTTCAAGTACAAGGTGCGAGGCACCGGCCAGATCCGGCCGAAGTGATGCACGCGGGATGAGGCACGTCTGAGTTGACGCGAAAAATTCCGCTGCAAAGTTTTGGCTCCCTTCGCGTCGCCACACCTACCTGCCTTCCCGGGCAGCGCATCGGCGTCATGGGCGGCACATTCAATCCGCCCCATGACGGCCATCGCATTGCGGCCGAAGCGGCCCTGAAGCGCCTACACCTCGATCAGATCTGGTGGCTCATCACGCCGGGCAATCCGCTGAAATCCCGCGACGGCCTGACGCCGCTCGATCATCGCATGAAACTCGTCAGCCCGTTCGCGCGCGGCCCGAGAATGAAGATCACCGGCTTCGAGCGCGAGCTTGGGACGCGCTACACCGCCGGAACCCTGGCCTTCCTCAAGCGCCGCTATCCCGCCGTCCGGTTCGTCTGGATCATGGGTGCCGACAATCTGGCCACCTTTGACCGCTGGCAGCACTGGCGCGAGATCGCGAAAACGATGCCGATCGCCGTCGTCGACCGCCCCGGCTGGCGCCACGCGGGTTTGGCGTCCCCCGCCGCGCATGCCCTCAGCCGCTACCGCCTCCCCGAGTCCGAGGCTGCCTCGCTTGCCGATCAAAAACCCCCTGCCTGGGTGCTGCTAACCATCCGTCTGTCGGGCCTTTCGTCCACCGCTTTACGCGGTGCAGCACCCGCCTTGCCCGGGTAAAACTCATAAACATTTGATATTTATGACAGTTCCAAGACGGCCTGTGGCGCATTTCCAATTGCGGCTCGGCCCGACGCCCTTTAATATCTGCGTCGTCCGGATGGTCCGGACCCTGAGTGACATGCGGGACAAACCAGCAAAGGACGCTCGCCGCTTGATCCGACCCACAACCGAGGCCGCTCGCAAGAGCTCCTCAATTGCCCCGTCCGCCGCCAAGGCGCCCGAGACGGCAGCTCTGCTCAATGACATCGTCCGTTGGCTCGACGATGCGAAAGCAGAAGAGATCGTAACCATCCCCCTCGAAGGCAAATCCGCCCTTGGCGACTTTATGATTGTGGCTTCCGGCCGCAACGATCGCCACGTCGGCGCCATTGCCGAGCAACTGCGCGAAAAGCTGAAAGCGCGCGGCGAGGCTCGCGTTCGCGTCGAAGGCTTGAACGCCTGCGATTGGGTGCTGATCGACACGGGCGATGTGATCGTCCACGTCTTCCGGCCCGAGGTTCGTGAATTCTACAACCTCGAAAAAATGTGGCAGGCGGAGATCCCGCCAGATGCCTCGCGCGGCGATAGCTCGCAGCACTGAGGCAGATCGCGACGTAAGGTTCATTGATGCGCGGCTGAGGTCTTCGGCCGCGGAGCAGTCTTCTGATGCGCATCGCCATCTCCGCGATCGGCAAGCTGAAAGACGCCGAGGAACGCGCAATCGTCGAGCGTTATGCGAAGCGCATGAACGGCGCCGGCAAATCGCTGGGCCTCGGCCCGCTCGACATCCGCGAATATCCCGAAAGCCGCGCTGCCGATGTCGCCGAGCGCAAACGCGAGGAAGCCACGAGGCTATTGAAGGACGTCGGTTTCGGCGACCTTGCCGTCGCGCTGGAACCCACTGGCGCATCTTTGACCAGCGAGGCCTTCGCCGCTTTCCTTCGCGACACGCGTGACGGGGGAGCCAAAAGCTGCGTCTTTCTGATCGGCGGACCGGACGGCCACGGCGAAGCCGCTTTACGTGCAGCCAAACTCAAGCTCTCACTTGGTCCTCTGACCCTTCCGCACGGACTTGCTCGCGTTGTATTGACGGAGCAGCTATATCGAGCGGCGACGATCCTGTCGGGCCATCCCTATCATCGCGCTTGAACCTATGGCGATCGCCAAGACGTCCCCCTCGATCAAATACAGCTTCCCACCCTTCGTACCCGACGGCGCGCGTCTCATCATATTGGGCACGCTTCCGGGCGAAGAGTCGCTTCGCCTCCAGCAATACTACGCACATCCGCGCAATCACTTCTGGCCGTTGATCGCGGCTCTTGCCGGAAAACGAATGCCCTCATCGTTTGCCGGACGCGTCGCTCTTCTCCAAGGCAACCGATGGGCACTCTGGGATGTGCTCGAAGGTGCCGAACGCATCGGAAGCTCGGACGCCGCCATCCGCAATCCGACCCCGAACGCCTTTGGAAAATTCTTTTCGAAATATCCAGACATAACGTCGGTGGCGTTCAACGGCCAGAAGGCGCACGATCTCTTTCGCCGCTACGTCATCAAGCCAGGCATCGTTGCGAACGATCGCCTGACGGCAATCGATCTTCCCTCGTCGAGCCCGCTCCACACCATACCGTTTGAGGAAAAGCTTGCGGTTTGGCACGACCGGCTCGCGCCTTATCTGCCGCCAAAACCTCAGAACCGCCGCGCGAAATAATCAATCGCGAACTGCGGCAGCAGCCTGCGCATGGCGGCAGCGAGATAGGTCGGCGTCGTGACGTAATAGTGCCGGCGTGGACGATTGCTCTCGACCGCATGGATCAACCGTTTCGTCACTGCCTCCGGCTCGAGCTTGAACGTGATCTGCCCCCCGGCCTTCATCGCTTCGAGCCGCGTCCGATAGACGAAACGGTGCGGAGAGTTGTCGATATCGATCGTCGCAAGAAGCCGGGCAACAGAGTGCTCGACAAATCGCGACCGGATCGGTCCGGGCTCGATCAACGAGACGTGAATACCTGAACCTTCGAGTTCAAGACGCAGCGAAGTCGTCAGCGCTTCAAGCGCGAATTTCGATGCGCAATAGGCACCGCGATAAGGCGCCACCAGCATTCCCAGAACCGACGAGCAATTGACGATCCGCCCGGCGCCGTTCTTCCGCATCGCCGGGATCAGGCGGCGCGTCAGATCGTGAGTGCCGACGAGATTGACCTCAAGTTGTTCGCGCAAAAGTGCGGGCGTCAGATCTTCGACCGCACCCGGCTGACCGAAAGCAGCATTGTTGAACAGCGCATCGAGCTTACCCCGCGTCATCTCAAGCGCGCGAATGGCGCACGTCGCGATCGACTGCGGATCAGCCAACTCCAGCGGGAGTGCTTCGACGTTCAGGAAATTTTTGAGCCGCGCCAGATCCTCGGGCTTGCGCGCGGTCGCGATCACCCGCCAGCCTCGTTCGCTCATGGTCCTCGCGGCGTCGAGGCCTATGCCGGACGAGCATCCCGTAATCAGAATCGTTCGCGCCATGGATATCCAGCGATAGAGCCCATTCGGGAGCTTGCCTTACCACGGGCCAAACCGCTTCGTCTTCCCCACGGCGTCGGAACGCTCGAAATGTTCGGGATATCGAAATGAACACCCGATTTTGGCGCTCGGCAATTCACTTTTTGAATTTTATCAGATCATGCCCGTCTTCGGCCTTGAGCGTCAGGACGTCATCCTGGATGACGAACGACCGCGCCGCTTCGAGCGCTGCGAAATACTGCGCCTCGACATCGGATTTGCCTTCGCACATCATCCGCGTCGAAGCCAGCGGTCCGATCTGGATGGCGTCATCCTCGATCGAAATCGGGCCATTGAAACGATTGCAGCCGCCGGTGCCCGAAACCTTGTCGGTCGTGTAGTCGAGTGTCAGCCCCTCGACGGGTTTGCCGTTTAGCTCGACTGCATTCCAACTCGCGGTCAGCGGTCCGTCGCCGTCTTCCTGCGCCAATACGGAAATGGTTGGCGCCAAGACGACGACGACGCTTGCGATGATCGCTTTCAGATTCCGCATGAGCCACCTGGTTCCTGATTCCGCCGCTTAATTTGCGCCTTCGAGCAGACGGCGCGCGATCACCTGCGCCTGGATCTCCGCTGCGCCCTCGAAGATGTTCAGGATGCGCGCATCGCACAGTACGCGGCTGATCGGGTATTCGAGCGCGAAGCCGTTGCCGCCATGGATCTGCAGCGCGTTGTCGGCGTTTGCCCACGCGACCCGCGCGCCGAGCAGCTTCGCCATGCCGGCTTCGAGATCGCAGCGGCGTCCAGCGTCCTTCTGCCGAGCGGAGAAATAGGTCAACTGACGCGCGATCATCGTCTCGACCGCCATCATCACGACCTTGTTGCGTACGCGCGGGAACGAATAGATCGGCTTGCCGAACTGCACGCGCTCGAGCGCGTACTTGAGCCCGAGATCCATCGCACACTGGGCCACGCCGACCGCGCGTGCCGCCGTC
The DNA here is from genome assembly GCF_047600905.1 of Hyphomicrobium sp. Lineage (GTDB taxonomy): Bacteria > Pseudomonadota > Alphaproteobacteria > Rhizobiales > Hyphomicrobiaceae > Hyphomicrobium_B. Next base: position 3,613,485 of record NZ_JASGKD010000001.1, on the reverse strand, counting down.
TGGATACGCGCGCCTTCGAACGTATTCATCAGCTGCTTGAAGCCCTGACCCTCGACGCCGCCAAGCAGATTTTCTGCCGGAACCTCGAAGTTATCGAAGGAAATGTCATATTCCTTCATGCCGCGATAGCCGAGCACTTCGATCTCGCCGCCTGTCATGCCCTTTGCCGGAAACGGATCTTCATCGCTGCCGCGCGGCTTCTCGGCAATGAACATCGACAGGCCCTTATAGCCCGGCTCGTTCGGGTTCGTGCGCGTCAGAACCGTCATGATATCGGCGCGAACGGGATGCGTGATCCACGTCTTCTGGCCCGTGATCTTATAGACGTCGCCGTCCTTGACCGCCCGCGTTTTGAGCGACGCAAGATCCGAACCGGTGTTCGGCTCCGTGAAAACGGCCGTCGGCAGCCACTCGCCCGAGGCGATCTTCGGCAGATACTTCTCTTTCTGCTCCGGCGTGCCGTTGTTGTGAATAAGCTCGCCCGCGATCTCGGCCCGCGTGCCGAGCGAACCGACGCCGATGTAGCCGCGCGACAGTTCTTCCGAGGCAACGCACATCGATTCCTTGCCGAGCGCCATGCCGCCGAACTCTTCCGGCAGCGCCAGCCCGAAAACGCCGAGCTCGGCCAGCTTCGCGATCACTTCGAGCGGAATATATTCGTTCTTCAGATGCCATTCGTGGGCATACGGAATGACCTCATCAAGACAGAAGCTCCGCATCAGATCTTGGATCTGCGCGTGCGTCTCGTCGAGACCGGTATCACCGAACGTCATGGCGCCGGGCTGCGCTGCAATCAACTCCGCGAGACGAGCCTTGACCGTCTCCGATCCGCCTTCCGCAACGAGATCCGCGACTGAATCTTCGTACCGGCGGATTTCCGCTTTCGGAACGCCCAGCGCGTCGGCGCGCGCAATCTCGAGCTGGCTCATCGGGATGCCGTTGGCGACCTGCGCCGCGTATTCGCCGAAACCCGCGATCAGCAGAAGCTGCTCGAACTCTCCGAAGCGACCTTCGGTCTGAAGACGGCTCGCCCAGTCGTGCAGTTGCCGCAGCCCCTCGACCGTCGTCGCCAGCCAAGCAAGGCCATGGGCGACGTGCTGCGCCTCGTCGATGCCGCCCTCTTCCTGAATTTTTATCCTGACGCCCGCCTTCGCCGCCTGCAGGATCTTGTCGGCAGCCGTCACGGCTTCTCCGCACCGCTCCAAGAGCTTCTCGGGACCCGCAACGAGAAGGTTGGCTCCTGCCTTCATGGGCGTAACGGACATGCGATTCTCCTGAGGAATACGAATATGCCCGGACGAACTCCGGGCGAAATCTGATGCGCTGCGCGACCAATTCACCGCTAGGAATGTTTAGTCAACTGGTTATGGACCGCAACAAACGCTCACGCGACGTATTCGCGCGAGAACGGCCAAGACGGGGGCAGAAACACCCTTCGGGACAAGAGGCTAAGCCGGAAGCGTTTACCGTGCTGAAATGCGTCTTTTGATCTGTGACCAAAATGCCGCCTTTCCAATACCCGTACAATCTCGCAGTGGACCCCGATCACCCGAAACACTAGGTTCCGCGCGATAAATCGCCAACATGCCGGGAGACAAGGCACCACATGAAGCGCATGCGCAGATTGGTCGAAGCCCTTTACCGGGTTTACGAACATTCGGGCTTCGCAATGGCAGGCGCGGTGGCGTTTTCGTTCGTCGTCTCGATCTTTCCTTTCTGCATCTTTCTCGGCGCTCTTTCCGGATATTTTGGCGGCCGGGAACTTGCGCAGGACGCCATCAATCAGCTGTTCGCGATTCTGCCCGCACCCGTCGCCCAAGGTATCGCCCCGCAGATCGAGGCCGTCATGGGCACGAGGCGCATTGATCTCGCGACCGTCAGCGGCTTCCTCGCCCTCTTCTTCGCGACGAGCGCCGTCGAGACCCTTCGCGCCGCCTTGAACGGCGCCTACCGCGTGCGCGAAAAGCGGCCTTATCCGTTGTGCCTGCTGATCAGCATGCTCTTCGTCTTCGTCAACGGCATCTCGACGCTGGTGCTGACGTGGGCGGTCGTTGTCGGCCCGAGCGTCGTCGGCCCGACGATCGCTTCGCATCTTCCCGACAACTGGGTTCGCCTGATTTTCGACTCGACCAGCATCGGCCCCGGCATCCGCTACGGTCTGTCCGGCGCGGTGATGGCCGCACAGCTGTTCGCACTTCATCTGTTGCTCGCCGCGGGCCACCGCCGCATCGCCGACGTCTGGCCCGGCATTGCCTTGACGATTCTTCTATGGCTGGCCCTGGCCGGCCTCTGGTCGCACTATCTCGAAATCACCAACTATTCACTGTTCTACGCCGGCCTGTCGCAACTGATGATCGCCCTGATCTTTTTCCAATTCACGGCCATCACCATCCTGCTCGGAGCTGAATTCAACCGCGGCATCATGGAGATGAAGCGCATGCGCAGGGAAGCCGCCGAGCGCGCCGCTTTCCGCGCCGACGCGCTGCGTCAGTCATCCGCCCACCAGTCCTGAGACAAAAAAAGAGCTTCCTCCGGACTGCCGGAGGAAGCTCTGATCTTGAGTGCTCAGCCTTGTGCTTGCGTCAGCGCGGCTTGGGACCCGCCTCTATGACGTCCTCGATCGTGCGCAACCCGGTCGTCGGCGCAGACACAAGAACGGCCATGTTGCCTGGCTTGTGCTCGTTGTTCATCATGCGCATGTGTGCTTTTGGAATCTGCTCCCACGAAAACACTTCCGACATGCACGGATCGATCCGCCGCTCGATGACGAGGCGGTTTGCCTGGCTCGCCTGCATCAGATTGGCGAAGTGCGAACCCTGCACGCGCTTCTGATGCATCCAGAGATAGCGGGCATCCATAGTGAGATTATATCCCGTCGTGCCGGCACAGATCACAACCATGCCGCCGCGCTTCACAACCTGCACCGACACTGGAATGGTCGTCTCGCCGGGGTGTTCGAAAACGCAATCGACGTTCACGCCCTTGCCGGTGATGTCCCAGATCGCTTTACCGAAGTTGCGCATCTCCTTGAGCCAGACATTGTACTCAGGCGAATTGACCTTTGGCAGCTGACCCCAGCACTTGAAGTTTTTGCGGTTGATCACGCCTTTAGCGCCGAGCTGCATGACGAAATCGCGTTTGTCTTCGTCCGATACGACGCCGATCGCGTTGGCGCCCGAGGTCGCGCAAAGCTGGACCGCGAACGCACCGAGCCCACCGGCCGCGCCCCAGACCAGCACGTTGTGTCCGGGCCGAAGAACATGCGGACGATGGCCGAACAGCATGCGGTACGCGGTGGCGAGCGTCAGCGTGTAGCAGGCTGCCTCTTCCCAGGTCAGGTGCTTTGGCCGCTCAAGGAGCTGACGATCTTGCACGCGACAGAACTGCGCGAATGAACCGTCCGGCGTCTCATATCCCCAAATGCGCTGGCTGGTCGAAAACATCGGATCGCCGCCATTGCACTCTTCGTCGTCACCATCATCCTGGTTGCAATGGATGACCACCTCGTCGCCGACCTTCCAACGCTTAACCTTCGAGCCGACGGCCCAGACGATGCCGGAAGCGTCGGATCCGGCGATGTGATAAGGCTGTTTGTGCACGTCGAACATCGAGATCGGCACGCCGAGCGACGCCCAGACGCCGTTGTAGTTGACGCCGGCGGCCATCACGAGAACGAGCACGTCGTGGCTATCGAGTTCCCAGGTCGGGACGACTTCGACTTGCATGGCCTTATCGGGCTCCCCCTGGCGTTCCTTGCGGATGCACCAAGCGTACATGTTCTTGGGAACATGCCCGAGCGGCGGAATTTCCCCGATTTCGTAGAGATCTTTTTTGATTCCCGTCGTCCCCGATTGGGCATCGGGTACATCGGTTTTAGCTGCCAGGTTCTGGCTCGACATTGGTATTGCGTCTCCCGACCTTATTTCCGCGACAAGGGCCGTTGTGGCTCGTCTACTTCGCGTTTCACCCCTGCTCTTCGGCGGGGACCGCAGTATGAAGCATGTTTTTGCGCTGCAATGAAGAGGGTTAGTCGGCGGTTAATATCCGCTCAATTTCTCTTTAACGCCCCGGCGCTATCTTAACTCCCTGTTTCGCCCCGGGAAGGGGCCATTGGGACGCGCGCAATGCAAGACCTTTGGTGGCAGATCAAGGACGTCGATTCCTTCACCGTCTATGTCGCGCTTGGTTTTGCGGCCGTCGTTTGCTGGTTTATTCACGAGATCGTCCGATCGCCGATGCTCGCCTGGGTCTCGACGCCCTTCTTAGCCGCTGGCGGCATCGTCGCCCCCACCCTTTTGGCCCGGCGGATGATCACCCTTTCGTACGATAAGACCGTCAATACCGTAATGGCAACCGCCGTAGGGACGCTCGCGATGCTCCTTTTGATCCTCCTCACGACCTGGCTGTGGGCGCTTTTGGTCGAATTCCGCGTTAGCCGCACCAAGCTCGCCGCCATCCCGACCCGCCCGCGCCGAATTCGCGGCTAGAGAGGCGCCTGCCTACCCGAAAGCTCCAGCACGCTTCGACCTCAGAGCGCGGCGAACTGCCGGTTTTGCTGTTTTGAAGCATTCGGTTATCTTAAAGCCACTCCCAGTGTCATTGACCCGAGCCTAAGGGGCGCCCTTTCGATGTCGGACAAAATCGTGCGCGACAAGCCGTGGCTGTTCCGGACCTATGCCGGACACTCCACCGCGGCGAAGTCGAACGCGCTCTATAAGATGAACCTTGCGAAGGGCCAGACGGGGCTCTCGATCGCTTTCGACCTGCCGACACAGACGGGCTATGATTCAGACCATGAACTCGCCCGCGGCGAGGTCGGCAAGGTCGGCGTGCCGGTATCGCACCTTGGCGATATGCGGACCTTGTTCGCCGATATTCCCATCGAGCAGATGAACACCTCGATGACGATCAACGCTACGGCAGCGTGGCTGCTGTCGCTCTACATCGCCACCGCCGACGAGCAGGGTGCCGACCGCAGGAAGCTGCAGGGCACAATCCAGAACGACATCATCAAGGAATACCTGTCGCGCGGCACGTACGTGTTCCCGCCCGAGCCCTCGCTGCGTCTGATCAAGGACACCATCGTCTATTCCTACCAGCACGTGCCCAAGTGGAACCCGACGAACGTCTGCTCCTACCATCTGCAGGAAGCGGGGGCGACGCCGGTGCAGGAACTCGCCTACGCGTTGGCAACCGGCATCGCGGTTCTCGACACGGTGAAGAATTCCGGCGAGGTGCCCGAGAAGGATTTCGGCACAGTCGTCGGGCGCGTCTCCTTTTTCGTCAACGCCGGCCTCAAGTTCATTACCGAGGTCTGCAAAATGCGCGCGTTCAACGAACTATGGGACGAGATCACGCGCGACCGCTATGGCGTCACCGATCCCAAGAACCGGATGTTCCGCTACGGCGTGCAGGTGAACTCGCTCGGCCTCACCGAACCGCAGGCCGAGAATAACGTTTACCGCATCTTGATCGCGGCACTCGGCGTTACGCTGTCGAAAAATGCCCGCTGCCGCGCGCTCCAGCTTCCGGCTTGGAACGAAGCGCTCGGCCTTCCGCGTCCGTGGGACCAGCAATGGTCGCTGCGCATGCAGCAGGTGCTCGCTTACGAAACCGATCTGCTGGAGTTCGGTGACATCTTCGACGGCTCGGCCGAGATCACGCGCAAAGTGGAAGCCCTGAAAGCAGAGGCAAAGAGCGAGCTGGCAACGATCGAGCGCATGGGCGGCGCGATCGCCTCCATCGACTACATGAAGCGCAAGCTCGTCGAGAGCAACACGGCGCGGCTTTCTGCCATCGAGTCGGGCGATCAGACCTTGGTCGGCGTCAACAAGTGGACCGAAACGGAGCCTTCGCCGCTTGGCGCCGGTGAGGGAGCGATCCTCGTCGTCGACCCCGCCGTCGAGACCGACCAGGTCGAGCGCCTCAAGGCTTGGCGCGCCGCCCGCGACGACAAGGCCGTGGCGAAAGCCCTTTCGGATCTCGAAGCGGCCGCGAAAGAAGGGCGCAACATCATGGAGCCCTCGATCGCCGCCGCCAAGGCCGGCGTTACGACGGGAGAATGGGGCGGCCTTCTGCGCAAGATCTTCGGCGAATACCGCGCTCCGACGGGCGTGTCGCAAGCCGCGGTCGCGCGCGACAGCGCCGCCTTGGACGAAGTTCGAAAGTCCGTCGATGCGGCCTCAGAGAAACTCGGCCGCCGTTTGAAGTTTCTCGTCGGCAAGCCCGGCCTCGATGGCCACTCGAACGGCGCCGAACAGATTGCCGTGCGCGCCCGCGACGTCGGCATGGAAGTCGTCTACGAGGGCATACGCCTGACGCCGAGCCAGATCGTACGTGCGGCGGTCGATGAATCCGTTCACGTCGTCGGCCTGTCGATCCTCTCCGGCTCGCATGTTCCTCTCGTCAAGGACGTGATGGAGCGCATGCGCAAGGAATGCCTGGACGACGTGCCGGTCGTCGTTGGCGGCATCATTCCGCCCGAGGACGAGAAGACGCTGAAAGCTTTCGGTGTCGCCGCCGTCTACACGCCGAAGGATTTCCAGCTCAACGACATCATGGCGGACATCGTCAAGCTCGTGGATCGTTACGCCAAGGCGGCGTGACTCCCTCTCCCCTTAGAGAGAGGGCAGGGTGAGAGGGAGCATCCAGTTTCACAATGAAAACCTGGGTCGTCCTCTTTCTCGTCCTTCTCGCGGCCGGCGTCGCCTGGGGCTTGGCGCGCGATCTCCTTTCACGAAAAACGGCAGAGCTGACCGGCACGGTCGTCGGCGTGGACCGGGGCAATCCGGCCCCCAAATGGTTCCCCGCTACGCCGCCGCGCTATAAAGTGCGCCTGCCAAATGCCAGTCTGGTCGACGTCGCGGCGAAAAACCCCGTCAGCGTCCCCGTCGGCGGCAGCATTTCCATCACGGAATGGATGACACCGTGGGGACAGGTCTGGTACACGCAGCGCGACTAGGGAGGGGCGCTTGCGCGAGGACACCCGCCAGAAACTCGACGCCGTCGCACAGTCCGAGCGGTCGCGCGAAAGGCTCGCGCTGGCAGTGGGCGCGGGGCTCGTCGCACTCGTGGGAATCTACTGCCTGGGCAATAGCTATCCGTTGAGTGAACCCCGCGTTTCGGGTGAAGTCCGCTGGGCGGTTTGGAAGTACGAGCACGATACGGGCGAGCGCTATCCGGATATCCAGGTCTTACTGACCGACGGTCGCCTTGTTCGCGCGACGACCTATGAACATGATCTTCCAGCGGTCGGCTCGAACGTGGAATTGAAAGAGAGAATTTGGGCCTGGGGGCCGGTAACATACCGGTGGGATCGCCAGACCGGCCAGACAGGGAAGCCGTGAATGCGCGAAGAAACTCGAAAAAGGCTCGAAAGAGCACTCTGGATCGACCGCGCCAAAATGGCGGGCATCGGCTTGGCGATCATCGGCGCCATCGGCCTGGCCTTCGCTTATGAGGAGTTCGACCTCAAGGTCGACAACAAGGATGTCGGCGGTACGGTCACCGATATCGAGCCCCTCGTCTCCAAAACCGATTCCGCCGACGGCGAGAATGTGATCGTCCGTCTGGACGATGGACAGCTCGTGCGCGTGCTGGCCTATAAATCCCGCGGCATCAAGGTCGGCGACAAAATCCAGGTCGTCGAGCACCACCACGCGACGGGCCGGGTGACGCACACCCTCAGATAATCGTCCGCCCCGCGTTGACGCGCCCCCGATAGCCATTATAAGTCGCCGCTTCGCCCCTTCCGGGCGGCTTGCCTCAGTGGCGGAACGGTAGACGCGGCAGACTCAAAATCTGCTATCCGCAAGGGTGTGGGGGTTCGAGTCCCTCCTGGGGCACCAGCGTGCTTTCGTAAATAAAATCAATTATCTACTATAAAGCCTCGCGCCGTTTCTCGTGTCCGAGCGTAACAACGAGACCTACGGCAGCCGCCATTTCACGATAGCGTAAGCCGCTCCCGCAGTTGGCCTTTGACGCGGGCGACCGACGCGCGGACGATCGACGTGATCCCCGCCGCCGACGATTGCCCTGCCCGGTCTATGTCGAGCCTTTCGGCAACCGCTTCGACAATCTCCGGATCGACTTCGGGGTTATCCTTCATCTTCGAAAGAATGAGTTCGAGAAACTGCCTCTGCCAGCGTGTCCGCAACGGCATGGCTCTGACCAGTTCGGCCGTGAGCTCCTGCGGAAACGGCCATGGCCGCGAAACTCCGGCCGCGACGAAATTGAGCTTGGTCAGCACACACTTCGGACAGACCCCGCAATTCTCTCCCGTCCGCGGCCCCACCCAGCAAACGCGAAGGTGCGGAATGAGCGCCCGATGACGGCCGACATAACGTGCCCGCTCGATGCGGTCATATGCGCCACCGTCTGATTCAATTTTCAAGCGCGATGAGGAAAAGAACCGATCGGTCCAGAAACTGTTTCCCCATACCGGAAAACAGTTCTGATAGCTTTCTTCAGTCGCGACCAACGCAACATCGTGCCTTTTCGAAAATTGTTGCAGGACCGAGGAGAGGCCAGCGCCGAAAGTCATTTCCCAGTTCGGAATGATGCGCCGCCAATTGGTTTTGACCGTAACGAGATCGACGCCGAGTTCGGAGCAAATGGCCGATCCATTCCGTGCCAGCGTTTCAAATCCGCTTTCTGCCTCGAGAGGCATATCGAAGCCATGCACCATCACTGCCGTGCGGACATTCCGCGTTGCTCGGCCCGCGTCGTTGTTCACATGCCGGCTCAGAGTGAACGTGCTGTCGAGGCCTGATGAAAATGCCGCCACCGCGGCTTGATGACTGGATGGCGGCCGTGATGTCTCTCCCGCAGTCGTGATTTTGATTTTTTTCTTGAAGAGATCGGGCCGCCACGAATGCCAGATCTCCTGGTAATGATCGAGCCCATCGAGAAGTGTCGAGTCGACGGCAAATTCCGCGTGCAAGTCCGTCATCGCGTTCATGGCGATGGGCAGCATCGCAATCAGCGCAAAATCGCCGCCATCGAATTCGGGCGGAGCTGCGCCAGCCCTCGGCCGGATCTCATAGAAGAGGTCTGGCAACTTTCCGCCGCTGTGAACTTCGCGGCGAAGCCCATCATCTGAAATGCGCAGTTCAAGACATGCCATTCGCGACCCTCGCAATCCGCCACGGGTTCAATAGATGTACCGCCGCGTCGCCGCCCCCGACATTGACGTGAGGACCTCGTGAGGACTGCATTTCCAGTACTCGGCAAGTTCCAATTCCGTCAGGTCGTCCCCCAGCAGAACGACGCTGTCGCCCACACTGTCATCGACGGAAAGCTCAACGAACGCCGATTGCATGCCGACCTCGAGCAAACGAGACCGTCTTCCATTGATGAGGCACGGCCCGGCGCGCAGGCCGTGCGAATAGCCGGCAAGAATGAGCCCGTGACGTGCCGCGATAAATCCGGAATATCCTGCCGGTCCGGCCGATTGATGAACCTCGACAAGGCGAGACGACAGCCGGACGGCGCCGCGATACATCGCCAGACCCGGCCGCACGGCGTCGAGTACCGCTTGCCCGTCATGAAGCAGGCTGCTGCCGGCCGCATGCCGGAACAGATCGAAGCCCGAAGTCGCGTCTTTGAGCATCTCGACGTGGTCGATCCGCGTCGCATGCGTAAACGCTTCGTGGCAATCGCCGGCGACGATCGCCGCGCGGCAATCCGCCAACGGACACGCGAAGCGCTGCATACCTGTATCGACGCAAAGCGCCGGGTTCGCGCTCCGAAGTTGCCGCGCCTGCTCGGGATTGCGGACGGACGGCGTGATGCCGCGCGCAATATAGTCGGAGGCATCAAGGCTTTCCGGCGGCCCGAGCGCGATCACGCGCTTGCCGAAGCGCAAAGCGAGATTGGCCGCGATCGCCTCACTAGCTTGGAAGACGCAGAAGCCCGAGGCCAAATCGGCAACCGCGTCACATATTGCATCGATGCCCAAGCCATAAGCGTCGGCCTTGACCACCGGCAGCACGGCGACGCCTGTCACCTTGGCGATGGCTTCGACGTTGCGCCGGACCACGCCGAGGTTGACCTCCAGATCCAAGTGCGGATTTCTCGCACGGTCGTCATTGCGCGTTGGAGCGGACATCGTCCCGGTAGAGTGTCGCGAGAGGATTGCGAGATCTGTCATAGGCCACGGCATGAAGAATCGACGCACGCACGCAGCGTCACGTTAGCTTGCGAGGCATTAAAATCGCCAGCACATGGCTCAGGCGAACGTGTGGACAAACTCTCCCGCTACGCCAAATCGGGAAGCTATCCAGGGAATATTACCGAACGTTGATAACTTCCGTTGCGTGTGACGGATTTGCGAGACGTGATCCGCCGTCCCGTCCGCCGCTCCTCCGTTCTAGACGGCCGGCTCTTCCGATCGCAGTGGCGCTTCCGCATGCTCTGAAAAACGGCCGAGCCCCAACAGTGCGAGGAACGTCAACGCGGCTGCTCCTGTCAGATAGAGCCCGACGGCATGAATGCCGTACGTCGTTGCAAGTGTCGTCGCGATATAGGGCGCAAGCGATGCACCGAAAATCCCGGCAAGATTGAACGCCAGCGACGAACCCGTATAGCGGACGCCGACCGGAAACGGCTCTGAAAGCGCAGTCCCGAGCGGGCCGTAGGTCAACCCCATCAAGCCCAAGCCGAGGATCATGAACACGACGACGCTGACGGTCTGACCCGATCCGAACAGCGGCGCGAACAGAAGCCCGAACCCGCCGATCAGCGCGGTTGCCCAAAGCAACACCGTCCGGCGCCCGAACCGGTCGGCAAGCCACGCCGATACCGGAATGGTCAGCCCGAAGAACACCACGCCAAGCATCTGGATCGGCATGAACTGCTCGCGCGTGAAGTGAAGCGCGTTGATGCCCCAGCTCAGCGCAAAGACAGTCATTAGGTAAAACAGCACGAACGTTGCCAGCGCTCCGAACGTGCCGAGTATCAGCAGCCGAAAATGTTGCCCGAACACCGTCATCAACGGCACGCGCACGCGCTCGTCCCTTTCGAGCGCCTGTCTGAACGCCGGCGTTTCGGAAATGCGCAGTCGCACGTAAAGTCCGACGAGCACAAGAGCGGCGCTGGCGATGAACGGAATACGCCAGCCGAACGCCACGAACTGCTCGTTCGTCAAAGTCTCCGATATTAGAAGAAAAATGCCGGTCGAGCACAGGAAGCCGATCGGCGCTCCGAGCTGCGGAAACATGCCGAACCACGCCTTTTTCGAATTCGGCGCGTTCTCGGTCGCGAGCAAAACCGCGCCTCCCCATTCGCCGCCAAGCCCCAACCCTTGGAAGAGACGGCAAAGCGCCAACAGCAGCGGCGCCCAAATGCCCGCCGATGCGTAGGTCGGCAACAGGCCGACTGCAACCGTCGACAACCCCATCGTCAGAAGCGCCGCAACGAGCGTCGCTTTTCGGCCGATGCGGTCGCCGAAGTGGCCGAAGAGAATGGCGCCGATCGGACGCGCGAAGAAAGCGATCGAAAACGTTGCGAACGATTGCAACGTCGCCGTCGTCGGGTCTTCGTTCGGGAAGAAGAGATGCGGAAACACCAGAACGGCGGCAGTCGCGTAGATGTAGAAATCAAAGAATTCGATCGCGGTTCCGGCAAGACTCGCAAACAGCACACGGCGCGTGGAGGCGGGGTTCGATCCGGTCAATGGATTCACCTGACGATGTTGGCGGAAACGCGATTCGACCGGGGGACTATTTCAGCCGCACGCGAGGTCCGCAAGCCGGTGAGACAGGCGCCCTTGAGCAAATAAACCATAAGCGGATAATAACCGATGGAACGGTGAGGAATTGGCGCTTAACAACGGCATGGCCGCCAGAACGTCGATCTTCCGTCAACGGCCGGGGCACGGAACAGCGAGGGTCAAGCAGTGTCCGCATTCGACATCGGCGCCATCATTCTTATTCTCGCGACCGTAGTCGGCATCATAAACGAACGCTTCTTTCATATTCCGGGCGTGATCGCCCAGCTCCTCGGCTCACTTCTCCTTTCGCTGGTCGTGATCGTGCTGAGTTACGCCACCGGAGAATTCCACTTCGCAACCCTGATCGAAAAGCGCGTCGACGGCGCTCACCTGCCGAGAATCCTGCTCGACGGCATCCTTGCGCTGCTGCTTTTCGCCGGCAGCCTGCACGCAAATCTCCGCGACCTGCGCATCAATGCCATATCCGTATTCAGTCTTGCGACTCTGGGAGTCATTCTTTCGACGACGATATTCACGTTCCTGTTCTGGGGCGTTTTGCACATTTGCGGCATGCTGATGCCGCTCGCCTGGTGCTTTCTTCTCGGAGCGATCCTCGCCCCCACTGATGCGGTGGCCGTAGAGGGGCTATTGAAGACGGCCCCTCTTCCCAGATCGTTGAAGTCGACCATTGTCGGCGAAAGCCTGTTCAATGACGGAACGGCAATCGTCCTCTTTCTGTCGGCGCTCGCGCTGATCACGGGCGAGCACGGTGTTTTCGGCCACGGCCGATTTCTCTCGACAATGATCGTCGAGGGCGGCGGCGGAATAGCGCTCGGCCTGATCACAGGATTTTTTGTCGCCTGGCTCATGCGGCTGATCACCGATGACGAGATCGCCATTATCGCATCCCTGGCGCTGGCATTGGGAACCTACCGGATGGCGGCAATCCTTGGGCTCTCTGGCCCCTTGGCCGTCGTCGTCGCGGGCATCGTCCTGTCGAACCGGCCAATGTCAAAAGCCGACGACGACGAAAGACCTCGAAAAATTCGCGTATTCTGGTCTCTCGTCGACAGCGTCCTCAATATTCTTCTGTTTGTGCTTCTGGGTTTTGAAGTCCTTGCGATGAATATCTCCGAACTCGCGATCGTTTCGGCTGCGGCCGCCATCCCGCTGGCGTTCGCCTCACGTTTCCTGAGCGTCGGGCTGCCGTCATGGATCGGACGCCCGTGGACCGATGACAGCTTCAACAGACCTTTTCTCTTGACTTGGATCGGGCTGCGCGGGGCTATTTCGGTTGCCCTGGTGCAGGTGGTGCCGAAATCCGAGTACAGCGACGCCTTGGCGGCTGCCTGCTACGCCGTCGTAATCTTCACCATCGTCGTTCAGGGACTGCTCGCACCTCGCGTCATCGCCGCGCTCTACGGAACCGAGCCACCCGCGAACGCCGCATCCTGATGCTCTAACGGATCATGTAGACCTTGCGGACAGTCTCGTGGACCGTGCAAACGCCCTTCCAATCCTGCGGGAAGAAGGCGGCCGTTCCCGGCGTGATTTCGATGACCTCGCCGTCGTCGCGGACATAGGTGCAGCGACCGGACAGGAAATGGCAGAATTCGTCTCGCGTGACGTGGCATTCCCATTTGCCCGGCGTGCAAACCCAGATGCCGCACTCGGATTCGCCGTTGGCATTCTTGTGCAGGAGCTTTCCCGACGTATGCGACGTCCCTTCGATCATCGTCGGAACGGCGCCCCAGTCGGCGAGATCGGCAACATCGAGCGGATTGCGAATGATCGGCGTCGTCAATGAGAATTCCTCGTTGCTTTGAATGTGATCATGGAACCGATCGCCCGGCTTGAAGCAGAGCCTCGATGATGGCCGCGGCTTTCACTGGACCGTTCTGGGCTTGCATGTGAGCGCTCGTCGCCGCGAGCTTCGCTTGCATCGCGGGATCGTTGAGACAGGCGTCGAGCTTGGCTGAAAGATCGGCATCGCTCCAGTCATAGCGAGGCATCTTGAAGCCGTGGCCCGTTTCCTCGACACGCGTCGCGTTGTCGTGCCCGTCCCAGACGTAAGGCATGATGATCGCCGGTTTTCCGAAATAGAGGCATTCCGTGAACGAGTTGTTGCCGCCGTGATGGATCACGGCATCGACGAGCGGAATGACGGACGGCTGCGGGAACCACTTGTCGATGATCACATTCGGCGGGATATCGTCGTATTCGTCGATATATTCGCCGACGTTGATCAGCGCCCGATAGGGAAGCTTTCCGATCGTAGCGATGATCCGCTTCAAAAGATCAGTATCGCCGGACCCGAGGCTCCCGAACGACACATAAATCAGCGGCTTGTCGTTGTTGGCGGCGAAGGTCGGTACCTCGAACGGCTTTTCCTTCCGCACGCAGCCCTCGAGATACTGAAACCGCGATGGCGCCAGCGGCTCCTGCCGATTGAATTTCGCCGACTCCGGATAAAGCAGAAGATTCATATAAGGCGAGGCTTCGAAGAATTGTCCGAGCGGATAGGCCGCCTCGTTACAGCTTTGAAGGAAGGCATTGAAATCATCGTGGATCGGCTGGATCACCTCATTGAAATGATCGCGGTAGCGCCGATGGCCTTCGCGATCGTTTTCCGCACAGCCCGACAAATGCGGCGGAATGGCCGGATCTTCGATCTCGTTTTCCGAACAGGAGATGATCCGCACCCACGGCTTTCCGAACTGTTTGATGGCCGGAAACAGAATGACATTATCGACCGCGATCAAATCCGGCTTCACTGCGTTCAACACGCCGGGCAGGTCCTTCTGCGCCCATTTCGCGCTGTCGACGATCGCGGTCCAGCAGTCCTTCACATAGTTGTCGATCTGGTCGTAAGGCGATTTTCGAAAGTTCGGGATGTGACCGTTGATGAAGTCCACCCAGAACTTCGCCATCTGTTCAGGCGGCATCGGCTCGGAGAGATTTACCGGATGCGCTTCGAAGCCGTATGATCGGTAGACGTCGACGAAGCCAGGATCGGAGAGAAAAACCGCCTTGTGTCCGCGGGCTTCAACGGCCTGCGCGATACCGACCGAATTGAGCGCCGGCCCATATGCGGCCTCCGGAAAGAAGGCCACAGTCTTCTGCTCACCCATCCGCCCCTCACCTTATATGACGCACGATTTCGCCACAGATGGCGCCGGCCATCTTCATCAGGCAAATCGAACTTCGGCAAGAGGGAAGAAGCGCAGACGACGCCTGCTGTCAGCCGGCAAGTGCGGGAAGGCCCCGCGCCACGACGTAAATTCCGACGGCCGCGACAATCCCGGCGAAACTCTGCGAGAGCAGGTGCTTCTTGGTCGCCAGCACCGTGCTGGCATAGCGCCCGACGACGCCGCCGACGACACCGCCGACAATGAAAAGCCCAACGAGCGACCAATCGACGAGATTCGACGTCGCATAGTTGATCGCGGTCGTAAACCCGAACGCCGCGACACAAAGCAGCGACGAGCCGATTGCGAAAATCATCGGCATGTTGGTCGCCGCCATCAGTCCCGGCACGATCAGAAATCCACCGCCGATACCGAAGAAGCCCGAAACCGCTCCGACGGCTACGCCGTACACAAGCAGATAAGGTAACAAGCTCGGCGCACTGAAAGAGGTAAGCTGCACGAACGCATCGCCGCCCGAACGCTTCTTGACGAACATAAGCCCGGCGATGACGAGCATTAGCACGCCGAAGAACAGCAGAAGTTTTTGCCCGTCAACTTGCTTTCCAACCTGCGATCCGAGCGCCGCGCCGACTATTCCGGCAGCCGCGAATACCATCGCACACCGCCATTTGACGTGATCATGCCGGGCATGATCGATCAGGCTCGCAACCGAGCTCAGCGCCACCGCGACGGCGCTTGTGCCGATCGCGACGTGCGGAGATTTGACGCCGACGACATACACGAGCAGCGGCACCGCTAGGATCGATCCGCCTCCGCCGATCAATCCGAGAACGAAGCCGACCAGCGATCCCGAAAATATCGCAAGGAGATTGTGTTCCATCACGCCATGACTTTTGGCTTGGCCATCCACTCGCGCCCCTTCAGCATCGCCTGCCAGTAAATCGGCGGCAGAATGCGCTCTTTGAGAAGCCACGCTGCGCGCGACGGCTTTGTTCCATCGAGCAGCGCCAGCGGGAACGTCGGCGCCAGCTTGCCGCCGTATGTGAACTCGGCGAGCACGATCTTTCCGCGCTCGACAGTCAGCGGGCACGACCCGTATCCGTCGTAGACGCACATGCTCTGGCGATACCCCATGTCGTACAGCACGTTTTCTGCGACGACCGGTGCCTGTTTGCGCGCGGCGGCTGCCGTCTTCGCGTTCGGCGTGTTGGTGACGTCGCCGAGCCCATAGATGTTCGCGTATTTCTTATGGCGCAGCGTTGCGGGATCGACATCCATCCACCCGGCAGCGTCCGCAAGCGAACTTGCGCGAATGAAATCGGGTGCTGTCTGCGGCGGACAGACATGCATCATGTCGAAATCCGTCTCGAAGAATTCTTTCGAACCGTCGGGCATTGCCTTTGCAAACCGCGCACGCTTCGCCGGACCGTCGACCGCGACCAGGTTGCAGCCGAAATTGAGCTTCACATGATAGCGCTTGATGTAGTCCATCAGCGCCGGCACGTAATCGGCCACGCCGAACAGCACGGCACCCGCGTTGTTAAATTCGACATTGATGTTTTTGAGACAGCCGGTGCGCAGCCAATGATCGGCCGAAAGATACATCGCCTTCTGCGGAGCGCCTGCGCATTTGATCGGCATCGGCGGTTGCGTGAAGATCGCGCGGCCGGATTTCAACCCCTTCACCAACTCCCACGTGTAAGGCGCCAGATCGTAGCGATAGTTCGACGTAACGCCGTTCTTCCCGATCGTTTCCGTCAGCCCTTCCACGCCGCCCCAGTTGAGCTTGAGCCCGGGGCAGACGATGAGATGCTGGTAGCGAATGGTCCGGCAGCCTTCGATGACAACCGTATTGTTGTCCGGATCGAACGCCGCAACGGCAGCTTTGATCCATGTCGTTTTCCGCGGCAGCACCGAACCCATCGGCCGCGCCGTTTGCTCGGGCAGAAATACGCCGCCCCCAACCAGTGTCCATCCGGGCTGGTAATAGTGAACATCGGCCGGTTCGATGATCCCGATGTTGAGGTTGCCTTGGCGTGCGTAAAGGCTGCTGGCGACGGCAGTCCCAGCCGCACCTCCGCCGACGATGACGATGTCGAATTTCTCGACCGGACCTCCTGCGCCGACATTGCCGTTGGCGGCAATCCGGCTCACGACGCCGGACATGTCGTATCCCGCTGTCTTCGCCTTCGACAGGATATCGGCAATCGGCACCTTGCTCGCTTGCGATAGCGCCCAAAGCGTCGTGCTGCGTGTCCCGGAACGGCAATAGGCGAGAACCGGTTTCGGCAATTCCGCGAGCGTCGCTCCAAACGCAACGGCATCGGCGTCGCTGACCTTTCCGGTTTCAACCGGAACGTAGCGCGAGACAAGTCCATTGGCCTTCGCCTCGCGTTCGATCTCCGAAAATGCAGGTTGATCCGCTCCTTCTCCGTCGGGCCGGTTCGAGATGATCGACTTGAATCCCAACGCCGCCAGCTCGGCGACTTCGCTCGGCAGTATCTGAGGTGAAACCGAGAGATCGTCGGTAAGTTTGCTAACCTTCATTACGAAATCCTATGCAGAAACCGGGAAGCAAAAAACGGTCAAAGCTCATTGATCGGCACTTTGAGATGCCTCTTTCCGCTCGCGTCGGGGTCCGGAAGGTTGCCGCCGCGAATATTGACCTGAATGGACGGAATGATGAGCTTCGGCAGCGCTAGCGTCGCATCGCGCGTGGTGCGCATCCCGACGAACTCGTCCTCGTCGATCCCATCGCGAACGTGAATGTTGTGCTCGCGCTCTTCGGCGACCGTCGTCTCCCATTTGACCGCACGACCGTTCGGACCATAGTCGTGGCACATGAAGAGACGCTCTTTCGGCGGCAACGCCAGCACGCGCTTGATGGAGTGATAAAGGACCCGTGCGTCGCCGCCCGGAAAGTCCGCACGCGCAGTACCGCCGTCCGGCATGAAAAGCGTATCGCCGACGAACGCCGCGTCGCCGATGACGTGCGTCATGCACGCCGGCGTATGCCCCGGCGTCAGCATCGCGAAAGCCGTTATTCCGCCGATCGTATAAGTGTCGCCGTCTTCGAACAGCCGGTCGAACTGACTGCCGTCGCGCTGAAACTCGGTGCCTTCATTGAAGATCTTGCCGAATACTTCCTGCACGATCTTGATGTTCGCGCCGATGCCGAGTTTGCCGCCGACCTTGCCCTGAATGTAGGGAGCCGCGGAAAGGTGATCGGCATGGGCATGCGTTTCGATCAGCCATTCGACCTTCAGGTGATGATCCTGGACAAAGGCGATGATCTTGTCGGCCGAGTTATAGCTGATGCGTCCGGCCGCGTAGTCGATATCCATGACGCTGTCGATGATCGCGCAGGCGTCGGACTTGGGATCTTTCACGACGTAGCTCACCGTATTGGTGGCTTCATCGAAAAAGGCGGTGACCTCCGGCTTCACCGACAGGTCAACGGGATGAGGAATAGACTCCATAGCTCTCTCCTGAGCCGCATCGAGCGGCGCGTCGTCATTCGCGATTTGAGGGGTGCTTGCCGCAGCTGCCGCCGCACGTGCTGATACCGGCGATCTGATAAGCCGGACAAAAACGTGCGAGGCCCGTCAGCAGTGGCACCAATCCAACCAACCCCCAAAGCGTTTTGGGACCGACGAAAACGAGGCTCAAGAGGGCCAGACCCACGACAATGCGCAATGTCCGGTCAAGCGTCCCGACGTTCAACATATTAGCACCTCCGGAATGTAATTCCAGAGAACTCATTAAATACAAAAATAAATCACGTATGTGATCAAGTCACATAGGAAAAAACTAGCGTCCGGCGGCAAGCTGACGCAGCGCATCCGGCTTCGTCAGATCGATGGTGCCGCGAGATGCCGATAGCCAGCCGCGACGTTGGAACTCGTTCAATTGCCGCCCGATAACTTCACGCGCCGATCCGAGCTCGGCCGCAAGCTGCTGATGCGTCAGCGCAATGTGGCCGCGCTCGTCGGCAAGCTCCAACAGTCGCTGCGCCAGCCGAACATCGATCCGGGAGAAGGCAACCTCTTCGATCAGCTTGAACAGCGTCGTGACGTTCACGCTAAACGCCGTGAAAACGAATTTGCGAAATACCGCCGATCGGGCGATCGCTTCATCGAACGTCGCCCTCGGGATCGCCACGGCAGTGATGTCGGTCTCCGCAATGCCTTCCGCCTGGTATTCATCGTATCCCATGAGGCATGCGGTCGTGAGCACACAGCTCTGCCCGGCAGCAATCCGATAGAGCACAATTTCGCGACCCGACTCCGAGACTTGTTGCACACGTACCGTCCCGTCGAGCAGCAACAGATAACTTTCCGGTGATTGTCCCGGCCCGAAAATCCGAGTTCCCGCCGGCAGCTTAAGGACGTTGCTTGACGCAAGCAGCAACTCCACGATTTCTCGCTCGAGCGCTTCAAGACCCGTAAAATTGCCAATCCATTGCCGATCAGTCATCGCGAGCCTTCTGTCTTTCGCATTGCCTTCAAAGGAAATCCGGAAAAAATTCCAAGCTCTCCTCGCCCGACAATTCGGAATTGCTAGATACTCGGATTTTCACGCACTCCTATTGTGCATCGACGCGCAAAAAGCCAACGAAATTCTAAAAAACAGCAAATCGGCGCCAATCACCTAGGCGCTTCCATGCCCTCGGCCGCGCCAAAGAGGCAGGAACCGGAACGGCGTGCTCGACGTTTGGCCGCTAGGTATTCGGAGGAAAAGAAAATGACATATGAAGATCCACGCAGCGGTCGTGAACGCAATCTCGGTCAGGAGGAAGTCCACGGCGCTTCCGCTTCCTCGATCATCGGCGTTCTTATTCTCGCAGCCGTCCTTTTCGGCGGCTGGTATCTTTATTCAAGATCCGGACCGACAGAGACGGCAGCACAGCCGACAACGTCTTCCACCGCGCAAAACAATTCGACCATGTCACCGCAGAGTTCGGGTCCTGGCGTCCAAGGTGACGTCGGCGGCAAGAATGGCCCGGCAGCCAATACCGAGAACTCCGGCTCGTCTACGGGAGCCTCATCCGGCAATACGGGCGTCGGCGGTGATAATACGAACATCGATCGCTCGACGGTTCCTGCGCAGGACTCGACCGGCGTAAAGGGTGCGGAAGGCAACAAGAATGGTCCGGCCCCTGCATCGCCCGCGCCGTCGAATAGCAGCAACCCAGCGTCGACCAATCCATAACACGCTGGACAATTTGAACAGTGGAGAGCCCGCCCGCAAAGGCGGGCTCTTTCGCATTACTGCGGCTTCACGGCATCCGAACCGGCGCCTGGTGTCGAAGACGCCTGCTCCGCCGGCGATAGTCCAAGAGCGCTGCGTACGCATTTGGCCGCTTCGGGAAACATACTCTTGAACTGATCGTCTTCGGCGAACTCTTCTTCCGCGACCGCCATCCCGAGCAATTTTCCCGCTTCCACATCGCTGCGGTAGTGCACGCCGGCAATCATCCGGCTGTGCCCATAGTCGGCGGCGCGCGCGTAGAATTCGGCGCGCTTTTCCGGAATCATCTGCGCAAGTACCGCTCCGACCGCGGTGCCGTAGGTCGTGTGACCCGAGGGATAAGAAGGACTCATCTTTCCCGCATCCAACGGCTTCAAACCGCTATCGGGCAGGTTGTAAGGCCGCATCCGGCAAAACGCGTTTTTAGTGTGCTCAGCCGCCGATTTCGTTCGGGCGCTCAGCCGGTCGAAGATCGCCTGGCATTTGCCGAGCGCCGCAGCGTCGAACTTCATGCCGGCACCTTCGATGAACTGCGCGACCGAAATCGTATAGTCGGCGAGCGCGTGCTGCACCTGCGCCTCGGTGCGATCGCGCTGCAGGGTCCGAAGCTCCTCAATTTCCGACTTCGTCTGCTCGCAGCTGTCGCACGGCGGCGGCGACAAAAGCTTGATCAACGGATCCGGCGGAGGCGCTTGGCAGCTGAGACCTTCCGCCGAGGCGGCAATCGACGCAGCACACCCGGCAAATACCATCGCGCAGCAAATTATCGTTCTTCGAAGCATCGTTTTGAAAATCCTTCCCGCTCGCTATGGCCACCTGGCCGATCACGACGTCCCAATGAGCCCGGAGGTTTGCAGCTCTATGACACAAACCTGGCACCGAAATTTCCGCACGAACATCAGGAAATGCTCGTTGAAGCCCCGAGCGACCCCCGTCGAGGTGATGCAAGCGCGCCGCGATTCCACCGAAATCGACAGCTGTCCGCGATTTGTTATGAACAGTGTTTCTTCTGTTATGGCACCCTCCCATTGCTTTTCACATCCAGGAGTGAAGCCAATGCGCAAGATGACCGTGTTGATGTTTTCGGCCCTCGCCGCCGCGACCTTCGCCGCTGCTCCGGCAAGTGCCCATTCCTCATGTTTCAAGAAGTATTCGATGGGCCAGTCGCTCACCGAGGACACCGCCAAGTTCCAAGCCGACGAAGCACTTCTGCAGGCGACCGACTGGGGCGTCTGGGCCGTATGGATGACCGGAGCCGGCACGCCGGGCTACTCCTTCAGCCCGCGCAAGTATCACTGCTCGGAAGACGGCATGACGTGGACCTGCCACGCGCAGGCAACGTTCTGCAAGCTCTAAGCCGCCGACACCAACAAGCGAAGGCGACGGTAAGCGAGCCGCCCCTTCGCAATCACTTGCAACGGACCAATCGCACCGCCTCTCAGCGCGGCTTCTTGGCCTGCCGGATGTCGTCGGCTTTGACCTGCTTGTGACGCAGGAAATCCGACAAGTCCGATGGATCTTCCGCACTCGCCGATACGAAGAAGATCAGGGCACCGACTGCGACCAATCCGATCAGGATGCCGCCAACGCCAGCGAACGAAATAATATCTGCCGTCATCGCTAAAGTCCGCCATTGCCCCCAAGAGCAGCGCTACGGTGCTCCGTCTATGCGCGACTTGCTGTTCCCCACGTAACAGCCGCAGCCAAATGCAATCCGACAATTGCGGCGCTAATTGAGCCGCAGAGAACGCATTTGGCCTCGCCGTCAAATTGTGACAGTAAGGACTTATGCCTCTCACCGCCCTATCCGATTAACCCTGTGTTGAGGCAATCCTGTTCGAAAGAAACCATGCCGTCCGCATCTGTCGCGCCTTTGAAAATCAAGTTTCGTGCGTTGGCTCTTGCGTGCCTTCTTCTCGCTGGCAACGCTGCCGACGCCGTTGCTCAGTGCGGCAACGGGTCGGCGGGCTTTGACGTCTGGCTGCAACGCTTTCGCCTTCAGGCCGGCGCTCAAGGCATCAAGTCGAGCACTGTCGTCTCAGCCTTGTCGAGCGTGACCTACGATCCGACCGTCGTCCGCCTCGATCGCTCGCAGCGCTCGTTTAAATTGAGTTTCACGCAATTCTATGCGCGCCGCGTCAGTGAGGGCATGATCCGCCACGGTCGCGCGCTGATGCGAAGCCATGGCGCGCTTCTCAATCGTATCGAACAACGCTTCGGCGTGCCGGCACCCATCATCGTCGCGATCTGGGGATTGGAAACGAACTACGGCGCCAACTTGGGCGCGCGCTATTCCATCATCCGTTCGCTCTCCACGCTCGCTTATGATTGCCGCCGGTCTGAATTTTTCACCGGACAACTTCTCGACGCCCTCCGGATTGTCCAGGAGGGCGACCTGACACCATCGCAATTGCGCGGCGGCTGGGCAGGCGAGATCGGGCAAACCCAATTCCTGCCGACGCCCTACATTCGCTTCGCCGTCGATTTCGACGGTGACGGCCGAAAAGACCTGATCAACAGCGTGCCCGACGTTCTGGCCTCCACCGCTAACTTCCTTGCCGGACATGGCTGGCAGCGCGGCGCCGGCTGGCAGCCCGGATCGCCGAACTACAGCGTTATCGCCGAATGGAATAAAGCCGAAGTCTACGATCGCACAATCGCCGCCATGGCTGATCGGCTTGCCGGCAATTGACGCTGCGGCTCAATCAGCCCAGCGCCGGAAAATCACCGACGCGTTGACGCCGCCAAATCCGAAGCCGTTCGACAGCACGTATTCGACCTCACTCTTGCGGGCCTCAGGTCCGATCAGGTCGAGACCTTCCGCTTCCGGATCCGGATCGGTCAGATTGAGTGTCGGCGGCAAGATGCCGTTACGGAGCGCCAGAACGGAAAACACCGCTTCAAGACCACCCGCCGCCCCAAGAAGATGGCCGGTCGCCGATTTGGTCGATGAAATTGCGGCACCAGGTCCGTTCCCGAAAAGTGTCCGCATCGCCGCCAGCTCGCCGCCGTCGCCCACCTGCGTCGACGTCGCGTGCGCATTGAGATACCCGATCGCGTCCGGTCCGATGCCGGCCATCGCAAGCGCAGCCCTCATCGCACGCAGCGCGCCGTTGCCGTCCGGCGGACCCGACGTCAGATGATAGGCATCGGCGCTCGTCCCGTAGCCGACCAATTCCGCGAGTGGCTTGGCGCCGCGCGCCAGGGCGTGCTCTTCCGTCTCGATCACAAGCATGCCTGAGCCTTCGCCCATCACGAAACCATCGCGCGCCATATCGAACGGTCGCGACGCCTTCGTTGGCTGATCATTAAATCCAGTCGATAATGCCCGCGCTGCCGCGAAGGCTCCGAGCGCGACCCGATTGATGCAGGCTTCCGCGCCCCCGCACAGCGCGATATCGGCTTCACCGCTACGGATCATGCGCATGCCGTCGCCGATCGCCTGCACGCTTGCGGCACACGCCGTCACCGGCGCCCCGAGCGGCCCCTTGAAGCCGTTGATGATCGATACGTTGCCCGCCGCGAGATTAACGAGAAACGCCGGAACCGTGAAAGGCGAAAGCTTCTTCGCGCCGCGGCTATCGACCGTCTGGACCGCATCGGTAATCGTCAGAAATCCGCCGATGCCCGATCCGATAACAGTCGCCGTCCGTTCGCGCGCAATCTCATCCACAGGCGCCCACCCCGACTGCGCCAATGCCTGGCGCGAGGCTTCCACCGCAAACTGGATGAAGCGATCCATTTTCTTACGGTCCTTGACCGGAATGGCTTTCGCCGGATCGAAACCGTCGGGATCTTCGCCGATGTCCGGAACGACACCGCCGACTTTGCAATCGACATCGGGCACGATCGCATCATCCAGTCGCCGGATGCCCGATTGCCCCGCGATAAGACGCGTCCAGGTTGCTTCAACCGTCCCGCCGAGCGGCGACACGACGCCCAATCCGGTGACGACAATGCGCGGACTTCCTCGACGTTCGGCCACGTGAACCCCTTCCCTGAGATCTTTCAGACCCGCATCATGCGTCACTTGCCGGCACCGGCAAAATCCGACTGATAAATGATATATGTCATTTAAAATAACAAGCTCGCGATCCTGACGCGGCCCGTCATGCCGAAATTTCCCGGACACGGCTACCACAGCCGAAACGGACCCGCTAACGCACCCCGCCCCTGTTGCATACTTGCAGCGCTGAGCGCAAAGGCGCGCTGAACATCTGAAATTTGCACCGACTTCGCTGCTTCCGCACTAGGCGGGGAGGCCGCCAGGGCCTATGAAAAAGCCGCGGGCGGCAACGATTGCAAATTTTCTTCGGAAGCCGCTCATGCCTCTGATCGGAAAGACGATTTGCTGAAAATCGTCCTATCGCATCGGCGGCGGGTTTCGGTATTTTTGTCGCGTTAGTTCGTAAGCAGAGTGTTGTAGCGGTGGGTAGCGTTCGGACAATTCTGGCGAGCCTGTTTACGGCTCTTGGCGGGTTTTTCCTTCTCGCGATGACCGCGGGGGTTGGCTTCGCCCTCTACGTCACGGCCGCGCCGGACAGCGTCACCTCGACCGCCGAAGCGCAAACCGTGCCGTCGACACCGCTATTTAAGCCCCAGGCATCGATCTCATCCAATTCCAAGCTGATCCGCTTGGCCTCGGCATCGTCGGAAATACCGTTCGACATTTCTAGCAAATCGTCGGAACGGGCCCGAGTCCGCCAGCTTCAAAAAGCCCTCGCGCGCGCAGAATGCTATGACGGCCCGATCAACGGCGTCTGGAGCGCTGCGTCAAAGGAAGCCATGCGCAGTTTCGTCCATTCCACGAACGCAGAGCTGCCGGTCGACGGACCGGACGAAGCCCTCGTCGCCCTCATCGAATCGAACGACGCCGTGATGTGCGAGCGCGGCCGCACCATCGAAACCGGATCGCTCGGATCTTCATTGCAGATCGCAGCCGAGCAGGCGCACGTCGAGTTCATGGCATCGAAATCGGCGCCGTCTCCGGCTGCCGACAGCAGCAATAGTTCCCAAGCAGAAGATTCGGCCCTCCTTCGCCGCGCGTGGGCGCCGGCCGAAATGCTGACGCCCTCAAAGGGCAACCCGTCCGAACTCAGCACCACCGCCGGCACCGGCTCCAGCCGTCGAACTGCAGCGCGCCGACCAACATGAAGTCATGGCGAGCAACGACGCCGCGGCCGACGTCAAAGAACCTTCGCCGACAACATCGACCATTCGCTTCGAGGGCGGCTCGCCTCTCCCCGCGGTTCAGACCGCCGATCCGATGCCCGCGCCTCCGAGTGCGGCAGCCGAGCCGCCAAAATCCTCCGCGAAAGCGAAAAAAGGGAAGACAGCCAAACGGCGGCCTGCCAACAATGAGGATGTCACAACGACGATTAGCCGGGGCTTCGACACGCTCCAGCGCTCGATCTCGTCGATGTTCTGAGAAGTCCCGGAGATTGAAATCATGCCGAGGCGAACCGCAGCCGTGATCGCGACGGCCCTGGCCCTCGCGTGCACCTCGTACGCAGCCGTTGCCGGCGAATACGCCCCCCTCAATTGTCGCAAGGCCGGCTCGCCGTCCGAGAAAACCATCTGCGGCTCTTATGCGCTCGGCCAGAGCGAAGCTCGCATGGCCACGCTGTACGCCGTCGCCACCTCTCTCGTCGCCATGGGCCAGCGCGGTGACATCCAGGACGCCCAGCGCAGCTGGCTCGCATCCCGCGATGCCTGCGGCGACAACGTCGGCTGTTTGACCGAGGCTTATGACAAACGGATAGCGGCCCTCGATAAAGTGATAGCAGGTATCGCCTCTCGCGGGCCGTATTGAGCCCGGCCGAAACCGCCCCCATATCGTCTTGCTGAAATCCCTCGCGGCCCGCCGCGGGTAAATTCATGCAGACTGGAGGAACGGCCATGCTGAGTTCCGATGCCGCAAGGCTCTGCTTTATGACCGGCGCGTTCGTTCTGGCGGCTGCCACGAACGCCGGCGCGATCGAATGTAGGGAAGACTATCAGATCGTTCAGGGCCGCCCGATATCGACACCTTACTGCCGCGACGGCTATCTTGCCGAGGTTGCGCGCCAATACGGCTATAAGATCTCCGCCGAGACGATGCGCAACAATCCATCGCGCAAGGAAGAGATCTGCCGCTTCATCGGCGACGACATTCGCGTCCAGACCGCATGTTCGGAAGTGACGCCGCTTCCACACGACTCGCACTGATACACGCACCGCGAAAATCGTTTAAATCGAATACCGCCGGTCGTCGCGACCTTTTATTCACCGATCCGCACGAAACCTCGCACGCAAGAATCCGAACCGTCATTTGCAGTTCTCGCCCCCAAGCAAACGAAACGAAAGGCACGAGCCATGACAGCGACCACGATTGCGAAAAATCATTCTGGAGTCTTCAAGATCGGCGGCGATATGCCCGTCAACCGGTTGGGCTTTGGCGCCATGCGCATCACCGGACCTGGCATTTGGGGCGAACCCGCCGACAAGGCGGAAGCGCTACGCACGCTTCGCAAACTCCCCGAACTCGACATCAACTTCATCGACACCGCCGACAGCTATGGACCCGAAGTCAGCGAGCGCCTGATCCACGAAGCGCTTTATCCCTACAAGGGTCTGACCATCGCGACCAAGGCAGGACTCGCCCGCACCGGCCCCGACGTTTGGATCCCGCTCGGAAGGCCCGAATATCTCCGCCAGGAGGTTCTGCTCAGCATTCGCAGGCTCGGTGTTGAGCGCCTGGATCTTTGGCAATTGCACCGCGTCGATCCGAAGGTGCCGCAGAACGAACAGTTCGACGCGATCAAGTCGATGCAGTCCGAAGGTCTGATCCGCCACGTCGGCTTGAGCGAGGTCGGCGTCAAGGAAATCGAGGCCGCGCAAAAGTTCTTTAAAGTTGCGACGGTTCAGAACCGCTACAATCTCGCCGATCGGTCGAGCGAAGGCGTTCTCGATTTCTGCGAAAAGCATGGCATCGGCTTCATTCCCTGGTTCCCGCTCGCTGCCGGCGATCTCGCCAAACCAGGTTCACGTCTGGAAGCCATCGCGAAAAATCACGATGCCGGCCCAAGCCAAATCGCGCTCGCTTGGCTCTTGAAGCGCAGCCCTGTGATGTTGCCGATCCCCGGCACCTCGAAGGTCAAGCATCTCGAGGAAAACATCGCCGGCGCCAACATCAAGCTGACCGACAAGGAATTCGCTGAACTCAGCGCGTTGTCGAAGCCCAAGGCGTGACGATAAAGCCTTAAGGCGGAGGAGCCGGCAAACATCGCGCCGGCTCTTTTCTGCCGGGTATCCATGCGGTCGGCGCAACCGCCCAATTCCCCATGTCATCCCCTGTGAACAACGGAACCCGACGACATCCTGCTGGTATCTAAACCGCGGTCGTAATAGAATCACGCGAGTTGATTTCTGAATCCCGATTACGCACGGCAGGCTTCCGTAAAGTAGCGCCGCATTAGCAACACAACTTGTCATAAGGTTCGCGCCCGCCGGCGCTCGGTTGGCCCATTGCCGCGAATATGCTAGCCGAACCCTGAGGATTTTTGAGGACTGTATGCGCTTAACGACGTCGGCCATCATTGCGGGAGTGCTGATGTGGTTGGCGGTTTCACCCGCCGCAGCCAGCCCGACGCTGCTGTTTGAGCCGTCAACGGGAAAAATCCTCTACGCCGAAGACATCGACGACATTTGGCATCCCGCGTCGCTGACGAAGCTGATGACGGCGTACATCGCATTCGAAGCCATCAAGAACGGCGAAATCCACCTCGACGACAAAATTCCCTGCTCGTTGCCGGCGACGCTCCAGCCGCCGAGCAAAGTCGGTCTGCAGGTCGGCCAAACTCTGACGGTGCAGCAGGCTCTGCAGGCCGTCATCGTGAAATCCGCCAACGACGTCACCGTCATGCTCGCGGAAGCCATCTCGGGCAGCGAAGCCAAGTTCATCGAGCGCATGAACACCACCGCCAAGCGCCTCGGCATGACGCATACGAATTACGTCAACACCAACGGCCTGCCCGATCCAGGCCAGCTGACAAGCGCCCGCGACCTTGCCAGGCTCGCGCGCATCATCACCAGCGAATACCCACAGTATGCAAGCTATTGGGCAATGCCCGACATGCGCATCGGCAAGCGTCGCCTTGGCAGCCACAACGCCCTTCTCAAGACATTTCCGGGCGCCGACGGAATGAAGACCGGTTTCACATGTGATTCCGGCTACAACGTCATCGCCAGCGCGACGCGCGACGATCGCCGGTTGATGGCGGTCGTTCTCGGCGAGTCATCCGGCAACGAACGCGCGATCCGTGCCGCGAGTCTTCTCGAATATGGCTTCCAGAATTACGATTGGAAGCAGCTCTTCAACACCAACACCATCGACAGCTATCCGATGGACGCCAACTTCAAGCCGGTGATCTCGGTGCGCGACACCGTCGCGGCATGGGGCTGCGGCGGTCATCTCCGCCATACCGCCGGCGCCAAGCATAAATCGAAGCGCAAGCTCGCCGCTTCCAAGCAAAAAGACGCCAAAAAATCCGCCAGTGCCCCCGACGATGCCCGCTCGGCTCTGAAGGGTCCGCAGACGGAAGGCGCACCTGACAACACCACGACCGGGCCCGTCACCACGAAAGCCGCATCGCAGACGACGGCGGATTAGCCCTAACGCGCCAACTCTTTCGTGCGGCCCGTCTAAACCAGCAACTCCAGCGGCCGTTTATCGAAAATGCATCCGGGCGGTTGTGCGGGCTCAGGCGGCGACGCCTGCTCCGAACCCGCGCCGTCGTCGTCTCCGGCTCCATCGTTCGGCGCCTGATCGTTATCGTCCGATGAGCCATTGTCGGGATCGGTGTTGGATGGCGGTTCGGCGGAATTGCCGTCAGGTGCCGAGTCATCCGGATCGGCGTTTTGCGCGAGTATCATTCCGGCACAGCCATGCGCTAAAGCACACGCGCGCGCTGCGCCATTTCCGGTCATGCCAAAAAGCGAAACCGCTGCAGCGACCGATACCAACGCGCCCGAAACCCATTTCATACTGCTGCATTCCTCGCTTTTCGCAGTCCACAGGCGCGATGCAAACCAAACAACCCCAAGCTTAACCTAAATTCCAAGTGCGTTGAAACCATCAGCACGCGTCATGGCGTCAAACTTGCTTTGGCACAGACACGGGAAGCTTTCATTAAGCCTTGAGTGGGACTGAACGATGACTTGGCCGCGCCGTGCGCCCTTGGATACCGACGTTGACATTACGCCGCCGCCTCAGGACCTGGGCGCGATGGCGGAAGTACTTGAAGGCAGGCACGGTACGTTTGCGGCCGGTGTCGCCGAGTTCTTCGCTCTCTATCATGGCCAGAAGGGCGATGCGGGTAGAGCATGGGCGTGGACAAGCGTCGCCGAACTCGTCCGCACTCGCGAGCGCGAACGCATCGACGAGATGTGAGAATTTGCCTCTCCCCTTGGGCCGAAGGAAACAGGGAAATAGAAGTCCTACATCGGCGATGCGATCACGAGCGTCCAGAACGACTTGAATTCGGTGTGCGGATCCTGGACCAGCGCGATGCCCATGTTGGTGGCGTCAGGGGTCAGCAGGTTTTTGTTGTGACCCGGGCTCTCTTCCCAACCCTTCATCACTTCGTTGAAGTTGATCTGCCCCGTGCCGACGTTCTCGGCCGTCAACCGCGCTTTGTAGCCGGTGCGCTTCACCCGATCCCACGGATTGGAGCCATCCGAACCATAGTGCGAGATGCGGTCCCACTTGGCGAGATCGCGCGAATGCGACTTAGCAGCTTCCGTCAATTCGGCGTTGAGCTTTAACGGCTTCAAGCCGAACTTCTTGCGATAGGCGTTGATGACGTCGCGCGCCATTTCCGCGTTGAGCGACGTTCTGGAATAGTCACGATCGGCCAGTACGCCCGGCGCTGCCTTCTCGTATGTACCCGACGGTGCCTTGTCGAGCATCGCGACCTGCGTTCCGCGCGAAGCCGACGGATCGCCGCCAAGCCCGGCGCTGCTCTTCGAAGACAAATACGAAGATGGCGTCACCGACGCCGTCGTTTCGTTTTCGCTAAATCCGGACGTGATGGAGGTGGAACCGAGGCTGCAACCGGCTAAAGCGGTGACGAGCCCGGCTGTGAGCGCAACGCGATACATTTTGGCAACTCCCGGCACGAGACGTGCGGCTGCGGTCAGCATTGCCGGAAATCCGTTAACTGGACGTTAACGCTAACAAATTGCGACTCGCCGCCTTTCGCGCGCCCCTGCGGCCTCTGAGAGCCAACCATGACTCGGAACCCTCAACGAAACTCGTAACCCCACCGCCTCTATGATCGCGCCAACAAGGTGTCGCGATTTTGACGCGGGATTGGCAAAAGGCTGGCACGACGGGCTTTTACGAGCATTTGGGACGGGCCTCCACGCTGTGGGCCAGTGCGGTGGAGCCCTTGGAAGTGCTCAACCAATCATCGAAGTTGTCGCGACAGCGCATTTGATTCGCGCGGGGAGACCATTCGATGAGTGCAGCCGTCGAACATTCCGGCAGGACCGAGGGCAGCGCGTCGCCTCTGCTGACGGTCCGCGAGCTTTTGCTTCTGCGCATCGCCGTGGGTGGTGCGACACGCGCCGATCTGCAGCGCGACGTCGCCCCGCTGCTGACATCCCGTATGTCCGGCCTGGAGTTCCGTCGCTCGGCGGAGCTTGCCATCAGCTCGCTGATCGGCGCCGGTCTGATTACCGAGGCGAAAGGCCGTCTCGCCGTCACCGAAAAAGGCCGACAGCCCGCCGAGGAACGCTTCGCCGCGGTCCGCGCCTTCCCGACCTCCTGGGGCGAGGCCAAAACTTCGCTCATCCTCGGCGCCCTGTCGGCGAGCGATACGCCGTCGATCCGCAAGGCGCTCACGCGTCCCGAAGGCCTTGCGGCGCTGATCCTACAGCATCGCTACGGCAAGACGACCGCGCGCGTGCTCTCCCCCGCCGATCTCAGATCCGAACTCGCCATCGTCGCACTCGAACGCGCATTCGGAAACAAGATCAAGACCGGCCTTGGCAAAGGTTCAGGACTCCCCGCAAAAGCCGGCCGCCTCCTCGCCGGCCAGCTGTTCCGTTCCCCGCGCGAGATTTCGAGCGACGGCAAGCTCATCATCCAGCTCGCCTGTGAAATTGCCGGAGCCCGCGAGGCAAGCGTTGCCGCCCTCGAGCTTGCACTTCTGCGCTCGCTGCTTGAACCGCGGGAGGAAAGCGAAAACGCTCACGCTCAGCGGCCGTCGCAGCGCGCCGAGCCCCAGAAGCGCCCGCCTCGTTCGCCGACGCCAAGGCCTGCCAACGACCGACTGCCGCTCGACGGAACGAGCGTTCCCCCGCCGCGAGTTGTCTCGCCACCCGACATGCCGGAATTCTGTCGCGCTGTTGTCGATGCGGCACGACCTGTCGCTGAGGGCTGGCCAGGCAACAGGAAGGCGTTTATCTCTTTGGTATGGAAGGCGATTCGCAACGCGCGGCCCGACTGGGGTTTATCCGAGATTGCGTTCAAGGGAATGCTCGCGGAAGCCCATCGCTCCGGGCGGCTCGAACTGGCGACCGCTGATCTCAAGGACGGCCGCGATCTGAAGTCGCTCGAGGATTCCAAAATCCTCTACAAAAATACCGTCTGGCACTTTGTGCGCGTTCAAGATTGAAGGCATTTCGATTCGAAATGGGTGTTGAAGGCGCCTCCCTCAAACAGTCGTCGTTTGCTCCCTCGCTCTCGCCCGACAAGCTGAGCGAGGCGTTCGAGCATTCGATCACCTGGGAAGATGATCTCTGGCGCGCCGACCCGGTCGACGTGCCCGAGATCCACGCCAAGGCGCGCCAGAAATTCAACGACCTGCTGACGGCGGTAACGTCGGGCCGCGGCTATCACATGCAGGATCGCATCCTGCTGTTCCACGGCCAGTCGGGCGCCGGCAAAACCCATCTTCTGCGCGCGCTGCGCACCGACTCGCATCGCACCGGCCAAACCTATTTCGGCTACGCGCAGATGACGCCCGACGTGCAGAACTACGCCGACTTCTATCTGCGCCGCCTCGTCCATTCGCTCGAAAAGCCCTACGATCCCGACCGCTTCGGTGAGTCCGCGCTCCAGCGCCTGACCAACCGGATGGTGCTCGATTCCGAGGTGATCTCGTCCGCTGATCTCGAAAAGCTTCGCGACGACACGCTCGACGATAAACAACTCGCGAAGTTGATCCTGCGCCTCGCCGACCAGATCGTCGCCTGCGAGAAATTCCAGACACGCGAACTCGACATCAACATCGTGCGCGCGCTTCTCTACCTTCAGCGCCGCGACCCGCGCATCGATCAGCGCGTCCGCCAATACTTGAACGGCCGCAACCTCACGCCGATCGCACACGAAGCCGTCAGCGCCCTCGATCCCAACGACGGCGAAGACCGCGCCTTCGAAATCATCGCCGCGCTCGGCGCGCTCGTGTGGACAGTCGATCGCGCCGCGTTGGTGTTCTGCATCGACCAGGTCGAAGACCTGCGCTTCTTTGACAACGCCGAGGACCGCTTTCAGCGCGCCGTCCGCGACTTGATCCAGATCGCCAACCGCCTGACCAACGCAATCATCATTATCTCGTGCCTGGAAGATTTTTACGGCCAGGTCCGCAGCCTCGTCGCGCAATCCTACATCGACCGCATCGAGAAATCGGGACCCGTTCTGCTCCGCGAAAGCCGGACGCCTGAGGAAGCGCGCCTCATCATCTCGAAGCGCCTCGCCTACCAGTCGGAATTGAACGGTAGCGGGTTGAGCTTTCCGGATGCCTCGCAATTCTTCGGACCGCAGTTCTTCGAAGAGTTCGGAGGTCTGTCGACCCGGCGCCTGCTCGAGCACGCGCAATCGCGCCTGCGCGAAGCAACCTCGACCGAAGGCGACGATCGCGACGCCGAACCGGAGCGGCCATCGTTCATTTCTACGCTCGCCCAGGCGCTCGGCCAGGCCATCGGCTTCGGCAGCGCCGAGGATGACGCCCCTGGCTCGCTGTCGGCCGTGCAATTTCGCGAAATGTGGGAGCGCTTCGCCAATGAAAGCGAAGCCGAAATGCCCGCCGACGAAGGCGAGCTGGTCGATATTTTGTCCGGCGCTCTGCAACTCGCGCGCGACGAATGGGCCCGCGCGATCGAGATTACCACCAAGAGGCTGGAACTCGGAGACGAACTTCCCGCGCTCGATCTCACCGTTCGCCACCGGACGGGCTTTGCCAACGACGTGCGCATTTTCATCTGCAACGGCAAGACCCAAGGCGGCGCCTTGAAGCGCCAGCTCGACAAGGTGCTGACGTCGATGCAGGGGAAACCCTGCTTCATGCTGCGCGCCAGCGACTTCCCGCCGAATTCGAAAAACCAGACGGCGCAGGCCCTCAGGAAATTCCGCGAGAACGGCGGCCGTCAGCTTCTCGTGCCGATCCCCGAATGGGAACGCATGATGACGGTGCGCGAGTTCGCCGCCCATCATCGCGGTGACGCCGGCATGACGCAGTGGCTCGAAGGCGCCAAGCCGCTGTCAAGCCTGATCTCGATCACGCACCTCTTGCGCCTCGATCTGCTCGGCCGTCCGGTGCCGCGCCTCGTCGCGAAAGAAATGGATGACCCGCAGTCCTCGCTCGACGGCTTCGATACGCTCTCCGCGGAGCAGGCGCGCGCCGCAAACCCGAACGGCCGAGACTCATGCCTGCCGGCCAACGACGACGATCTGCCGATGTCGGTCATTCTGGACGAAAACGGCAGCTACGGCGCGAGCATCCTTGCGGGCCGAGAGAACGCTCACCGCGCACGCCCTGTGACCCTCAACAAGAGCGTTCTGAAGCGTCACGCGG
Organism: Hyphomicrobium sp.; assembly: GCF_047600905.1. Classification (GTDB taxonomy): domain Bacteria; phylum Pseudomonadota; class Alphaproteobacteria; order Rhizobiales; family Hyphomicrobiaceae; genus Hyphomicrobium_B. The sequence goes on along the minus strand of NZ_JASGKD010000001.1, from coordinate 3,579,538 downwards.
CGTTCTTGGGCGGCTCCGGCTCCGGTAAGACGACGCTCGCACTTTCGCTCATCGAGCAGCTCCTGCTCCGCGGCGTGCCCGCCGTCTTGATCGACCGCAAGGGCGATCTCGCGAGCTACGCCAACCCGGAAGTCTGGCGCGCCAACGACAACGAGACGCCCGATCGTCGCGCTGAGCGCGAAAAACTCGCGGACGCGATCGACGTCGCCGTCTATACGCCCGGTCGCGCCTCCGGACGCCCGATCTCGATCACGCTGCTGCCGAACGGCATCAACGAGTTGCCGGACCATGAGCAGCAGCTGCTCGCCAACCTGTCCGCCGCCGCTCTCGGCGAAATGCTGCATCTGAAGAATTCCGCGACGCACCAGAAGCAATCCGGCGTCCTCGCCGTCGCTCTGCGCATTCTCGGCTCGCTCTCGACCAACGAAGTGACGCTCGCCGATCTGATCCATCTGCTCGAGGATGAGCACCCCGAGCTCACCGACCAGACCCAGCGCATGGACCCGTCGGGCAAGCTGCGCCGCGATCTCGTCGCTCAGTTGGATTCGCTCCGCCTGCGCAACGCTGCACTGTTCGAAGGTGGCGGCGAAAGCCTGCGCATGGAAAGCCTGCTTGGTCTCGGCCGTTACCAGCGTCCGAACCGCACGCGCTTGTCCGTCATCTACACGGGCTTCCTCGGCGACAACGAAAACATCCTGTTCTGGGTCTCGCAGTTCCTGTCGGAAGCGCTGCGTTTCTGTCAGCGCAACCCCAATGATGAACTGCAGGCCGTCGTCATGTTCGACGAAGCTGATCTCTACATTCCGGCGAACTCGAAGCCGGCGACCGCAGAGCCGCTGCAAAGCCTTTTGAAGCGCGCCCGCTCCGCCGGCCTCGGTATGATGCTCGCGACCCAGTCGCCAGGCGACCTCGACTATAAAAGCCGCGATCAGATCACCAGCTGGTTCATCGGCCGCGTCCGCGAAGACACTGCGCTGCGCAAGCTCAAGGCGGCATTCCAATCGGAGTTCTGGTCTGGATCCCGCGACCGCCCTCCCCGGCCAGACGGTCGGCGAGTTCCATCTTGTGCAGGAAGGTTTGGTAAGGCCGATGAAGGCGCAGCGATCGTTGATCGGCGCCGAACAGGTTCCCTTCGACCGCATCGAGCAGTTGGCTGCCGAAACGAGGGGTACGGATGAACGCCAGTTGCGTCTGTTCGATCTGCGCTAAAATTCAATTCGCGTTTCAAACTTTGACATAATCCGTGATGGTGCATGGCCGGAAGTTGCCGCCGCGAACGCGATCGTCAGCGCACCACAATACCGCAACCATCTGGAATGATTATAAAATATATAGATTATAGTGATCAGGAAACGCTGGGTTTCCGCATAGGTTAACTGTTGGGGTTGTTGTGACCGCGTTTCGACGGCCTGGGCTGCAAAATCCGAACATCCCCTGTCAAGTTTTTTCGCAACGCTGTAGTCTGATCAAAGCTGAGCCGTAAGGGATGTACACTCGGCGCGCTGACGGGGGGCGGCTCCTTTCAGTGAAAAGGTGATGAGGCGATCGAGGGGGCAAACCGGTCGAAACATCGCGTAGGGCCGCGCGTAACAGTGGAGTGAACTTACGAGTTCAGTGCGGGGTAAGGTGTTATGGTGGCGAAACCTTTCGTCATGATGGTCGTTGCGGCCCTCATCGGACCGGCTATTGGCGTTGGTCTTTTTATTCTAATGAATAACTTCTGATCGGCGGTCGCCAAGGACGCGCCCTTCATCGTCTGCGCTTCTCCGGCCGCATTTGCTGCCGGAGCAAGCCACATATTTGCCGTCTCTGGGATCGGAAACCGCCCCGAGTTCGCTGAGTTGACGCCGCAAAAGTCAACTAGCGTCCCGCGTTAAGCCGCCGTCCGTTTCGGCGTCGGCATTAGCGCGGCTTTGCGACATCGATGTTACGTCTCCTGCGGCATCTGACCGCCATCGCGGACTTCTGCCTCTGGGCACCGCGGCGGATCGCACGTTGGCTCATGCTGGCCGTCGCGTTCAATCCGAAGCTCGGACCGCTGCGCCACGTCTTCACCGCCGCGATCCTCTATGTCCTCTTTGCCTTGGTCCTAGTCTACATCGCCGCGCCCATCCGGGGCTACATCGGCGATCTCTCCATGCACGACAAATTGGGCTACGACGCCGAACGCTGGCTCGCGACCGCGATCTACGACCCGAAAGGTAGCTTCGTCGGCACGTTTGACCCGCGCCTCGATAGCTTGCGAGACGTCAACTACACCGACAGCGCCATAGCGCTCGGCGATTACGTCGCCAACCCCGATCACAAGTCGATCCCGGTGCGCGAGGTGCCGGAGCAATACTGGCGCTGCCTCTCCTATCACGAGGATCGCTATCTCGGCGGCCCGCTCAATCCCTTCGGCATCGATCTCGTCGGCGTTCTGAAAATCCCGCTCTCTACCGTCACGCGATCGATCGCGTCACGTCGCCCCTCGCTTGGCGTCGGCGGCTCGACCCTGCCGATGCAGTTCGCCCGCGTCATCTACAAGACGCCGCCGAGCGCCGGCGAAAGCGGCATCGACAAATTGAAACGTAAGGTCGGCGAATGGTGGCTCGCCCCCGTCATCTATCGCGAGCTGACGCGCGGCGGCGACGACACGCTTCTGAAGCAGTGGGCGGCGAACCACATCTGGCTCGCACAGCGCACAGGCGGCCAACCGCTGCACGGCGTTGAAGTCACGAGCCAGGTCGTGTTCGGCAAGGAAGCCAAGGACCTTTCGACCGCCGAGCAGTTCGTACTCGCCTCCGCCGTCAACAAGCCGATCATCCTGCTCGAAGGCAATGATCGCCTCAACGCTGTCCGTCTCGACCGCTGGCGCTACATCACGGAAGTGCGCGCCCGCACCTGCGCTGAAAAGCTCATCACGGACGAAGCCGAGCAGAAAAAAGTTGTCTTCGAGCTGATGGCGCTCGCCGGCGGGCCGCCCGATCCGAAGGTCAAGCCGAAGCTCGAAGCCGCGCTGGAACGCTTCGCGCCGACCGAGATGAAGCGCGCAGAAGCCAACCCGATGATCCGGGCCAATCTGCTGCTGCCCGCCGCCCGCTTCGGCATTCGCGAGGAAATGAAGCAGAGCTACGGTTTTGCCTGGCGCGATTACGTCCGCGGCGTCACCACGACGTTCGACATCGGCGAGAACCTCGCATTCCGCGACAAGATCGATGGCGCACTCGCCGCCCTCGACACCAAATGGGCGTCCCGTATCGATCCGGCCTTCACGCTCGATCCCAAGAAGGTGACGGCCGACAAGTCGCTGCCCAATGTCATCGCCGTCGCCGCCGACGCAAACGGCAACATCGTCCGCTACTATGAATTGGGTGAGACCGCCGCCTATTTCGGTTCGCTTCCCGCGCGACGGCCTGACACCGGCCTCTATGATCCAGGACTCGAAAGCAGACAGGTCGCCTCTACCGGCAAGATGATCCTCGCGGTCGCGCTTGGGAACCAAGGCCGCGACGGACCGGACAGCCTTTATTCCGATCCGCAGGCCCCCTCCGGGGGCATCGACACCTGCGCCAAAGGATCGAGCACCGCAAGCCGCCGCGCCATCGTCGCGTTCGCCTGCTCGCTCAACGCACCGCTCATCAATCGCGGCGCCCAACTCGGGCAGGTACCGATCAAGCGCCTGATCGACGGCTTCGGCTTCACGATGCCGCCCGCCGCCGCGCTCGGTGGAACGCCTCCCTCGACCGCCGTCGTCCTTGGCCAGATCGCCGGCGCGCCGCGCCGCGTCCATTTCATGTCGAGCATCATTCTCGCATCCTTGATCGGCCGCGGCACCAAGCCGATGCACCCGCCGACGCTGGTCGCGGCCTACGACTATACGCAGAAGGGCCAAGGCGGCGCCGGCATCGCAGCCGAAGCCCGTCCGGCGGTCATCCCGAAATCGCTGATCCGGCCGAGCGCGACCGGCCTGATTCGCACATTGCTCGAAGCGCCCCTCTGCTATCAGGCGGGTGGCCAGTCCTATGGAACTCTGAAAAGCTTGAGCCAATGGTGCGCCCGCCGCCGCGGCGACCTTCGGCTCCATTTCGCCAAGACCGGAACCTCCGTCACGCTTGATCCGAACGCCACCGTCGATACCTGGGCGTCTGGCGGCATCCAGTTCGCGAACGGCGCTGCATATTCCTACGTGGTGCTTGTTGGAACCGGCAACGCATCGCGTCCGTGGGCGCGCGATCTCCACGCAGCGCAAATAGCGGCGCCTCTCCTCGACGTCCTGCTGCACGACCTCGCCGATCACGCCAAACAAAACCCGCGTCGCGACTTCCTTCCGCAACGCCGTGCCATACCGGTTGCCGCGGTTCATACCCGCTCGAAAGAAATCGCCGAAGCAACCCGCTGACGACGAATTGGATCTTTCCCCCTCACCGCAAGCGGGGAGAGGGGACAACATCCATTCATCGCGCCGCTGGAAATTCGTCGACACTCCGACATTGCTCAGCCGCAGTTTAACCATCAAAAACGCCGACTGGCCGCCGACTTTGCAAATCTCTCTTGGGTAGGGTTGGCGGTCATGAACCGGGAAGGTGCTGAACTCGGGCGCGGGGCGGGCTCGCTGCGCCTTTACGCCGATGTGCGCGACGATGCCGCCGCGCCGCAGAAGCCGCCACGCGACTGGAAGCGCGCGATCCTGATCTTCGGACTGGGCACGCTCTCGTGGGTCGCGACCTACGTCGGCATGCTCGAATTGATCGAAGCCAACATGGGCGATCTTCCGATCGTTCACCGCGTCATCGTCGGCTTCTCGGTCGCGATGCTGATGACGATGATCGTCTGGTTGCTCGACCAGCTCTTTCGTCCGCACCCCTTTCTCACCAAGCTGTCCTACGCCGGCGGCTATGTCTTCCTGTCGCTGATCTCGATCGGTTTCGGCTTCGGCTTCTATTGGAAAGTCCTCGAAAGCCGCGGCGAAGCTTCCCGTTCGGCCGAAAGCGCCGTCTCGGAAGTGCAGAACGCCCTTCACGGCGCTGAAACACGACTCGAGCAGCTTCAGGCGACACTCACCCAGCTTACACAGGTCTCGACCGACAAGGCACAACTCGAGCAAACGAAGGGAACCTCATGTCCGAACTCGAAGCCCGGCGACGGACCACGCCGGAAGATGCGCGAAGACGATGCGCAGCGTTTCTCCTTCGCCTCGCAGTTCGTGAAGGGCCGGATCGGTGCGGTGAAGACCGACATGGAGGCGCTGAACGGCGACCTGACGAAAATCGTGTCGGCGGACGCCTCGACGTTCGATCCGAAGACGGGAACGCGCAATGAGTTCATGCGCGCCCTCGGCCGCAAGCTCGACCTGACCGCCACCGGCTTCAACGCTTTCCGCACCGATCCGCAGCTCCGCCAGATTCGCTCCGATCTCGCCGACCGCGCCGAGCGGACGACCTTCGGCGGCGGCAAGAACGGCCCGATCTCCTGCCCCGACCCGCAGTTGCAGATGGCGCTGCGCGGCGTCGTCAAAGCCATCGACCAGTTGCCTGAGTTGCAGAAGCCGGAAATCGCGACCGTCGAAGGCCCGGAGGCGACGATCGAAGCTTTCCGCCGCCTGACGACGACCTTCTATGGTCTTCTCGCCTTCAAGATGCCGCCCTCGGCCGACGAACTGCGCGAATTGCAGAAGAAAGCCATCCAGTCGGTCGAGAACCCAGCGGAAGTGCGCGCTACCGACGATACGCAAGCCTCCGGCCTGTCGAAGCGCGACTATGTCCCGCTCGCCGTGGCGCTGTTCGTCGATCTCTGCCTGTTTCTGGTGTCGATGGGTAAGCGCCCCGGCAGCCGCCTCGACGGACTCGTACCGAAAATGCAGGCCGCCGAGCGTGGGCCCGTCATCGAGATCCTGTCACGCTTCAACGACATCCACCGCGACAAGCAGGTCCGCGAGAATTTCGAGCTCTTCCGCCATGTCGTCTTCGACATGAACGGCGACTACTACGTCGCCGTGCCCCTCGACGCCCCACCGCGCATGAATCCGACCGAGCGCGAGAACCTGCGTGTCGAAGCACAACTTCTTGCCAACCTGTTCGCAAGCTTCGAACGCGAAAAGATTTTCAAACGTACGATGCTGCCGACGACGGGCAGCATTCAGAAGCGCCTCGCCCGCCAAGGTTCGAAATTCGCAGGCTCCGAATCTTTTCGCGTCTACAAGTTCGTGAACGGCGCCTGGTCCGACATCATCCTTGGTGCCGTCATGGGCGCCGCGCGCCGCGCCGAAAGAAACGAGATCGGCGGACGCACGAGCGAGGAGGATGCAGTTCCCGCGAGCCCGGCACCGCAGCAACCCACGCCGCCGTCGAAAGGTGCCCCGGAAAGCCCGGCCGTGGACGCCGATGTCGACCGCCGCATCGATCCGCCGTTCCCGGCGAATTTCGAGCCGCGCATTCGACCCGCCCGTCCCAACGCCGCGATCGATCCCGAGCACGCCGCTCGCTTTGGCCCTTATGCGAATGCCTATCGCCCGGAGCCGGCGTTTGCGCCGCCGCAAGCTCCGCGCGTGAAGCGCGCCGCCCCGAAGCCCGATCCCGAGGCCGACGTCACCGTCATGGCGGCAAACAGCAATACGATCGATGCGACGCCGCCAGCCCCGCCGCCTCTGCCCGAGCCGCGACCGGCAACGGTCGTCACGATTCCACGCAATGCCCCGCCACGCGCCGATGCTCAGACCTCGTTGCAGTCAGAGGCACGCACCAACATCGTCCTCCAGCGTGAGACAGCGACATTTTCCGTTCCGGTCAGCGAGGCCGTTATGCCGGATTCGCTCAAAGCGGCGATAAGCCGTTTTGACGGCCGCTGGCGGAATGTCGAGCCGACCGATTCTCGCCAATCCGCCGAAATTTCGCAGCACGAACAAGGACTGTCCGCGTTACCGGAGGATTCGCTGTCGGATGACGATCGCGCCTTCATCCGGCGGATCGCGCCACCGGCCGCCGAATGAAAAAGGCTTGGAAAGAAAATGGAATAACCCGCTTCGCCTTAAATAGAACCGGGCCGCAACGCTTGTTTAACATTCTTCTTGGATTAATTGGGGACGCCGAATGCCCTGCGGGGGGTAGTTCGAATTTCCGAACATGATCGGCACGAAATGGGAAATTATAAATGCGCATCGCTTCACCTTCGCGGCCAATGACAATGTCTCGAACGGATAAGGAAGCAAGGCTCAAGGACTTCATCAGTGAGGCCTTCGTCCCCCGCGGCGAAGAGCCCGCGCGAGAAGTTTGCCTGACGCTTTTCGTTCGCAGCCCAGACAGCCCCGCCGCGCGCGCGCTTTACGCCGCCTGGTCGGAAGGTCTGATCGAAGGGGCGCAGATTCTTGTTGTCGCCGGCGACACGACTGTCGAAGAACCTTCGGCGCCGTCCGTCTTCGGTATTCCGGGCATTGAATGCCGCGTTCTCGGCGACTCGAGCTTCGGCCCGGCGCACGAGCAGCTGACACTCTCGCATTCGCGCGTCTGGATCGGCGATTGCTTGCGCCGCGATCCGACCAAGCGCGATGCCTTCGAACTCTACCATCCGAACGACGCTTCGATCTGCGTTTTCGCCATTGCCTCATTCAAGAAGCTTTGGGATCGCAGCCGGCCGCTGAAGCATTCGGCCACGGGTCAGCTGTCGCCGGAAATCATCGCCGCGCGCTCCGACGATCCCAACGCTCTGCCGCGCAACCCGCGTCACTGAAGCGGAAATTTCCGGCTGTCATCCTCGGGGCTTGTCCCGAGGATCCACATGGCAACCGCGCAATCGAGACTTTAGACCCTCGGCCTAACGCCGAGGATGACATTTATGAACGTCATCCCAGCGCAGGCCGGGATCCAGCCAACGAGCAATCGTTTGTGGAATGTCTGTCGGTCTGCCGACCTGCGTCGGCACGACGGAATATGCGCATCAGATCCGGCGCAAACAATTTAGAAAAACATCCTTCAAAATTCACCAATCCGAAACTTATCCCCGCCCCTTGGGGCCGTGATAAATTGCGCCTCGTCGACGGATTGGAAAAAGGCCGCAAGAACGAGCAAGCATCGGAATTTCCTAAATTACCGCCGCGCTTCGGCCGTTGGACCCTGTTGGTCTTCACGGTGAAGCGCCGCCTCGCGATAATCCGCCCGCTATGAGCCGAGGCCGCCATCCGCGCGCCCGCTCTCGCGAACTTTATCGAGGCACTCACACAGGACGCCACCTATGATTTTCCTCGCGCGCCTTGCCGTCGTCTTCACGCTCATGCTGGCGACCTTCGCAACCGCCAGCGCCGACCCGAAACCTTTCATACATCAGGGCGTCGCCGCCGACGCCAAGCGCTACGAAGCCTACCTCAAGGCCAACTGGAAACCCGACGGCAAAACACCGGCCGCCCTCAAAGCCCAGGCCGAAAAGGATTTCACAAGCGATCCGCGCGCCGCATCGCGATCACTCGCTAATGCCGTCGCCGCCAACGGCCAGGATTGGGCAGCTTGGAGCCGCCTCGCCGAAGCGCTGCTCGCAATCCCGCCCGACCCGAACAATTCGAGCGAGCGCTATGACCTACCGATCTATGCGTCAGGCGCCGCCTATCGCGGCTATCAGCTTGCGAGCGGCAACGCTGACAAGGCGCACGCGCTTTTCGTTCTTGGCCGCACTCTCGAAGCCCGCTCCTATTGGCGACCCGCCATCGACGCGTTGAGCTTGAGCCTCGTGCTCGCCGACGATCAGGCGACGCGCGAACTCTACGACAAGCTGCGTGGCCAGTACGGCTTCCGCATGACCGACTACAAGACTGACAATGACGCGACGCCGCCGCGTCTCTGCCTCCAGTTCTCCGAAGATCTGTCGCGCACGCAGACCGATGTCGCGAAATTCATTTCCGTCGGCGGCAAGGATCCGCAGAACCTCGTGCAGGACGGCAAGCAGCTTTGCCTCGAGGGCTTGAAGTACGGCGAGCGCTATCAGGTCCAGATCCGCGCCGGTCTTCCCTCCGACATCGGCGAGAAACTTTTGAAAACCTCCGACATCGCTGTCTACATCCCCGACCGCACAGCCTACGTCCGCTTCGGCGGCAAAGCCTATGTACTGCCGTCGCGCGGTCAGCAGGGCATCCCGGTCACGACGACGAACACCAGCAAGATCGACGTCGAAGTCTACCGCATCGGCGACCGCAATCTCGCGACCACGCTGCAGAACGGCGACATGGCCCGCCAACTGTCGAGCTACGATGTCGACAACATCCGCGATCGCTCCGGCATCAAGGTCTACGAAGGCCAGATGGACATTGCGTCCAAGCTCAACGAGGACGTGACGACCGCCGTGCCCGTGACGGATGCAACCGGCAAGCTCGAACCCGGCGTCTACGTCATGGTCGCGAAGCCGTCCGAAAAGCAGAAAGAGGAAAGCTACGAACGCGCCACGCAGTGGTTCATCGTTTCCGACCTGGGCCTCACCGCGTTTTCCGGCAACGACGGCGTTCACGCGCTCGTGCGCTCGCTGAGCGATGCAACGGCCGTCGGCGCCGCTAAGGTGAAGCTCATCGCCAAGAACAACGAAGTGCTCGCGACCGCTACGACCGATGATCGCGGCTACGCCAAGTTCGACGCCGCCATCACCAAAGGCGAAGGCGGCGCCGCGCCTGCCATTCTCGTCGCCGAAAAAGGTGAAGGCGAATATGCCTTCCTTGACCTGACGCTCAACGCCTTCGACTTGTCCGACCGTGGCGTGCAAGGCCGCGACCCCGCTGGCCCAGTCGATGCCTATGTCTATACCGAGCGCGGCGTATATCGCGGCGGCGAGGACGTGAACGTCACCGCCCTCGTCCGCGACCAACTCGGCAAGGCCTCCTCCGTGCCGGCGACACTGATCCTCTTCCGCCCCGACGGCGTCGAGCAGTCGCGCTTCCTGATGAATGACCAGGGCCTCGGCGGTCGTTCGCACGTTGCCCATCTCGCCAAATCCGCGATGACCGGCACCTGGCGCGTGAAACTTTACACCGACCCGAAATCCGAGCCGATTGCCGAGCGCTCCTTCCTCGTCGAGGACTTCGTCCCGGAACGCCTTGACATGACGCTGTCGTCGAACATCAAGGCGCTGTCGCCCGATGAGAACCAGTCGATCGACGCCGACGGCCGCTATCTCTACGGTCCGCCCGCAGCAGGCCTCGGCCTCGAAGGCGAGGTCGTGGTGCGCGCGTCGAACAAAGATGTCTCAGGCTTCGCCGGCTATGTCTTCGGCCAATCCGACGAGCTCGTAAATCCCGCGCGCCAGCCGCTCGCAGCCAATCTGGCAATGGACCAGAACGGCAAGGCCCAGGTCCCGATCGCGTTGCCGCAGATGCCGAAAACGCCAAAACCGCTCGAAGCCGCAATCACCGTCAAGCTGCGCGAGGATGGCGGCCGCACGATTGAACGAAACATCACGCTTCCCGTCGATCTGAAGCTCGAACGCATCGGCATCAAACCGCTGTTCGACAACTTCACCGCGCCGGAAGACCAGGCCGCCGAATTCAACGTCGTGCTGCTGGGCGCCGATGGCAAAGCCGAAGCGTCGAGCAATCTCACCTGGACGCTGACCCGCCTCGACACGACGTGGCAATGGTATCGCCGCGACGGCTCATGGACCTATGACGCCGTCACTGTGAAGCGCAAGATCGGCAGCGGACAGCTTTCTGTCACCGCCGACGGCGCCGCCAAGATCTCGCAGCCGATCGAGTGGGGCCGCTACCGCCTCGACGTCGCCTCCAACGACGCCGACGGCCCGGCTTCGAGCGTCATCTTCAACGCCGGCTGGTACACGTCCGGCGACACGGTCGATTCACCGGAGCAGCTCGACGTCGCACTCGACAAGGACAGCTACAAATCAGGCGACACTGCAAAACTGCGCATCGCCTCAAAGCTCGGCGGCAAGGCGCTCATCGCCGTTCTCGGCGCCGGCCTCGACCTGATGAAAGAGGTCGATATCGCCAAGGGTGGCGGCGAAGTCGAAATCCCGGTCAACGCCGATTGGGGTCCGGGCGCTTACGCCACCGCCATCCTCTATCGCCCGATGGACGAAGCGGCAAAGCGCATGCCGAGCCGCGCCATTGGCGTCCGCTGGCTGCCGATCGACCAGTCGAGCAAGCAGCTGAAAGTTGCTGTGACACTTCCCGAAAAGGTGAAGTCTGGCGCCCACATCGATGTGCCGCTGAAAGTCGAAGGCCTGGCACACGGCGAGGATGCACGCATCGTCGTCGCCGCAGTAGATCTCGGCATCCTCAACCTCACTCGCTTCGAAACGCCCGCGCCGGAAAAGTGGTTCGGTCAGCAGCAGAAGCTATCGTTCGAGATCCGCGATTTCTACGGCAAGCTGATCGACGGCATGCGCGCCGACCGTGGCAAGCTCCGCTCCGGCGGCGACGGCAGCGCCGCGCTGCAGGGCAATCCGACAGTCGAAACCGTCGTATCGCTCTACTCCGGCATCGTCCAGGTGAAGGACGACGGCACCGCGAGCGTTTCGTTCGATCTCCCCGACTTCAACGGCACCGTGCGCTTCATGGCGGTCGCTTGGAGCAACGATAAGGTCGGCCACGGCTCGGGCGATCTGATCGTTCGCGACGCGGTTGCGTTGACCGCCGCCGTGCCGCGCTTCATGACGCTTGGCGATGAAGTCGATCTCGGCTTCTCGATCCACAACGTCGATGGCCCGGCAGCGCCGTACAAGCTCGCGCTTTCGCAAAAAACCGGCGATGACCGCAACGAGACGCTGACTCCCATCGCCGATAAGACCGCCGACTTGAAGCAAGGCGAGCGCACGATGCAGCGCATCGTCTTCAAGCCGTCGGAACTGGGCGAAATCACGTTGAAGGCCGTCGTCACCGGCCCGAACGATATCGCCGTCAAGCGCGAGATGACGTTCAACGTCTTCCCGCCCGCGGGCGACATCAAGCGCACGACGATCTCGTCGTTGAAGCCCGGCGGTAAGCTCGTCGTCTCATCCGACATCGCTTACGACCTGATCCCGTCACGCACGCGGATCAACATGTCGGTCGGACCGGCCGCGCGTCTCGACGTGCCGACGCTGCTCGCCCAACTTGATCGCTATCCCTACGGCTGCGCCGAGCAGACGGTGTCGCGCGCGATGCCGCTCGTGGTCGCCAATGCCGTCGCGGCGCAAGTGGGTGTCGCGCAGGACAAGGAGCTGAAGGACCGCGTGCAAAAGGCAATAGCCCGCGTCTTCGAAATGCAGGATTCGACCGGCGCGTTCGGTGTGTGGGGTCCCTACAGCACCGACCTGTGGCTGACGGCCTACGTCACCGACTTCCTGACGCGGGCCAAGGAAGCAAACTATGATGTGCCGCGCGAGAACTTCAATCGCGCGCTCGACCGCCTGCAGAACTTCATCGCCTACGCCTCGGACTTCGAGAAAGGCGGCGAAGACCGCGCATACGCACTCTACGTTCTGGCCCGCAACGGCCGTGCGCCGATCGGTGATCTGCGTTACTACGCCGACGAACGCATTGGCCGCTTCTCGACGCCGCTGGCAAAAGCCCAAATCGGCGCCGCGCTGGCAATGATGGGCGACAAGGAACGCGCCGAGCGCACGTTCTCCGCCGCTCTCGCCGCCATGCCCGATACGCCGGACTCTGGCTATCGCAGCGACTACGGCTCGACGCTGCGCGACGGCGCCGCCCTCGTCACGCTCGCCGCCGAAACCGGCATTGCGCGCGACGAGCAGCCGAGGCTCGCGACCGTTATCGCCAATGCCTACGAGACGCGTAACTATACGTCCACACAAGAGCAGGCCTGGATGCTGCTCGCCGCGAAGGCATTGAACGATGAAGTGAAGGCGACAGCCCTCGCCATCGATGGTAAGCCCGTCAATGGCCCGCTGCTGAAAGGTCTGACACCCGCCGAGTTGAAGAACGGCGCCCTGACGATCACCAACAACGGCGATACCGCCGTCGATGCCGTCATCTCGGTCATCGGCGCCGCGCTGACGCCGGAGCCGCCCGTCTCGAAAGGCTTCAAGATCGAGCGCCAGGCCTACACGGTCGATGGCAAAAAGGTCGATCTCGCAAGCCTTACCGGCGGCAAGGCCAAGGTGAAGCAGAACGATCGCTTCGTCATGGTGGTAAAAGTCACATCCGATGATCCGGCCGGGCGCGTCATGGTCGTCGATCGCCTGCCCGCGGGCTTCGAGATCGAAAACCCGCACCTCGTCGACAGCGGCGCGATTGCAAACCTGTCGTGGCTCAAGTCGACCGCAGAACCCGAGCACACTGAGTTCCGCGATGACCGCTTCGTCGCCGCCTTCAACTTCGCGAACGTAGCGACCTCGTCGGACAGCGAAAATACCGACGCGGATAACAATGCGACGAATAGCGAAGTGATACTGCCTGACGGCACCACGCAGGCAAAGCCCGCGGCCGTCACGGCGACGCTGGCTTATATCGTTCGCGCTGTCACGCCCGGCACGTTCATCCACCCGGCTGCGACGGTCGAAGACATGTACCGGCCCGAACGCTACGCGCGCTCAGGCGCCGGCACGCTCATGGTTTCGACGAAGGAGTGACGCGCGTGCGGCTGGGGCTTCCTTTGAAACGGCTTCGAGATAAGGTTCCCTCTCCCCATTTCTTGAATGGGGAGAGGGTTAGGGTGAGGGGCAGCGGCCCGCTCCGTCGATGGCTTTCGCCCCTCACCCCAGCCCTCTCCCCGCCAGCGGGGAGAGGGAGACGCACCTTCAACCTCCGGCGCATCGCCCTCGCCGCGAGCGTAGCGCTAATCCTGGCGAGCGGCGGAACCTACGGCCTCTATCTCAAAGCCTTCGCCGATGCCGGCCCGCTTCCGCTCGAGAACGCCCGCGCCGTCTCGACGACCGTCGTCGATCGCGACGACCGCCTGCTCCGCGCCTTCACGACGACCGACGGCATGTGGCGCCTGCCGCTCGACCCGAAAGACGTCGATCCACATTACCTGAGAATGCTCTTCGCCTTCGAGGACAAGCGTTTCTATTCCCACCACGGCGTCGATACCAAAGCGGTTCTCCGCGCCGTACTTCAAATGGCGCGTCACGGCCGCGTCGTCTCCGGCGGCTCGACACTGACGATGCAGGTTGCGCGCCTGCTCGATGGCCGCCATGAGCGCACCGCGAACGGCAAGCTCCGCCAGATGGCCCGCGCCATCGAACTCGAACGCACGCTGTCGAAAACCGAAATCCTGAAGCTTTATCTTCGCCTCGCCCCGTTCGGCGGCAATCTCGAAGGCGTACGCGCCGCCTCTCTCGCCTACTTCGGCAAGGAACCGAAACATCTCTCGCTCGGCGAATGCGCGTTGCTGGTCGCGCTGCCGCAATCACCGGAAAGCCGACGCCTCGACCGCAACCCTGAAGCCGCCTTGCGCGCCCGCAACCGCGTTTTAAATCGCGCCGTCGCCGCTCACGTCATCACCGCCGCCGAAGCCGAACGCGCCAAGTCGGAGCGCATTCCTGCGGCGCGCTACGCATTCCCGTTGCTTGCGCCACATCTTTCGGAAGGCGAAGTCGCGGCCCACCCGGCCGAAAGCGTCATCAAACTGACCCTCGACCGCAATCTGCAGGCAAGCCTCGAACAACTCGCGCAAGATCACGCCCGCATGATCGGCGACAACGTCTCGACCGCGATCATCGTCGCCAATCATCAGACCGGCGAAATTCTGGCTCAGGTCGGCTCCGCCGGCTACATGGACAAGTCCCGCCAGGGCGCCGTCGATATGACGTCCGCCGTCCGCTCACCGGGCTCGACGTTGAAACCTTTCATCTACGGCCTCGCATTCGAAGCCGGACTTGCCCATCCCGAAACGCTGATCGAAGACCGCCCCGTGCGCTTCGGCACCTACGCGCCGAAGAACTTCGACGAAGGCTATCATGGCACCGTCTCGATCCGCGAAGCGCTTGAGCAATCGTTCAACGTTCCAGCCGTCCGCGTGCTGGCGCGCGTCGGACCGGGCAAGCTCGTCGGCCGCTTCCGCCGCGCCGGTGTCGAAGCGCGCTTCCCCGACAAATCCGAACCGACGCTCGCGATGGCGCTCGGCGGCACAGGCTTGACGCTCGAAGAGATGACGCAGCTTTACGCCTCCCTCGCGCGCGGCGGCGACAGCATCATGCTGACCCATCGCTGGAACGAGCGCGGCAAGGTCTGGGCGACGACGCATCTGAAACCGCTCGTCAATGCGCATCGGCTGATGTCGCCGCTTGCCGCGTGGTACGTGACGGATATTCTGAAGGACGCCCCACCCCCGCTCAACGCCAAGGGCGGTCGCTTCGCCTACAAAACCGGGACGTCCTACGGCTACCGCGATGCCTGGGCCATCGGCTACGACGGCAAATACGTCATTGCCGCATGGGTCGGCCGACCGGACAATTCGAGCATTCCGGGCCTCGTCGGCCGCAGTGCCGCCGCTCCGATGCTATTCGACGCCTTCGAACGCGTGCCAGGCCCGCGCGCCCCGCTCCAGGGCGCGCCTGCGAATGTCATTCGCGCCACCAACGCCGAACTTCCCGCCCCGCTCAAACGTTGGCGCGATCCCGGCGATGATCCTGTATCGGGGAAATTCCTCAATCCGCCCGTGCTGATCTCTTTCCCGCCCGATCAATCTGAAATCGCCGAGTCCGATCTCGACGGCGAACCGCTCGTTCTGAAGGCCGACGGCGGCGCCCTGCCGCTGACATGGCTGATCGATGGCAAACCCATTCCGTCCGACGCGCACACTCGCGAGGTGACTTGGCAGCCGACCGAAGGCTTCGCCAAGCTCACCGTGATCGACGCCGACGGCCGAACCGATCGCTCCTCGATCCGCGTGCGGTAGAGCACGGCCTCAACGCTTGCCGCCAAACCGCCGGCGCGACGGATAGAACAGACCTTCGATCACTTCGACCAGATGTTCGATCACGAGCAGCATTTGAATTCTCCAGTCTCGAATTTCGCTGCAAGAACGGTGCGCCTCGCGCGAGCCGAGCACAAACGGCATTGCTTTACACGACGTGTAAGTTTTTGTTACATGCTGCATGGCTCGCAAACTTCCGCCGCTAAACGCCTTGAAAGCCTTCGAAGCCGCCGCCCGGCTTTCGAGCTTCACGCGCGCCGCGTCCGAATTGAACGTCACGCATGCCGCCATCAGCCGGCACATTCGCGCGCTCGAAGCCGAATTCCGCACGCCGCTGTTCGATCGCACCGGTCGCGGCGTCGAGTTGACGGAAGCCGGGCGTTCGCTGGCGCTTGAACTGACGAAAGGCTTCGACCTCATCGCCTCCGCCACGAACCGTTTCGCGCGGCCGTCGCGGCGGCGGAAACGCTTGATGGTGACGTCGGACCCATCCTTCGCGGCACTGTGGCTCGTGCCCCGCCTCGGCGCCTTCACGACGCTCCATCCCGGCATCGATCTCTTTCTCGACGCGACGCCACGGCTCGTCAATTTCACCAAAGAGGATGTCGATGTCGGCATTCGTTGGGGCGGCGGAACGTGGAACGGCGTGCAGTCGACCAAGCTCGCCGACGCCGAGTTGATGCTCGTCTGCAGCCCGAAGTTCCTGCGTGAAAATCCTCTCGCCTCAGCCTCTGATCTCGACAGCAGCCTATTGATCCAGGAAACGGCGAAGGAGTGCTGGGAGGCGTGGCTCACCGCCGCGGGCGTTCGCGATCGCATCGCGCCCGCAGGACCGACGCTCAACGGCGATTTGGCGATCGCAGCCGCCGAAGCCGGTCAGGGCCTGGCGCTGGTCGATCAGATCCAGGCGGGAGACGCGCTCGTTGCCGGGCGGCTCGTCCGTCCGCTCGATGTCGCTGCGAAACGCTTCGGCTATTACCTCGTTCGCCCTCTCGGCGCGAAAATCTCCGACGCGGCGCAGGCATTCGAGGCATGGCTGACCGCGGAACTCAAAGCCTTTTCGGCGCACCTATCCGCGGCTCGGGCTCTGGCTTCGGCGAAACCGAAAAAAGTCGGAAAGCCGAGCGCGGCTTCCCGCAAACGCCCGGCGCGAGCCTCTTAACGCGTTGCCGTCTTCGGCACGAACCGCGTCAGGAAACCGCCGACGACCTGATGGCTCGTCAGCCGCGCGCCCGCCCAGCCGTCGCGCGGCGGCTCACCCGACCACCAGCGCGAGAACTGCCGCCACATGTCGATCGGGAACCATGTTCCATCGCGCCCTGTCAGCGGACCCCAGTAGTCGGCCATCGTGAACTTGTATTCGACGAACACCGAGCCGGTCTTCAACCGGAACTCAAGACCGAACAGAGCCTGTCCGACCGGACCGGTGTATTGATATTCGTAGGTCCGCGACGCATCGCCCGTCTTGAAGATTTCCGAATGCGGGAACGAAAGACCCGCACCCGCGCCGAAATAGGGCGAGACGATACCGATCGACGGCAACCGCATCAGCCCGTTGAGCGTCAGCATGTTGTGGCCGTGCGTCCACTCGAGCTTCCTGAAATAGTCTTTGACCTTTCCCTTCGGCGGAACCGGCTTGCCGTCGACCGTGCCTTCCATATCGAATTGCTGATCGTCGAACGGCGCGTGCACCTTCGAATGCGTGAAGTCGAGCATCGTGCCGAAGCGGCCGCCTTCGAACCAGCGCTGCAGCCGCACGCCGTAGTAAAGCGGGTTCTCGAACGGCAGCGTGAACCAGTCGATCTTCTTGATCGTCAGATCGGTCGCGCCGGGCTTCACCAGATGAAAGTCGCTTGGATAGTGATAGGGCGCACCGAGATACGCGCCGAAGTCCGTTTCGCGGCCGGGATGCAGCGCCGTCGACGCCGGAGGACTCGCCGATGCCGCCGACGATCGGTCGGAATCATTGGGCAGCGCCGCGGCCATCACCAGCAATCCCATCGCAACGGCGGCGGTCGCGATTTCGAGCGCGCGACCGATCCCCGGCGACGGCAGCGACAGCGTTCCAGGCGACGGCCACAGCGGCGCAAAAAAACGTTCGCGTGCGAGCATTCGAATTTCCCCCATTGGCGCGCCTCTCTGACGGCGATCTTATATGCGTTCCCCGCAGCCCGGCGTTGGGTTGCGGTTGAGCTTTATGCGCCTCCGCCGGAGGCTTGCAAGGCATCGAGCATGCGATTCACTGCGGCAATCTGCGGCGCGTCACGAGTAAGGTATTGCGGCCCGGTGTAGCCCCACCAATCCCAGCACCCTTGCGGGTTGATCGGCGAATTCGCCACTTGTGGAAAAAGCACGACAATGCGGTTGGTATCGGCCCAGCGCGCAAACCCGGACTCCTTGATGAACGTGTCGCCGACTGCCTCTCGGTTCTGCGCGCAACCGTGAAATGCGACGTGAACCCGGCAGCCCGCTGTCTCGGCGCATGATTTGGGAACGTACACGACCCCCGTTTCAGCCATCTCCGCACTGTCGTCGCCGGAAACGAACGGGCGTTGATCGAAGTCAATGAAGCTCCCCGACAGCGCTTCGGCGCGCGGCTGCAGATCGCCATAGATGAACTTCAAAAGCGCGCCCGCCTGATCGTAGCTGCAATTGACGACGTAAGGCTCGCCCGAAACGCTGCACGCGCTTCCCTCATCGTCGGTCACGAACGCGTGTCCCGCCGGAAGATCGGCGACGAGATCGATGTTGGTCTTGGGTACGCCGAGCTTTTCATAGAACTGAGCCGCATGTTTCACGATCGACGGCGCCACCGTACGATCGGACGTTCCGGTGAAAAGATAGACGCGGTCGCGAACGACGTCAGCGATCGGGTCGATCTCCCCTTTCACGGCGCGCTCCTCGGCTTTCTTCGCCAGCTCTTCGGGATCCGACACGCCCCAGATGCCGAGAAGATCGAGCATGCAGCCGTTGACAGCCTTGCTGAGATTGAGAAATGCGGTTCCCGTGCCCGGCATCGTGTTCGCGAAAATGCTCTCCGAGCAGCCGTAGGGACCGCCCGCGATGATCGCGGCGCCGACGACGCGTTTCGCGTGCGCCATCTGGAACTGACCGGCCATGTAGGCGCCCGACGAAATGCCCGAAACCGAAGTTTCATCGACTTTGGCCCCGAGCGCAGGAAGCGGCCGTGTCGACGCCGTCTTTTTCTCACTGTCGTCGCACCCGCCATTCGCCAGCGCCAGGGCGGACATCACGGCAGCAAACGCGAAGCTCAGGAGGGAAGGACGGTTCATAGTCGGTCCGAATTCAATATGGCGGTCAGCGGTAAGCGCGGCGCGGAAAATTCGACTGGTCGCGCGACAACGCCGCCCGCACTCTGCCTCATCGGCGCAACGGTTCCAAATAGGACTTTTTCTTAATCATGCGGACAACGGGCAACCCCCAGCGTCCGCGGACGGACTTAGAAACGCTTCAGCAGCCGGTCGATATATTCAAGCTCGTCCTGCGGCCTCAGGCTTTGGCCCGACCGCCTGCGTAGCTCTTCCAGAATTTCGCGCGCACGCTGCGCATCGATGGCGTCCGGAACTTTGACCGAGTTGCCAAAATCCGGCCCTTGCGCACGCTGCGGCCGCCCGAACGGATCGCGCGGAGAATTGCCGCCGCGACCCAGTCGTTGCTGCGCGTTCTGCTGCATCTGCTGCGCCATCTGCTGAGCGCTTTGACGCATCTGCTCCAGCGCTTCGCCCTGCTGATTGGCCGCCTCGTCGAGATCGCCCTGCTTCAGCGCGTCTTCCGCGCGGCCCATCGAATCCTGCGCGTTGCCGAGCTTGTCGGGGTCGCCCGCACCCATCTGCTGCAGATCTTTCTTCAGCTGGTCGAGCTGTTCGCGCAGCTGCGCCTGCCGGTCTTGCAGGCTGCCTTTTCCGCGCCGCTGCTGGCCGCCGGATTTGCCCTCTTGGCCCTGCTGACCTTCGCCCTGCTCGCCGCCACCCTGCTGGTCGGCCTGCATGTCGTTTCCGCCGCTGCGCTGCTGGCCTTGACCTTGACGGCCCTTGCTGCCGGCGCGTGGCTGATTTTGACCATCCGCCTGCTGATCTTCCTGTGAGCCGCCTTCGCCTTCCTGCCGGCGCCGCTCGCCGTACGTATCGTCCATCAGCTGCTGCTGCTTGCCGGTCAGATCGCTGAGCTCGTTGAGCTTCTTCATCATCTGTTCGGCGCGCTGCTGCTGCGCCCGGGCTTCGGGCGAATTGGCCGCTTGCAAGCGGTCCATCAGCTCGCGCAATTCCGACAGCATCCGCTCGGCATCTTCGCGCGACCCTTCGCGCGCGCTCTTCTCAAGATCCTTCATCATCTGATCGAGATCTTGCTGCCCGAGCTGCTGCTGGCTCTGATCATTCTGCTGATCGTTCGGAGACGGATTGTCCTTCTCCGCGTTCTTCTGCATCTGATTGAGATAGTCGTTGAGCCGCTGCTTCAGCTCGGCCATCGCGTCCTGGATTTCCTTGTCGTCGCCTTTTTGGATCGCATCCGAGAGCCGGTCCTGCGCATCCTTCAACGCCCGCTCCGCTTGCGACAGGTCACCGTCTTCGATCTTCAGTGCGATCTGCCAAAGCTCGGCGATCGAATTGTTGATCGCCTCACGTGTGCCGAGACGATCGAGCCGGTGATAGACCGACCTCAGACCCAGGAAGACGCCATCGTCGGTGATGAAGCCTTCCGGTTCCATCGTCAGCGCATCGAGCGCCCGCACCACTGACGTCCGGTTACGGGAATCCTCGGCAAGTTTCCGGCGCTGCTCGACGACGGCTCGCGCCAGCGGATTTTTGAATTGTCGTGACGGCAGCACGATCTCGATCGCCTTGCTCCGTCCGACCTGACCGCCGACGTCGGTTGCCTCGAGCCACAATTCGACGCGCTGTCCAGCGAGCGGGTTTTCGCCGACGTCAAGCAACGTCGATGTATCGACTTTCTTCGCGCCGGGACGCGGAATTTTGAGGCTCAAGACCGGGGGCCGTTCGAGCGGCAAGCGCGGCCCCTGCAACGCCGGCGGCTGCGCCCAGGCCTTCGCCGGATCGACGGGCTTGGGCGGAAGCTTGCGCAGCTTAACTTCCGCGCTCTGGATTCCGTAGTCGTCCTCGGCCTTGTACGTGACGCGCATCGAGCCGCGCGGCGTCCCGCTGATATCTTTCGTCATCTCGATGGTCGGCGGATTGTCGACGATGACATCGAATGTCCACAGCCCGAGTTCGCGTGAGCCCGCAAGCGCCCTGACGCGCGCCGATTTGCGGATTTCGTAGCGAACCTCGGACACGTTGCCGGTATCGCCCGCCTTGGGCTTTTCAGGCGTGATCGACTGCGGCTCGCTCGCACCGTCGGCCAGAACTTCGAGCGAAACGCCGTTTGCCGCAAAGCCCGCTCCGCGCAGCGTCAGCAGACTGTGATCAGGCACCTCGTAGAGCTTGCCCTGCTCGGGCGATGTGTCCGCACTCTGCTTCGCACCATCGGCCAGCAGGATCGGCGGTAGCGCCGTGTACGGCGGCGGCGTCACCCAGGCATCGACGCGCGCAGGCGGCCCCTGCTCGGCACTGCCGAACCGAAACGCGGCAGCCAGCCTGTCGCCGAGGTTGCCCGTCGCCATCAGTGCGACCGGGATCAGCAGCAGCAGCAAAAGCCCACGCACGGCCCAGGGATCGAAACGATCCGTGCGCGGCGCCGGACTTCCGACCTTCAGCCGCTGGATCGCCTTCGCCAGCCGCTCCCGGTGCGCTTGCCACAGCGCCGAGGTCTCTACGTTCGACGCCCCCGAAGTGAGTGTATCTTCATAAGACGTCGCCGGCCGGTGCGGGACGCCCGAGCGCCGCTCGATGCGCCGGATTGCTTCATCGCGCGTCGGCCAGGGAATACGGACCGCATAGACGATGGCGGCGAGTGCCGCGGCAGCAAACGCGCCGAGCAAAATCTGGTGCGGCAGCGGTTCGAGGTTCGGCCAAAGCCCGACGAACGACAGCATCGCGAACACGATCGCCACGCCGAAAACCAGCCACAGCCGCGGCCAAAGGCGTTCGAAGAACAGCGCAAGCGTGCTGAGACGGACTTTCCGCGCAAACGCGCGTGTCATCTCGGGACCGGGATCCCGTTTTTGAGGCTCTGCCATGATCTTGAAGCTAGCACGGGGCCGAACCCCCGAAAGTTAACAAAATGCAACGTGAACGGGTAAATCGACGCCCTGTGCGCGGTAATCCCCGCGATAAAAAAGGCCGGGAGAAACCCCGGCCTTTCTCGTAACACGTCCGGTCAGTTCCAGGCGTCGCCGCGCGGCTCGATCCAGGCGTCCGACTCCCCGGCCGGCGGCGGTGGCGGAGCGGCAGTCGCCGCAGGCGTTTTCTTGCCGCGCCGGAACAACTTGCCGATGCCGCCCGTCTTGCTGCCGTTATCGACAATACCGTCGCCGCCCGAGGCATCGCCCATCGCCACGCGCGCGCTGCGCGAAAGCTTCGCGCTCGCTGCGTAGTTGCGTCGGGCACCCGGGGTCGGCGCCGAGGCGTACGTAGCGTTCGTCTCCGCCATCGTATCCATGCATGCACGAAGCTGCGCGTGTTTGAGACCGATGTTGGCGACGTTCACGCCCGGAACGCCCATGCGCAGCCCCTGCTGCGCGCTGTCGAGGCCGGCGCCGAGAAAAAGAACCATCCAGCCCTTTTTCTGCCGGTCTTCGAGCAGCGCCTGGATGCTCTCGTAGGTGTGCTTGCGGCTGGAGTTTTCTTCGCCGTCCGTCACGATGACGAGAATTGCCTTGTCGTCGCGCGACCGCTTGTCGAGCCCGTCGATGCCACGTCCGACCGCATCGAGAAGCGGTGTGCCGCCGCGCGGTTCGAATTCATCGCGCGTGATATCGTTGGCGGCCGACAACACGCTCCGGCGGATCACTTCGTAGGCTTCCGTATCGAAAATCGCGAGTTCGAAGTCGGCGTCCTTCAGATTGTCGTCGATGCGGCCCTTCTGCAGATAGGCGTTCACACTTTCGATCGTGGCGGCGCGGCAGGCTTCCATCGACCCCGAATGGTCGAGAACCATGGTGATAGACGTCTTGGCTTGCGTGGGTTGGGACTGGGCTTCCGGCGTAATTTCCGTCATGTCATCGTCCTTTTCAGCTTTCCCAGATGTCCTTGTCGCTCTTGAGCATCCGGGTAATGGCCGCCAGTTTTCCCTCCGACGCGCGCAATCGCGTCTGGAGGTCGGCGACCTCGGTGTCGATGGTGCTCGCAAACAGTTCCGCGGGATCGAGACCGACGGCTTCGCAGGCAGTGAGAAGCTGCCTGAGCGTCATCTCGGTCGCGCCGGTCTCGAGGCGCGAATACTGGCTGTTCGAAAGTCCCATCGCGTCTGCGACAGCCGATTGCGTCAGTCCGGAAAGCTTGCGCGCTTCGGCGATGCGCTCGCAGATTTTCGCGAGACGCTGGTCAATGCTTTCGGGTTTCGGCCGCTTCGACACGTCTTGCATGTAGTGCAACATGCAATTGCGTCAAGTGCAAGTCAGCGGGCAGGCGAAAATAAATTCTGGGACCGAAAAGCGCCCCCCGGAATTGTCACCCTCGGCGGCAGGCCGAGGATGAAATCCTAGGAAAGCCAAGGCGGCAGGCGATCGGCCTCGATCAAATCGTCGTAGCTCGGACGCGGCCTGACGATCGCATATTTGTCCCCATCGACCAGCACTTCCGGCACCAGAAGACGGCTGTTGTAGGTCGAGGACATCACGGCACCATAAGCGCCCGCCGTCATCACCGCGATCAGATCGCCCGGCTCGAACGGCGGCAGTGCGCGATCCTCGGCGAGAAAATCGCCGGTCTCGCACACCGGTCCGACGATATCCTGCTGGATCGGCGCCAGCTCATTGCGCGCTTCCGTCACCGGCCAGATGTCGTGATAGGCCTCGTAAAGCGTCGGCCGGATCAGATCGTTCATCGCAGCGTCGACGATGGTAAACGTCTTGTCGATGCCTTCCTTGACGTAGATGACCTTGCTCACAAGCACGCCCGCATTGCCGACGATCATGCGTCCGGGTTCCAGCACGATCTTGAGCCCGAGCGGCCCGAGCGTCTCCTTCACCACCGCCGCGTATTCATCGGGCGTCGGCGGAATGTCGTTGGCGCCGCGATAGGGCACGCCGAGCCCGCCGCCGATATCGAGATGTTCGAGTGCCAGGCCATCGGCCTTCAGATCGCGGGCGAGATCGGCCATCAGCCGGAATGCATCGCGGAACGGCTGAAGATCGGTGATCTGGCTGCCGATGTGCATGTGAATGCCGGAAATCTTGATGCCCGGGAGCTTCGCGGCCTCCGCATAAAGCTGTCGCGCGTCGCCGTACGGCACGCCGAACTTGTTTTCGGCCTTGCCCGTCGAGATTTTCGCGTGCGTCTTGGCATCGACATCCGGATTGACCCGGATCGCAATCGACGCCGTGCGCCCGATCGCCGACGCAACTTCGCTGAGCGCCAGAAGCTCCGGCTCGCTCTCGACGTTGAAACCGAGAATGCCTTCCTCCAGCGCATAAGCCATCTCGCCTCGCGTCTTGCCAACGCCCGCGAAAATGATCTTCGATGCCGGAACGCCCGCCGCCCGCGCCCGCCGGAGTTCGCCCTCCGACACCACGTCCATTCCGGCGCCGAGCTGCGCCATGGTCTTCAGCACAGCCTGGTTCGAGTTGGCCTTGACCGCGAAGCAGATGAGCGCGTTCTGACCCTCGAACGCTTTCGCGAGCACCTCGTAATGGCGCACGAGCGTCGCGGTCGAATAGCAGTAGAACGGCGTGCCGACCTCGGCCGCGATGTGCGCGAGGCTCAACTCCTCCGCGTGGAGGACGCCTGACTTGTAGTGAAAATGATGCATGGGATGGCTTCTAGCGGATGCGAAGCCCCCGCTTCACCGGAAAATGCCGGAAAGGTCAAGACGGCTTGCTTCCCCTCTCCCCTTGGGGAGAGGCAAAGAAATTGTCATCCTCGGGCTTATCCCGAGGATCCATCAGGCAACCGTGTCCGCGGAAAAATGGATCCTCGGTATAAAGCCGAGGACGACAGCGCCTTTGACCTACCGCAGCAGCGGATCGAGAATGAAGTTCTCGTGCGGCTTGGGCGGCGCGTCGGAGTTCTTGCCGGGGTCGGCAGCATCGGCCGATTTGGATTCGCCCGCGGCTTTCGCACCCGGCGGCGGCTCCAAGGGCCCTTTGACCCCGCAACCGGCAAAGCCGAGCCCCACGGCGCCAAGCAGCGTCGCGATCGCCAACGTCCTGAAGCTGCGCGAAAGCGCCGCCATGCGAAAAATCACTCCAAACCCCATCGGCCCGCTGAGGAAGCAGGCACCCGTTCAGAAATCCTAGACCTTCCCGCGCGCCTTTTCCAATCGCCGAAGCCACTGGCGGGCCATTTTGGCGACGTTCTGTGGCGCGGTTCCCCCATAGCTCGTCCGGCTCTTGACCGAGTTCTCCACAGACAGCACCGAAAATACGGCTTTTGTGATGCGCGGTTCGACCTTTTGCATCTCTTCGAGTGAAAGCCGGTCGAGATCGACGCCCTTGCTCTCCGCCGCCTTGACAATCGAACCCGTGACGTGGTGCGCCTCGCGGAACGGCATCTTGAGTTCCCGCACCAGCCAGTCGGCAAGGTCGGTCGCCGTCGAATAGCCCCGCCCCGCCGCCGCCCGCATGGCCTCCGCGTTGGGTTCGAGATCGGAAATCATGCCCGCCATCGCCGCCATGACGAGACGCAGGCTCGACAGCGCGTCGAACGTCGTCTCCTTGTCCTCCTGCATGTCCTTCGAATAGGCGAGCGGCAGGCCCTTCATAACGATGACGAGGCCTTGGAACGCCGCCGCGATCCGCCCGACCTTGGCGCGCGCCAGCTCGGCAGCATCAGGGTTCCGCTTCTGCGGCATGATCGACGAGCCTGTCGTGAAACGGTCGGACAGCTTCACGAACCCGAACTGCGGCGTCATCCAGATGACGATCTCTTCCGCCAGCCGCGAGAAGTGCACGGCCGTGATCGTCGCGGCGGCCAGCGTCTCCAGCGCGAAGTCACGATCCGAGACACCGTCGAGCGAATTCGCCATCGGCCGGTCGAAACCCAGCGCCTCGGCCGTTTTTTCCCGATCGATCGGGAATGATGTGCCCGCGAGCGCCGCGGAACCGAGCGGCGACTCGTTCAAACGTTTGCGTGCATCGGCGAACCGCCCGCGATCCCGCGCGATCATCTCGATGTAAGCCAGCAGATGATGACCGAACGTCACAGGCTGGGCCGGTTGCAGATGCGTGAAACCCGGCATGACCGTCGCCGCATGCGCCTCCGCCTTTTCCGCCAGCGCCTGCTGCACGGCCGCGAGCGCCACATCGATGCCGTCGATGGCATCGCGCACGAACAGCCGGAAATCGGTCGCGACCTGATCGTTGCGCGAACGCGCCGTATGCAGCCGTCCCGCCGCCGCGCCGATGATATCCTTGAGCCGGCTCTCGACGTTCATGTGAACGTCTTCGAGCGCCCGCGAAAACGTGAACGTCCCCGCGTCGATCTCGGCCTTGATCTTGTCCAGACCCTTTGCAATCTCGCGCGCATCGGCCTTCGTGATGATGCCCGCGTCCGCCAGCATCTCGGCATGCGCCTTCGAGCCGCGAATGTCCTGCGGCGCAAGCGCCTTGTCGAACCCGATCGAGGCATTTATCTCCTGCATGATCTCCGCAGGAGACATTGCAAAACGGCCACCCCACATTGAATTGGCCGGCGCGTTGGCGGGCTTGTCGGTCACGAACGGCTCCGTATTAGAGAAGCAAACAAGGTTACCAGATGGCAGCGAACAGCTTGGGACGGCCGCAAAGAGCACTTTGGATCGTAGCGCTGTCGGCGCTCGTCGGGTTCGGCGCCGTATACGTCATCGGAGGCTGGTTCGACAACAAAGGCCCGGCAATTTCCGGCGCCTCGGCCCAAAATCTTGATGTCCCCGACGTCGGCGCGACGGGGGAATCCTCGTTCAAGCTCGGCGACATGGCCGCCTTCGTGACCAAGAAGCCGCCCGAAGCCCTGCCCGACATCACCTTCGAAGATGCCGCCGGCAAGGAAGTCCAGCTTTCGAGCTTCAAGGGCAAGACCATCCTGCTCAATCTCTGGGCGACCTGGTGCGGCCCCTGCCGCGAGGAAATGCCGGCCCTGAACAAGCTGCAGAAGGAACTCGGCGGCGACAAGTTCGAGGTCGTCGCCCTGAGCCTCGACCGCGGTGGCTATGAAGCCTCGCGCAAGTTCCTCGATGAATTGAAAGCGACCGACGTCAAGCTTTATGCCGATCCGAGCGCCAAACAGGGCATGGCTTTGAAGCTCGTGGGCATGCCGACGACGATCCTGATCAACAAGGATGGTCAGGAAGTCGGCCGCTTGGCCGGTTCGGCGAAATGGGATTCCCCCGACGCTAAGAAGCTGATCGAGGCGGCGATCGAATAGCTAGGATGTTATCCTCGGGCTTGTCCCGAGGATCCATCAAGCAATCGCACTGGCGCTGAAATCAAGCCTCGACCAAAAGCCGAGGATGACAACATCGCTCTTATTTCTTCTTCGCCTTGACCTTCTGCGTCAGCGCCGACGCCGCCGCCGACTTCGCAGCCTTGCTCGCCGTCTTCGACCGCAGGATCTTCGACGCCGATGAAGCGACCTTGGCGCTCGTCGTTTCCGTGCTGCCCTTCTGCGTCAGCGCCGAAGCCGCAACCGACTTCTCCGCCTTCGTCGCGGACTTGCTCCTGAGAACCTTCGAGGCGGCCGACGCGACCTTCTTGCTCGTGCTTTCCGATTTCGCCATGACATCGCTTCCCTTTTTCAGCGGCCGCCGAGGCGCGGTCCGACGGGGCTGCACCATGCCAGATTCGAATGGAAGACGGAATCGCGCCAACGCCCTATCCTGCCGCGGTTCGTGAACGCCGCTCGGCGGGACGGTCAGCATGCGTCGCACGACCCCGCGCCGCCGAATTGACACCCCGGGCCCAAGAGGCGACAAGGCGCGTCTTAAAAGACATGCAGCACCGGAGAATGACGTCCCATGGCCCACGACGAGCTCAAATCCACGATCGAGACGGCATGGGAGGCTCGCGACGGCATTTCGTTCGAGACTAAAGGTCAGGTGCGGGACGCCGTCGAGACCGCTCTCGATCTCCTAGACAAGGGACAGGCTCGTGTCGCCGAGAAGCTGAACGGCGCCTGGGTTGTCAATCAATGGCTGAAGAAAGCCGTCCTTTTATCGTTCCGGCTCAACGATATGGAGACGATCTCGGGCGGCCCGGGCGGCAGCTTCTTCTGGGATAAGGTACCGCCGAAGTTCGCTGGCTGGACGGAGGCCGACTTCCGCAAAGGCGGCTTTCGCGTATTGCCTGGCGCCGTCGTCCGCCGCTCTGCCTACATCGCCCCCGGCGCCGTTCTCCTGCCGGCATTCGTCAACCTGGGCGCCTACGTCGACAGCGGCACGATGGTCGACACCTGGGCGACCGTCGGAAGCTGTGCCCAGATCGGAAAGAATTGTCACATTTCCGGCGGTGCCGGCATCGGCGGCGTGCTCGAGCCGCTTCAGGCGGGCCCCGTCGTCATCGAGGACAACTGCTTCATCGGCGCCCGTGCCGAGGTGGCGGAGGGCGTCCAAGTCGGCGAAGGCTCGGTGCTGTCGATGGGCGTCTACATCGGCGCCTCGACCACCATCATCGACCGGGCGACGGGCGAGAAGTTCTTCGGTAAGGTGCCGCCCTATTCCGTCGTCGTATCGGGGACCATGCCGGGCAAGCCCCTGCCGAACGGCGAGCCTGGACCGGGTCTCTACTGCGCCGTGATCGTGAAGCGCGTCGACGAGAAGACGCGGAGCAAGACGAGCATCAACGAACTGCTGCGAGACTGAATGTGAAGGCGCAGTCCAAATATCGCACCCTCAATCCCGGCCTGATCGTCTCGAGCCTCAACCAGCTCGTACGGCGGATCCAGGAACGGTTTCCGGGTGCGGGATTGGCCAGCGTCTGCCGTGATCTTGTCGAACTTGCAAATGAGACGGCGGTCCGGGCGGAGGAAATCAACCGTCCGCACTTCTTGCTTCGATTCATCATTTGGATCGCGATCACCGCCGGACTAGTTCTGCTGATCGCGGTCGCGCAGATCATTTTGTCCGGCACCAGGACTAATGACGATCTGTTCGGAACGCTGCAGGGAATCGACTCCGGCTTCAATATCGTCGTGCTGATGGGCGCGACCTTGTTTTTCGTTTCATCTATCGAGACACGCTGGAAGCAACGGCGCGCCCTCAACGCCCTGCACGAGTTCCGGTCGATCATTCACGTCATCGACATGCATCAGCTGACCAAAGATCCGAGCATGCTCGCGGCGGTTCATACATCGAGTTCGCCTGATCGCAGCCTTTCGCCCTTCGAACTCGTTCGCTATCTCGATTACTGCTCCGAAATGTTGTCCCTAACGGCCAAGCTCGCGGCTCTGTACGCTGAAAAGCTCAGCGACCCGGTTGTCGTCGATACGGTGGGAGACATCGAGCGGTTGACATCCGATCTCTCCGGCAAGATCTGGCAAAAGATCACGATCGTGCAAAGCCTCGAAGGCCGAGACGTTCCGTTGCCTTCCATCGAACAAATCTATAGAACTCCCAGCGTATAATGACCCTCGTTCCGACCGATCCCGTTGCCCTCGCGCAAGCGCTCATCCGCTGCGAAAGCGTGACCCCCGACGAAGCCGGCGCGCTGACACTCCTGCAGAACGTGCTCGAGCCGGCGGGCTTCACATGCCATCGCCTCGTGTTCTCCGAGCCCGGCACACCAGACGTCGACAATCTCTACGCCCGTCTCGGCAGCGGCCGACCGCATCTTTCCTTCGCAGGCCACACCGACGTCGTGCCGGTCGGCAACGAAGCGGCCTGGACGGTTCCGCCTTTCGCCGGCGAGATCAGGGACGGCATCCTCTACGGCCGTGGCGCCGTCGACATGAAGGGCTGTGTTGCCGCCTTCCTGGCCGCAGCGATGAAATACATTCATCACTATAACGGCCTGCCGCGCGGCTCGCTGTCGTTCATCATCACGGGTGACGAAGAAGGCCCATCGATCAACGGCACGATGAAAATTCTCGACTGGCTGAAGGCCCGCGACGAAGTCATCGACGCCTGCATCGTCGGAGAACCTTCAAACCCCAAGGCGCTTGGCGATGAAATTCGCATCGGCCGCCGCGGCTCGCTGACGATCGACCTTGTCGTTCACGGCAAGCAAGGCCATTCCGCTTATCCGCAGATCGCCGACAATCCCGTCCCCAAGCTCGCGCGCATCATCGATCGCCTGTCGACCACCAAGCTCGACGACGGCACCGAGAACTTCCAGCCCTCGAACCTGCAGGTGACAGTGATCTCGGTTCCCAACACCGCGACCAACGTCATCCCCGGCCGCGCTGTCGCGCGCGCCAACATCCGCTACAATGATGCCTGGACGCGGCCCTCGATCGAAGATTGGGTTCAAAAGACGGTCGCCGCAGCGGCAGCCGAAGTCGGCGCCAAATACGATCTTGAGTTTTCAGGCACCGGCGACGTCTTCCTGACCAAGCCGGGCCCCCTCGTTTCCACGTTGAAGGACGCGGTGAAATCCGTCACCGGCCGCACGCCGTCGCTGACCACCGGCGGCGGCACGTCGGATGCTCGCTTCATTAAGGACATCTGTCCCGTCGTCGAATTTGGTCTCGTCAATGCAACGATTCATCAGGTCGATGAGCACACGAGCATCACCGACCTCGAAACGTTGACGACGATCTACGAGCGCTTCATCACCAATTACTTCCGCAACGGCTGAATCTTTCGTCAGCACCCGCGCCGCCTGCGGGATGTCGATGGGAAAGTGGATTGCTCACCATCATCATGCGCTATCCGTGTCGATCTTTGACTGGATCGCGGCCTTCGCCGGGATGACGGTGTATTCGTGCGGCATGCCTCTTCCCATACGTCATGGCCGCGAAGGCGGCCATCCACGACAACGATCGCCATGAGAGGAGTTTTGATTGGCCGTTGATCCCGGCCTGCGCCGGGATGATGAAATGAATTGGCCCGCAAGCTGCCCGACACTAGCCCGCGCCAACGGCCGGCTCCGCGAAACGGGGTCGTCGGCGCCAATAAAAAAGGCTGCCGTGACCTCCGGCAGCCTTTTCGAAATCTCGCCGATAGACGCGGCTTAGATCGACTCTTTCAGCTCTTTTGCAGCGCGGAAAGCGATCTTCTTCGAAGCCTTGATCTTGATGGCTTCGCCCGTGGCCGGGTTGCGGCCCATGCGCGCCGGACGCTTGCGAACCTGCAGAACGCCAAGGCCGCCGATGCGGATGCGAGCGCCCTTCTTGAGGTGCTTCGAAATCTGAGCGACGAGATCTTCGAGCAGCGCAATCGACTGCTTCTTCGGAATCTCGTGCGTCTCGGCAAGCGTCGCAGCGATGTGCTTCAACGTCACCGTATCGATCTTCGCCTTAGCTGGCGCAGCTGCCTTTGCCATTTGTCTTCCCTCTCATGCGAATCATTTTTCGATCAAACACTACATCGTCAAAGCCGGAAAACACGCTGTTTTGGGGCCTTTCTCGAATGGAGCCGGCGAAAAGAGCAGCATTTGTTGCCCGAAAGCAAGCGTGACATAAGGCTTTCGCGCAAAAAAGACGCCAAAATCCGATATTTTGGCGCCAGTTTTGAAGGACGACAGGAGGAAAGGCAGGAGAATCAGAACGTCAAAACGCTACCGCCTGTAACATCGACCGTCTGGCCGGTGACCCATCGCGATCCCGGCCCGGCGAGAAAGGCGACGACATCGGCGACGTCTTCAGGCTGCCCGATGCGCTTCAGCGCCTGCTTGCCGATGGCGAATGCCTGGCCTTCGGGATTGCTGACGAAATCTGCGGCCATGTCGGTGTTTATGACGCCCGGCGCCACGGTGTTGACCGTTATGCCCCGGGGTCCGAGCTCGACCGCCAGCGATTTGGCGAGATTATCGAGCGGAGCCTTGAGCATCGAATAAGCGGCGACCGCCGGCAGCGGCGTGCGCACCACGCCCGACGACGTCGAAATGATGCGGCCGTTGTCCTTCAGGCGCTTGACCGCTTCCTGAGTGATGAAAAACAGCGATTTGACGTTCACGTTATAGATCTCGTCGAAGACATCTTCCGTCGTCTGATCGAAGCTGACGAACGGCGCGATGCCGGCGTTGTTGACGAGAATGTCGAATTTCGTGTCGCCCGTGCGCTGCTTCAATTCCTGGTCGACGCTGGCAAACAGCGCCTGGGCTGCGCCTTTCTTCGCAAGGTCGGCGCCGACCGCAAATGCATCACCGCCATTCGCCTTGATCTTGGCAACCACCTCGTCGGCGGAGGCTTTGTTCTTGCCGTAGTGGACGGCGACAAGCGCCCCGTCCGCCGCCAAGGCTTCAGCGATGCTGCGCCCGATGCCGCGGCTGCCGCCTGTAACAACTGCGATCTTTCCGGAAAGTGGTTTTGACATGGCTAATCCCCATGAACTCTTTGGCGTTCCGTCCTGATCAGGTTGGCCGGCCCATCCGACAGGCGCCCCGGACGAGACACCAAATAATGCGCTATTTCCGTAGTTCAAGATTTTCGAACTATTGAAACTTCACATTCTCGTGGCTATTTTATCCGCCATGCAAAGACCCTTTGTTCATCCGGCGGTCGAAGACGTGACCCTCGAGAGCGTGCTTTACGCGCTCGCCGACCCCACGCGCCTCGAAATCGTGAAAAAGCTCGCAAGCGGCAGCTGCGGCATGAATTGCTCGATGGCCGCTCCGGCCGACCTGCCGAAATCGACGCAATCGCATCACTTCCAGGTGTTGCGCGAAGCGGGCCTTATCCGCTCGGAGCGTCGCGGCACCGAGGTCGTGAACTCGTTGCGCTGCGCCGAGATCGACAAGCGCTTCCCCGGCGTCATCGCCTCGATCCTGAAAGCCAGCGACAAGACGAAAAAGCGCTGATCGACACAATCCGGTAAAGCGCCCTTCGGCATCTCTATCTCTGTCCCCAGAACCGATCGAGAAGGTGTGACACGCTGTTCGCCACATCTTCCGTCATGCCGACGAAGGTCGGCACCCAGACAAGAATCATCTTCTTGCTTGTCGAGAGTGGGCTGGATCCCGGCCTTTGCCGGGATGACGGCATATGGGATTGTGGCCGATGATTTCTGGCAGTGCTTGGGACCGGCCCTCGGCAGGGAAGTCACCGGCGCAATCCAAAAGCCTACTTAAAATGCTTCGACAGCTTCAGGCCCTGGCCCTGATAGTTCGATTTGAGGCCCTGGCCGTAGAGCGTTTCGGGCGTCTCGATCATCCGCTCGTAGATTAACCGGCCGATGATCTGTCCGTCCTCCAGAATGAACGGCACCTTGTGCGACCTGACCTCCAGCACGACGCGCGAGCCCCGGCCGCCCGCCGCCGCATGACCAAAACCGGGGTCCATGAAGCCCGCATAATGCACGCGGAATTCACCGACCAGCGGATTGAACGGCACCATCTCGGCGGCATGCGTCGGCGGCACGTGCACGGCTTCTTTCGACGCCAGAATGTAGAACTGATCCGGATCGAGGATGAGCCTGTGCTTGTCCTTGACGAAGATCGGGTCCCAATAATCTTCGAGCGGATACATCCCGACCTTGTCGACATCGACAACGCCCGTGTGCCGCCGCGCCCGGAATCCGACAAGACCCTTCTCGTCACCGGCGAGATCGACGGTCAGCGCAATGCCGCCTGAAATATCCGCGTTCTCTGACGAGACGAGCCGTTCCTGCGCCTGTAACTCGCGCAAGGTGTCATCGCTGTCCGCCGCCGGACCATTGCGAAACCGGATCTGCGACAGCCGCGATCCCTTCCTGACGACGATTGGAAACGTCTGCGGACAAATCTCGGCGTAAAGAGGCCCCTTGTATCCGCGTGGGATCTGATCGAAAGCGCCGACTCCATCGGCAATGACACGGGTGAAGACGTCCAGCCGGCCGGTCGAGCTTTTCGGATTGGCGGACGCTTCGATATCCGGCGGCAGCGCCAGTGTTTCGAGCAGCGGCACGATATAGACGCAGCCCGTCTCCAGCACCGCGCCTTGGCTGAGACTGATGGTGTGAAGCGCGAGATCGTCGAGATTGCCCTGCACGCGTCCGCCGGGCCTCGGCAGGAAGCTGGCGCGCACGCGATAGGCAACCGCACCAAGCCTGAGATCGAGGCTCGCGGGCTGCACTTGCCCCTCAGCGGCAGGTTCCGCCAACATCACAGCGCCATCTGCGATCATGCGGGAAATCGCCTGCGATGGCAGGATGCCGATGCTCCGCTCGCGCCGACGCGACGCAGGACCGATTTTCTCAAGCTTGGTCATTCGTGTAGGCATAGCCCCCCGGGGCCCCGTCTAGAGCAGCCGCTGATCTTCGCCAAGAGGGACGATAGTTACCATACACCGGTTGCGCCACGGCCAAGGCCGCCCCTTGACGCCACACGCCACCAGCGCTAATCCCGCTCCCACTTTCCGTGGTCCTTTGGCCGGCCGGCTTGCAGCCACGTTAAATAAGTCGCTAAAAGGCCGTGCGCGCGCCCGGTTTCCCGCGCCCGGCCTTGTCAGCCGGCGCATCGGAGCCGGGATTTTTATTGCGCGAAAGGCCAAGCCGATGGCGAACGACGAGAAATTCCCGAACAACAATCCGGCCTGGCGCCCAGAAACGGCGCTCGTTCACGCCGGCATCACGCGCTCCAATTGGGGCGAGACGTCCGAAGCGCTGCATCTGACGCAAGGCTTCGTCTACGATAGCGCCGAGCAGGCCGAAGCCCGCTTCAAGCAGGAAGATCCGGGCTTCCAATATACCCGCTTCGGCAACCCGACGATCGCGATGTTCGAGGACCGCCTGAAGATCTTCGAGGGCGCCGAGGAATGTCGCGCGACCGCGACCGGCATGGCGGCCGTCACGGCGGCGATCCTGTCGTACGTCAAAACCGGCGACCACATCGTCGCTGCCCGCGCCCTGTTCGGCTCGTGCCGATACATCGTCGAAACGCTCTGTCCGCGCTTTGGCATCGAAGCGACGCTGATCGACGGCAAGGACCTCGACGCCTGGAAGGCCGCCGTCCGTCCCAACACCAAGATGTTCTTCTTCGAGACGCCCTCGAACCCGGCGCTTGAACTGGTCGACATTGCAGCGGTCTGCAAAATCGCCCGCGACAACGGCATTCTGTCGATCGTGGACAACGTTTTTGCGACCCCGATGCTGCAGCGGCCTTTGGCGCTCGGCGCCGATATCGTCGTCTACTCGACGACGAAGCACATCGACGGCCAGGGCCGCTGTCTCGGCGGCGCCGTCCTCGGCAAGACAGACTTTGTCGGCAAGTACGTGCAGGAATGGCTGCGCCAAACGGGCCCCTCGATGAGCCCGTTCAACGCCTGGGTGATGTTGAAGGGTCTCGAAACGCTGCCTATCCGCGTCAAGGCCCAATGCGAAACATCCGCCAGGATCGCCGATTTCCTCGCCGGCCTCAAAGGCGTTTCGCGCGTCATTTACCCTGGCCGCGCCGATCATCCGCAGGCCACTCTTGCCGCCAAGCAGATGCCGGGCGGCGGCCAGATCATCGCTTTCGAGGTCGAAGGCGGCAAACAGGGCGCCTTCAAATGCCTCAATGCGCTGCGCTTGATCCGGCTTTCCAACAACCTGGGCGATGCCAAAAGCCTCGTGACGCATCCGGCCACAACGACGCACTTCAAGCTCACGCCCGAGCAACGCTCGGAACTGGGCATTAGTGATGGTATGATCCGTCTTTCGATCGGGCTTGAAGCCGCCGAGGATTTGGCAGACGATCTCGCCAAGGCGGTGAGGACGATGACGGGGTGACCGGGAGCCATGAGTAAGAGTACGCCGACAACGACAAGCAAGCGGACGGCCGCAGCCGCCTTCCATCCTTATGAAGCCACGACGCGCGGCATCCGCATTCGCGTCGAGCCGAAGTATATGGAAGAGCAGTCGTCGCCCGAGGACAGTCACTTCGTCTGGTCCTACGCCGTCGAAATATCGAACGACGGCACCGAGACCGTTCAGCTCAAATCGCGCATGTGGCGCATCACCGATGCCCTCGGCCGCACCGAAGAGGTCCGCGGCGCAGGCGTCGTCGGTCAGACACCCGTCATCGAGCCGGGCAAAGCCTTCCACTACACCTCCGGCTGCCCGCTGAAGACGCCGCAGGGCATCATGGTCGGCAGCTATCAGATGACCGACGAAGCGGGCAAACTTTTCGATGTCGCGATCCCGGCGTTCTCGCTCGACAGCCCCTACACGCGACGCAGTATGAACTGACCGGCACCAGCCGATGAGCAGCGCACCAGGCCCGATCTATTCTCCTGTCGAACTGCTCGCGCGCTTGGTGGCCTTCGACACGACGAGCCATAAGAACAATCTGGGCCTGATCGCATTCGTCGAGGATTATCTTTCGAGCCACGGCGTCGCCTCGCGCCGCATCGTCAGCGACG
This sequence comes from Hyphomicrobium sp., assembly GCF_047600905.1. Classification (GTDB taxonomy): domain Bacteria; phylum Pseudomonadota; class Alphaproteobacteria; order Rhizobiales; family Hyphomicrobiaceae; genus Hyphomicrobium_B. The sequence continues at coordinate 3,543,192 of NZ_JASGKD010000001.1, read as the reverse complement.
ACGGTCAGAAATCGTCGCTCTATGCCACCATTGGTCCCGACCATGCGGGCGGCGTAGCCCTGTCTGGCCACACCGACGTCGTTCCCGTCGACGGTCAGCAATGGACGAGCGACCCGTTTGAGCTGCGCGCCGCAGGCGGCAAGCTTTACGGCCGCGGCGCCGCCGACATGAAGGGCTTTCTTGCCGCCGCTCTCGCCGCCGTGCCCGATTACAACAAGCGCAAGCTCAAAAAGCCGATCCACCTCGCGTTTTCATACGACGAGGAAATCGGCTGTATCGGCGTCCGCCCGATGATCGCCGAGCTTGGTCGCGACCTTCCCAAACCGCGCATGGTGATCGTCGGCGAGCCGACCAGCATGCAGGTCGTCGATGCTCACAAGGGACCGGTGCGGTGGCAGGTCGACGTCAAGGGGCGCGCCGCGCATTCGAGCATGGCCCATCTGGGCGTCAACGCCGTCACCTACGCGACGCGCCTCATCGGCGAACTCGAACGCATGGAGCAAGAACTCAAGCAGCGCGTCATCGACATCCGCTTCGAGCCACCCTATTCGACTTTGCAGGTGACGAAGATCGAAGGCGGCACTGCGACCAATATCGTCCCGATCACATGCTCTTTCACGTTCGACATCCGCGCCCTTCCCGGCCTCGACCCCGACGAAATCGAAAAACGCCTCCGCCAGTTCGCGGAGAAGCGCTGTCTTCCCGAAATGCACGAAATCGCACCCGAGGCCGGCATTCATATCGAACGCGTCAATGCCGTTCCGCCCTTCGGCGCCGAGCGCAAGTCCGAAGTCGTCGCGCTGGCCTTGAAGCTCACAGGCCAGAACGAAACCTACGGCGTCTCCTACGGCACTGAAGCGGGATTGTTCCAGGAGGCGGGCGCCCCTGCCGTCGTCTGCGGGCCGGGAGACATCGCCCAGGCCCATACGGCCGACGAATGGATCGCCGAAAGCCAGATCGCCAAATGCATGGATTTTCTTGGCCGCCTCGGCGATTGGGCCGAGACCTGACATCGAACCCTCTTTCGATTGAAAGAATTCATCTTGCGCAGCAACAATTTAGGCCGATGCGCAGGCATGTGTCCCGCTTGCGACATGTTGTGCGACAAGTGAGCAAACTCACGACTTTTTTCCGCGGTCGCCGTGCTTCCGACCCAGTCTTTGGCGTACCAATCCACCCAAGCTGCCGAACTTTGCAATTCATCAAGAGACCGCCGATGTCGAAATACTTGCGCCTGCTGCCGACCACCGTGTGCGCGGTCTCTACGGCTTTCGCCCTCGCCGGCTGCTCGACCGCGTCAGTGCCGACCATCGGCTCGATCAACCCGTTCGGCAGCGGCAACACCATCTCCGAGGTCGATCGCGCTTATCTCCAGGCGGCCGGAAGCTGGGACCTCAATCACGACAGCGTCGTGACCTGCAACGAATGGAAATCCTACGCCGAAGATCTCTTCAACGGAGCCGACGCCAATCACGATGATTTCCTCGACGCCACGGAATGGAAAAACCTGACGGACGTCGACAAGATGTTCGTCACCGCGGATTTGAAATATTTCGACGCCAACGGCGACGGCAAGGTCTCGCGCCAGGAATTCGTCGACAAGCCGAACCCGGCGTTCGTGTTGATGGACAAGTCGGGAAGCTGCAAGCTCGACGCCAACCAGATCGCCAGCGCCCGCTCCAAGACCGAATACGACACATCCGGCGCCAAAGCGCAGAACAGCGACCCGCGCGATCAGGCTGGCCAGCAGGGCCAAGCCGCGAACGGCAGCCTCGGCCGCTGACGCCACCCGCACGACGGGCTAGAGCGAGTGAATCAGCTTCCGGTCTCGCGCAGTTCGTTGGGAGAGAAAACGTAACGCTTGGTGCAGAACTCGCACGTCACGACGATCTGGCCGCTGTCGTCGAGCATGTCGGAAAGCTCTCCCGCTCCGAAGGCTGAAAGCACATTCTCGACCTTCTCCCGGCTGCAGCGGCAGAACGCCGAGAGCGGAATGATGCGCTCGACCGAAACCGCCTCCTCGTGGAATAGCCGCAGAAGAAGCCGCTCGACCGTCAGGCCGGGGTCGAGCAGTTCGTGATCTTCGACGGTCGCCGCCAGCATCTCGACGCGCTTCCAGTCATCGTCGTCTGCGCCACCATCCTCCGTAGATGCACTGAGGCTTTGCACCATGAGACCGCCCGCCCGCCAATGCCAGCGCGATTGCGGCTGTGGATCTTGTCGCGAGCCGACGTACTGCTCGGCGACGGCCGAACGGATGAAGGTCGGCAGGTTCTCGCGCTGCTGGAAGTACGCCGCCACCGTTCCCGACAGCGCCGCATCCTCGAAGGCGAGAACGCCTTGATAGCGCTCTTCGCCCGGACCTGAATCAAGCGTAATCGCCAAGTGGCCGCTGCCCAGAGCCGACGCGATATCGGGCCGTGCCGCCGCTTGCGTCAGCGGCTGGATTTTTTCCGCATCGAAACGCGCATAGCCGCGAAGCTTGCCGCTCGCCGCATAGTCGGCGACGAGAATGCTCACCGCTCCGTCCGAGCGCACCATCAGATTGAGATTGCCGTTCTTCGGAAGTGCGGACCCGCACAGCGCCGCCAGCGCCAACGCTTCCGACAGTGCGCGCCCTGGAAGCTCCGGCATGGCGTGCGGCGCGACGATGGCATCGAGCGTCGCCCCCAGCCTGACGAGCCGCCCGCGGATGTTCGAATTCTGCGTCCGAAACACGACAACGACATCGTCCGCGGGAATCGACGGCTGTCTTGGCGGAGCGTCAACCGGCATCGGCGAAACTCTCTCTCAGGCGCCGAAGCACCACGCAAGAATGGCCTTCTGAGCGTGCAGCCTGTTTTCGGCTTCGTCGAAAATAACGGACTGCGGCCCTTCCAGCACCTCCTCCGTCACTTCATGCCCGCGATAAGCCGGCAGGCAATGCATGAAGATCGCGGTCTTCTGCGCCTTGTTCATCAGCTTCTGGTCGACGGCATACGGCGCCAGCATTTTCTTGCGTTTGGCAGCGTCCGACTGGCCCATCGAAACCCAGGTGTCCGTCACCACGCAATCGGCGCCCTTGACCGCCCGCTCCGGATCGGTGCCGATCTCGACGTCACCCTTTTCGCGAATGACCCACGCGACGGCCTCATCCTCGGGGAACAGCGCTTTCGGACACGCCAGCCGAAGCGTGAAGCCGAAGCGCACCGCCGCATGCATCCACGACACGGCGACATTGTTGCCGTCACCGACCCAGGCGACCGTCTTGCCCCTGATCGGACCCAAATGCTCTTCGAACGTCTGGATGTCGGCCATCACCTGGCATGGATGGCTTTTCTCGGTCAGCCCATTGATGACCGGTATAGTCGCGTATTTCGCGAGTTCCACCAGCGTCGCATGCGCGTTGGCGCGGATCATGATGCCGTCGACATAACGCGACAGCACGCGAGCCGTGTCGGCGACCGACTCCCCGCGCCCGAGCTGCAGATCCATATGATTGAGCACGATACCGCTGCCGCCGAGCTGGCGCATCGCCACGTCGAACGAAACGCGCGTCCGCGTCGACGGCTTTTCGAAGATCATCGCCAGCACGAGGTCTTCGATGCCCTTCGGCCGCAGATCTTTCGGGACGCGCTTGCCCGCTTTCTTCATCGCGTGCGCTGCATCGATGATCCGCCGCAGCGTCTTGCTGTCGAGATCTGAAATGTCGAGGAAATGCCGGATCGGCTTTTTAGAGGTCATGAATTGCGGAGCTTTCTCCAGCTCTTGGATTGCGCTGGACATCAGGATGTTTCACGAGCGACGCGGCCGAGCGCGCGCGAAAGAGCAAGCAACCCATCGGAAATGTCCTGATCGGTCGCGATGAGGGGCGGCAGCACGCGCACGCAATTGTCCCCGGCGCCGACGAGCAGAAGCTTCTCGGCGTTGGCAGCCTTCACGACTTGCGGCGGCGTCACGTGCGGCTTGAGCTTTAAACCCATCAACAGGCCCGCACCGCGAACCTCTTCGATCAGGTCCACATGCTGGTCTTTCAGGCCTTCGAGCCCTTGCTTCAAACGCAGCGTCCTGTCTCGGACGGCTTCGAGGAAGGCAGGCTCGGAAATGATGTCGATCACCGTCGAGGCGACCGCCATGCCGAGCGGATTGCCTCCGAACGTCGAACCGTGCGTGCCGGGCGTCATCCCCTTCGCGGCCTCCGCCGTCGCCAACACCGCACCAACCGGAAATCCGCCGCCGAACCCTTTCGCGATCGCCATGACGTCAGGCGTGATGCCCGCCCACTCGTGCGCGAACAGCTTGCCCGTGCGGCCCATGCCGGTCTGCACTTCGTCGAGCACCAGCAAAAGCCCGTGCTTGTCGCAAAGCCCGCGAATGGCCTGAAGGAATTCGGTTGTGGCCGGCCGAACGCCGCCTTCGCCCTGGATCGGCTCCAGCATGATCGCCGCCGTCTCCGGCCCGATCGCGGCTTCCACCGCTTTGAGATCGCCGAGATCGACGTGATCGAAGCCCCCGGCCGTCGGCCCGAAGCCTTCGAGATATTTCTCGTTTCCGGCAGCCGCGAGCGTTGCCAGCGTCCGCCCATGGAAGGCGCCCCGGAACGCGATGATGCGCTGCCGCTCCGGCTGGCCCGAGACATAATGATAGCGCCGCGCCACCTTGATCGCGCCCTCGCAGGCTTCCGCGCCGGAATTGCAGAAGAAAACCTTGTCGGCGAAGGTCAGCCGCGTCAGCTTTTCGGCGACCGTCTCCTGGCCCTCGACCCTATAAAGGTTGGAGGTGTGCCAGAGCTTCTCGGCCTGTGCCTTGAGAGCCGCCACGAGTTGCGGATGCGCATGCCCGAGCGCATTGACCGCGACGCCTGAGCCGAAATCCAGATAGCGTTCGCCCGTCTCGGCGGTCAGCCAGCATCCCTCGCCGCGGATGAAGACGATATCCTGGCGCGCGTACGTGCCCATCACGGCCGGCGACGGCCCATCTGTGTCCGAAGCGCTACGGGGAGCTTTCCCCAGCGCAGCAGGGGACGATGCCATGGTGCGTGGATAACCCTGAGCAGAAAATCAAAAAGCCGCCCAAATCCGGCGGCTCGATCACAACCCCTGATACCTGCTCGGGGCTTTGCTGTCAATAAAAGCTCTGCCTTCTCGCCGCCAGGAGGGTCTTGAGCGTGCCCGCCAGAAGCCTATGGTTGAATCCCGCCTCGCTATGCACCGAAAAACGACATATCCCCCGGCGCGAATCGTCTGTGGCCTCCTCGCCACTTTTCCCTGTCAATAGCCGATATATGAAAGCTCTGCCTTGTAGGCGGGATTCAGCATGTTGTAATCTTCCCTCGTCAGGCCACGAGATATGGCGGCGCCAGCCGCTTTTTCATCGGTTGTGTATCGGCTTAGACCGCGCCTGGGCTACCCGCTTGTTAGCGGCGGCCCGCGTCAATAGCGCGTATCTGTTCTGCGTCTTCTCAAGTTTTTTGCGTTCGTAACCGGTTTGGGACCGTCGTCCTTCGCCGCGCGTCGCGTTCATTCACGCGCGCTTGGCAGGGGCACGCTCGCTTTCGGCCGGAGTAATCGCGGGCACCGGGGGGTGTTCCGCCGCAGATGCGGCTCGAGAGGGAGCAACGGACGCATGTCTTGGACTGATGAGCGCGTGGACCTTTTGAAGAGACTCTGGTCCGAGGGACTGAGCGCCAGCCAGATCGCCGGACGGCTTGGTAGCGTGACACGCAACGCTGTCATCGGCAAAGTTCACCGGCTCGGACTTTCCGGCCGAGCCACCACTTCGCGAATGAAGTCGCATCGCCCACGCACGCGCCTTGCCAACGTCAAGCGGCCTGTGAAGCCGCGCTTCGCGCAAAGCGGCAATCCCGCTGTTCGCGCCCTTTACGTAGACGCCGAAGCTTACGTGGCGCCTGCGGAGGAAATCGAAATTCCGCTCGCCGAGCGCAAATCCATCCAGACGCTCAGCGAATGCAGCTGCCGCTGGCCGATCGGCGACCCGCAGACGCCTGAGTTCCATTTCTGCGGCCGGACCAAGGTTCCGCTGCTGCCCTATTGCGAAGTCCATGCCCGCCGCGCCTTCCAGCCGGTCGCCCCGCGTCGCCGCGAGCGTACCGATGCCGAAACGCCGGTTGTGGCAAGTCTTCCTGCCCCTGCGATCGCCGGCTCAGACCCCAAGCGCAGGCCATAACGCCATCACCGCTGGTCGGCTGGGGGGCAGGGCCAGTGGAAGAAGAGGAAAGCCAGCAGCCGCGGGGGTGGCTGCTGGCTTTCCCATTTCTTGATCCCCCGTTGACCTTCGGCAGCACGAATTGATCGCCCGGGCACCGCGCGTGCTACGCTCCGGGCGTTCCGTCGCGACGTGCTGGAGATGGCGAATGTCCAAAGGCAAGAACAAGGATAAGAAGCGCGAACGTGCCGAAGCCGAGCTATTGCCGGACGACGCCGCCACCGCGATTTCCGCCAATCAAACCCGGGACAGCGACGAAGCGCCGGGCCACACGCTCGATCTGCCGAAAGATTTCTCGCTTTCCGACCCGAAGCTGCCGAAAGCGATCGAAGACGCCGCCATGCGCTCTGGTAGCTATCCCTACGACAAGCGCATGAAGCGCGAGGAATACGACGAGCAGTTGCTCGCCCTCCAGATCGAGCTGATGAAGCTGCAGAAATACAATCTCAAGGTCGGCAATCGCATCCTCTGCCTCTACGAAGGCCGTGACGGCTCCGGCAAAGGATCGTGCATCAAGGCCTTCAACGAGCACATGAACCCGCGCAACACGCGCACCGTCGCCCTGCCCAAGCCCACCGAAACCGAGCGCGGGCAGCTTTATTTTCAGCGCTACGCCGTGCATCTGCCGACCGCCGGCGAAGTCGTGCTCTTCGACCGCTCATGGTACAACCGAGCCGGCGTCGAACGCGTGATGGGCTTCTGCACCGAAGACCAGCTCGCCGTTTTTTTGCGCGAAGCCCCGGAGTTCGAGGGCTTGCTGGTCCGCGACGGCATCAAACTGTTCAAATTCTATCTGACCATCGGCCGCGAAATGCAGCTCGTGCGTTTTCACGAGCGCGCGCAGGATCCTTTGAAGCAGTGGAAGCTGTCGCCGGTCGATATGGCCGCCCTCAGCCGCTACGACGACTACACGCACGCCGAAGTCGAGATGTTTCGCTTCACGCACACCGCGATCGCCCCGTGGATCGTCATTCGCGCCAACGACCAGCGCCGGGCGCGTATCGAAACCATTCGCCACGTCTTGCTTTCGATTGAATACGAAGGCCGCGACCTCGATGCCATCGGCTCGCACGATCCGCGGATCATCGGCTCCGGTCCCGAATTCTTTCACCCCCACGTCGCCCAACCGCGCAGCTGACGAACAGGACCCAAATGTTTCGTCATCCGGCGCAGGCCGGGATCCAGCCAATTATTAACATACGATTTGCTGAAATTTGCCTGGGTGCCGACCTCCATCGGCATGACGGGGTTGGCGGACGAATACGGGCGAATATTACATTCGATCGGCGAGAACGGATGGTTCTAACCGACTACCGCACCAGCAGGATCGGCGCGCGCGCGACGATCGATGCCCGCGACAGCTCGCGGCCGTCCGCGATGGCCGAACCGCCGAACACGGCGACGACGAGGCTCGGCTTTAACCGCGCGACATGTCCGGTCAGCGCTTCCGGCACGCCGAAGGTCGGGCCGACATCCTCGAACACGACAGGGATGTGAATCTCCGACGCCAGCAGGCGCGACTGCGCCTCGATCTCGGCGTAGTCCTCCGCCGTATCGGCCGCGATCACGACGTGCACCGGACCGCGCGGACCCGAAAGCCGCTCGGCGGCCCTGAGCATCGATATCAACCGCTCTGTGTCTTCGGCGATCACGACGACACGCGCTTGCTTCGAGCGCTGGTGCCCGCAAAGCAGAAAGCCGGTCGCGCCGCCGACATTGGCAAGCAACGTACCGACGACGAAGTCGCCCCCCGACACCGGCAGGCGCGTCAGCGCCACGATGTTCCAAGGCCCGCGTTCGACGCACATTTCCGAGATGCGATCGACGGCATCGCCCGCCGCCAGTGTGTGCCGCACCTTGACGCCGTGCGCGGCTCCGACATCTTCGACGGCTCGGCGGCAACGTGACACCAGAAGCTCGAACCGTCTGTCGTAAGCAGCGACGTCCCGATGCGTGGCGAACCCGGATGATCCGATGACTCGGATCGGCACATCGCCGACAAGGTCGCTGCTCGCATCGGCGACCACCACCGTCTCGATCTCGGCACCATAAGCGGCGGCGAGGCGAACAGGTGCCTCCAAGCGCGCGGCAGGATAGTCGGCCTCGGGATCGAGCCAGAGCACGACGCGCCCGCTCAATTCCGATGCTTCCGCCACATGTGCGATCATGGCTTGTCGCCGTCGGCCCTGAGAGCGATCGCGGCATTCAAGTCGGCAACCCGGATCTGCGATGCCGAATGGTCGGCGGCAACGGCATCGGCCCGTTGCAGCAGATGCAGAAGTGGAATTCCGGCAAGCGACACGCGCCCGCCGCCGCGCCGGACCGCATCCTTGTAGATCAGAGGCCCGACCGCCGAATTGATCGGCCGAAGTCCGTGCTCGACCGCCAGCCGCGCCGCGCCTTTGGCGAAATCATCTTCGCTGAGTTCCGACATCGGGATCGTTTCGGCGAGCTTGGCGACGTGTGGGAAATAGCGCATGACGCCGGGTTCGATGGCTTCGAGCTTCGACCAGGATTGCGCATCCGCGACGATGACGACGGTCGCCGCAAACGGAATGGAATCGACCTTGATGCCGACGCCCGGCGCGCTGATCGGCGCGATCTGTTTGCTCCGGATCGCGGCGCTGATCGCAAGCCAAGCCGACGGATCGGCTGCAAGACGCCACGCTTCGATGATCACGATTCCAGACCCGGCACGCATCAGGTGCCCGGGAAGAACGACAGGAAGTCCCAGCGCGTCGCGGCTGATTTCGCCCAGAAGATCGCTTGCCGTCGCCTGCCGCGCGATCACGACCTTGCTCGGCCCCGTCGGATCGGTCAGGTGAACGTCCTCGCAATCGAGGAAAATCACAGGCTCGAAAATCTCCGATCCTGCGTGACGGGTGGCCGCCGACAAGAACGCTTCTTCGACGGCATCGAGCGCCGCCCCGATCGAAACTCCGTCCGCATAGGCCCGGCGCACTGCTGTAAGCCCCGGCCGCAACGCCCGCAACGCCGCCTGCCGAATGAGCGCATCGTGCTTTTCGCTCGCTTCGAACTCTGCATCCGGAAGCTTGGCGACGACCGATTGCAGCTCGTCCTCGAGCACGGTGATCTTGGCTTCGACGTTGCGCTTCAAAGCTTCCGGCAACGCCCGGAACACATCGGATCGGACAACCCGGCCCTCGTGCATCGGCGCCAGCACGTAACCGTCGAGCGATTTCACGACGGCGATGTTCTGCGCTTCGGCGCGGCGCCGGATGGGCTCGACCGCCCGTTCGCTGCGATAGCGCAAGTCTTCCTCGAGCAAATCGAGGCTGATCCGATGTTCTTCGCTTTTGAGATATCTCCCGAACGCCGCCCGCGCTTTATCGAGCGCGATCCGAACGTCACGGCGGAAGCGTGGACCTTCTCCCGGCGGCAGCGTGAAGCCCTTGGCGCGCGAAGGCGCACCGGGATCGACGATATGGATCCAGTCGGCGGCCGGCGCACGATCGACTTCGCTGCCGAGCGCTTCCGCCAATTCGACCCGGCCGCTGCCGGGCTCGCCCATGATCAACAGATGCTCGCCGCGCCCGGCGACAAGCGCCGCCCTGATCTTTCCGATCGCGCGTTTCTGACCGAAGAACTGCGCCTGCTCGACAGGCCCGACCTGCGCCGAATCCTTCGCCGGTTTCTCTTTGACGTCGCGGCGATCTCCGACGATCGCCACGTCCGCCAGACGATCTGCAAGCCAACTCGTCACGAGCGTCACCACGTTGGTTGATGCTTCGGTCTCGACCTTCTCGTCAGTCGCCGCATCGGCCTCGGCCGGCTGCGCAGTGATCGGCGGAGGCGTTTCCGCATCCGTTGCAGTTGGGACCTCGGCCTTCTTCTCCGATCGTGTACGCCAGAAGACCATTCGCACGCTCTCCCCCCTGGAGCCATAACCCCTTCGAACGACATCGCCGGCAACAAAACCGCCGCCCCTGCTGCCAGCTTGTCCGCAACTGTCGCATGGTCATAATGGCGGCACCATGACCGACGGCCCCTCTTCCTCAACGAATCCTTTCCCTCCGCCCCAGACCGCGGATCGAGCCCGGGATTATGAGTGCGCGCGGGCGATTTTGCGTGGAACGCAGCGCCTTCTCCGCACCCTCGACTTCGAAAGCCTGAGCGAGATCACGTTGGGAAATGGTCGCCGCGCTGACATCCTGGCGCTGGCGCGCAACGGCGACATTTGGATCGTCGAGATCAAATCGTGCGTTGCCGATTTCCGCGCCGATCTGAAGTGGCCGGAGTACCGCGAGTACTGCGACGCGCTACTGTTTGTGGTATCGCCGGAATTTCCCGCCGAGATACTTCCCGAGGACGCCGGCTTGATCCTCGCCGACGCCTATGCGGGCGAGATCGTGCGTCCGCCGCCGCGCCATCCGATCAGCGCCGCACGGCGCAAGGCATTAACCTTATCGATCGCGCGCACGGCGGCGATGCGTCTGCATGCGCAGATCGACCCGGGCCTCGTGATCGAATGATCGTCCGACAAAAATGGCGGCGCGCTTACTTCGGCGCGCGCTTCGCCAGAATGCGTTGCAACGTACGACGATGCATGTTGAGCCGCCGCGCCGTCTCCGACACGTTGCGATTGCAAAGCTCATAGACGCGCTGAATATGTTCCCAGCGCACGCGATCGGCCGACATCGGGTTTTCCGGCGGCGGCGCTTTGGAATCGCTCGGCGCGAGAAGCGCGTCAGTTACGTCGTCGGCATCGGCAGGCTTCGCGAGATAATCGACCGCGCCGAGCTTTACGGCCGTAACCGCGGTCGCGATATTGCCGTAGCCCGTCAGCACGATCGCACGTGAATCCGGACGAACCTTGGCGAGTTCCGCGATCACGTCGAGCCCCGAGCCGTCCTCGAGGCGCATGTCGACCACGGCGAATGCCGGCGCCTTCTCGCGGATCAAATCGACACCTTCCGCAACCGAATGGCCAAAGCGCACTTCGAAGCCGCGAAGCTCCATGGCGCGCGCCAGACGCTGCAGGAAAGACCGGTCGTCGTCGATGATGACCAACGAGCGGTCGGCGGGCAGTTCATCCTGCTTGAAAGACAGGTCTTCGGTAACCAAGGGAGCCTCCCGCATCACGGTTTATCCGTCTGCTTTTTACATGACAGGCTATAATCTAGTGCGGCCTAAAGGGCTGCAACCCCTTAAGCAAGCGAAAACCGACCCAAAAGGTTACTTGAGGAGCAACAGAAGATAGAGCTTTCGCGAAAAATTGCCAGCCTAGGCAACGTTCAGGGGCATACCACGCCGGCCGGGCCAGTTAAAAGCCCCCGGCGGCAGCTCAAACGCCGTTCTCGGCCATGAAATCTGGACGTTAGCACCGTGCCGCGGCGGCGAGAGGTTGGAAAACGACACCGTCGCCCCCGACCGTTCGAGCAGGGTCTTGGCGATGAAGAGACCGAGCCCGAGCCCGGAATGGCCGCTATCGCCCTTATCCTCGTAGCGCCGCGAAGTGACATAGGGCTCACCGATGCTGTCCATCATTTCCGGCGCAAACCCCGGACCGTCATCGGTAATCGTGAAAAACACGTGCGACCCGTTCCACCGCGCCGAGACTTGTACCTCCGACTTCGCGAAGCTCACTGCATTCTCGATCAGGTTGCCGAGACCATAGATGACGCCGGGCCGCCTGTGCGCCACCGGCTCGATCCGGACTTCGTCGTCGAGCCCTGGCAGCGGATTGGCCGAAATAATGATACGCTTGCCGGACGATCGGTGCGCCGCCGTCGCTTCTTCGAGCAACTCGACGATCGTCAGGCTCGCGTGCATCGGATCTTGCTCGTCGGGCTTGCGCGTCAGTTTCTGCAGGATCTCACGGCATCGCCGGGCCTGGCTGTGCAGCAGCTGAAGATCTTCCTGATAGGGGCTGTTTTTACCGAGTTCGTACTCTAACTCCTTCGAAACGAGCACGATCGTAGACAACGGCGTGCCGAGTTCATGCGCCGCCGCCGCCGCAAGCCCGTCGAGCGCGTGCAGGCGCTGTTCGCTCGCCAGCACCATATCTGTTGCCGCCAGCGCCGCCGACATCTGCCGCGACTCCTTATTGAGCCGCCACGTGAAGAACGCCATGAAGGCCATCGACGAAATCAGCGCGAACAGCGCGCCGATCTGATAATCGCGCGGCAGCTCGAAGCCACGGCCCTGATCCTGATGCCAGGGCAGCGGATAGTGATGACCGATGAGCAGCGTCCCCGCGACGATCACCATGCAGCCGAGAAAAATAGTATACCGAGGCGGCAGCGTCGCCGACGCGACCGTGATCGGCGCGACCAGCAAGACTGCAAAAGGATTCTGGATGCCGCCTGTCAGATACAAAAGACCGGCGAGCTGCAAAACGTCGTACATCAACAGCGCGAACGCGAACGGAATCGAAAGCCGGTGCCGCGCGGGAAAGCGAATGGATAAGAAAACATTGAGCCACGCCGACATCGCGATGAGGACGAGACATCCGCCGATGTTCAGCGGAAAACCGTAGATCAGCGTTACGACCGCGATCGCCGCGAGCTGGCCCAGAACAGCCGCCCATCTGAGCCGCACGCTCGTGATCAGCCGCAGCTGGCTTTCGCGCTCGTTGACAATGCCTTTTAGAAGCGGCAGGCCATTCATTGACGTGCTCATGAACGAAGGATCCAGTTTCGAATGTCGTGACTTCAGGTCGCACGGCCGCCGCGATTACACTCGCGCTAAGATCGCAGCTGCAAGATGTTTAGCACCGCCAGAATTGCGGTAGTACCCCACGTAAGGGTCACCCCGCTTGCCCGGATCGGGCTCGGCCCGTCGTGAACCCACAAAGGCCCCGCGAACAGTATCCGACCGACGATGAGCGCAATGCCGGAAGCGTGCAGTACCATTTTTTCGCCGCCGTCGATCTCGTAAAGAGCCATGAGCAGCGCACACAAGGGGATGTTCTCGACGGTATTGCCGTGTATTCGGACCATGCGCCGCAATACGTTCTGGCCGCCGTCGCCGATCATCACACCATATCTGAAACGATAAATCGTAACATTGATGCCCATCGCAACGACAATGAGAGCCAAGATGCCGGTGTATAAAGCGGTGATCGCTACGGACATGTCGAAACCTTTGCTCGGTGATAGCAGCCGCCGCAGAGCGTCAGCCGCTGACGCGCGTGCATCCGCACCGGAAAACATTTCTAGCCAATGCCACTCGGAGACATCAAGGTTATAAATCGCACGATGATAGCGCTCGCGTTCGCCGGCCTCCTGACGGGCGCCGCATTTGGATTCCTGGCGCTCAAAAATTCGAGCCCGCCGGGCGAGGGCCAGGTTATCGTCACGGACCGGCCCGCGGTCGGCGGACCCTTCAGCCTGATCGACAACACCGGCAAGCGCGTCACCGACAAAGACTATCTCGGGCATTACATGCTCGTGTTCTTCGGTTACACGAACTGCCCGGACATCTGCCCGGCCGGCCTTCAGATCATGTCGGCGGCGCTCGACAAGCTCGGCAAACGCGCTGACGACATCGTACCGATCTTCATTACGCTCGATCCTGCGCGCGATACGCAGGAGAAGATGGCGACTTACGTCAAAGCATTCAGCCCGAAGTTGGTTGGGTTGACGGGAAGTGAAAGCGACATCGCTGCAACAGCGAAGGCGTATCGCGTTTACTATCAGAAAGTTTCTGACGATAATGATCCCAAGAACTACACCGTCGACCACTCCGCGATCTTCTATCTGATGGGAAAGGATGGAAAATTGCTGGCGCCAATACCGCATACGAACGATGTTGATCAGCTCGTGTCAGCGCTCGATCGAGCACTTTCGTAGTGTACACGCGTCGATTCGCTCCTGAGACCTGCGCGCCACACCTTCACACGCCGGAACTTCTCCATGACTTTGCAACTGGAGCGACGACACGAACCTTGATAGGTCATTTTCGTGCTGTATTGATCGAGCAAACGCGAGCAGCACTTCGTTGCATCAGTTGGATGCGCGTCGGCTTTTGGGGGCAGAGCGCATGAGCATCATAAACGGACGGCGCGCCATCGACTTGAGTTCCAAAACGCGATCCGTTCGCCTTGAAGACATCGGCGCCCAACTTGAAGTGCGCCGCCATCCCGGCGCGCGCCGCCTGACGCTGCGCGTGAGCCGCACGCGCCGCGCGGTCATCGTGACGCTGCCGCTCCAATGCGATCTCGACGAGGCAGGCAGCTTTCTCAATCGCCACATCGATTGGGTCCGCGCCCGCCTCGACAGCTTGCCGAACCACGTCCCGTTCGAAGATGCCGCAGCCATGCCCCTGAGAGGCATTCCCCACACGATCGTTTTCTCTGGCAACACGCGCTCGCGCTCGATCGCGATCGATCAGCGTGTCTCGCGCCCGTCGATCGTCGTTCCCGGCGAACAGCACCTCGCCGCCAATCGCCTGACGCGATGGCTGTTCGAAGAGGCGAAGCGCGATTTGATCGCGAGCGTCGAAAGACATTCGCGGCCCCTATCACTTCAGCCCAAGCGCATCGCGGTCCGCGATCAGACCAGCCGCTGGGGTTCTTGCTCGACGACAGGCGCGCTATCGTTCTCGTGGCGCCTCGTGCTCGCGCCGTCGTTCGTGCTCGATTACGTCGCCGCACACGAAGTCGCCCATCTGATCGAAATGAATCACGGTCCGCGCTTCTGGGCGCTCGTCAAAAAGATCTGCCCCGATTTCGAAACCGCCAAGCAGTGGCTGCAGGTGCTCGGGCCTGATCTTCATCGCTACGGTCCCGCGCACGGCCGCGGACACTGACCGGCGTATCACCACCAGCTGCTGAACGGCAGGACCCCGCTTTGAGCCGTCGAAGCATCCGGCGCTGAAACACCGGCCGACGGCTTGCCGTTCTCTCCCTGCGTCGTCGCAATCGCCTTCGCTATGAAATCCTCTCCGATGCTGTTTGCCGGATGGGATTCGCGCGGCGGCGGCGACCCTGAGGCATCCGCAGAATAGCGCATCGGCTCGTCTACAGGCGTCTGTCCGGCGCGGGCTTCGACGACACGCGGCAGATGATTGGCGAGAGCGCCCCACATCGCGACTTCCGCATTCGGATCCGCAACCGTCGTTCCCGGCAATAACAGAGGCGGCAATCCTTCATGCGCGGCATGCATCACTTGCCGCCAAATTTCCGCCGGAAGACTGCCGCCCGTCGCACGGTTCATCGGCTTGCCGTTGTCGTTGCCGACCCAGACGCCAGCGGTCAGCTGCGCCGTGTAACCCATGAACCAGGCATCGCGGAAATCCTGCGTCGTACCCGTCTTGCCGGCAACTGGTCGATCCGAGAGCGCCGCGCGCCGTCCCGTTCCGTAATCGACGGCCGCATTGAGGATGTCGTTCAGCGCGCCAATCCGAGCTGCCTCCGGTATCGGCGCGCTGTTTGCTGGCGCTTGATACTGATAGAGAACCCTGCCGCTGCCTGTCGTGATCCGCGTGATGACGTGCGGCGACACAACGTGCCCGCCGTTCGAGAACGCCGCGTAAGCGCCTGCCATTTCGAGCAGCGTCACTTCCGACGTGCCAAGCGCCAGCGACGGGCCATCGTGCAAATCGGACTTGATGCCGAGCCGCTGCGCGAGATCGGCTGCCGTGCCGTGCCCGATATCCTGGTTGAGCCGCACCGCGACCGTGTTGATTGATTGCGCGATGGCGCGCCGCATCGGGATAGGCCCGGCATATTGCCCGTTATCGTTCTTCGGCGACCACCCGCCGATGGTGATCGGCGCATCATCGATGATCGTATCCGGCGTCATGCCCTTGTTCAGCGCCGCAAGATAGATGATCGGTTTGAAGGCTGATCCGGGTTGGCGTTTGCCCTTGATCACCCGATTGAACTGGCTTTCCGCATAATCTTTCCCGCCGACCATCGCCCGCACGCCGCCGCTGCCATCGAGCACCGTCACGGCGGCCTGGCTCGCGCCGAGCGCCTCACCGCGCTTCTCGATCGTGTCTGCGACGATGTCCTGCGCGCGGCGTTGCAAATCCTTGTCGACGGTCGTCTCGATAATAAGATCGCCCTGCTGGTCGTCTCCGATCGCCGAGGGCAGCTGATCGAGCACATAATCGATGACATAACCGGCGTCCGCCGCCGTCTTTTCGACCTTCTGCTCGTTGAACACCAGCGTCTGTGCCAGCGCCTGGGTTTCCTGTCCCTCCGAGATGAAGCCCGCTTCGAACATCTTCGTCAGGACGACGCGCGCCCGCGCCCGCGCCGCGCCGGGGTTAGCGGCCGGCGAATATTTCGACGGCGCCTTGAGCAGTCCCGCGATCAGCGCCGCCTCCGGTATCGTCAGCTCGCTCGCCGGCTTGTTGAAATAACGTTCGCTTGCAGCGCCGACGCCATAGGCGCCGCCGCCGAAATAGACCTGGTTCAGATAGAGCTCGAGAATTTCCGGTTTCGTCAGCCGGATTTCGAGCCACAGCGCCAGTCCCAGTTCCGCGATCTTGCGCGACAGCGTTCTGTCCTGCGTCAGAAACAGGTTTTTCGCGAGCTGCTGCGTCAGCGTCGATCCGCCTTGCGCGAAACGCCCCGCCCTCAAGTTCGCGAACATCGCGCGGATCATGCCCGCCGGATCGACCCCATAGTGATCGAAGAAACGACGGTCTTCAGTTGCAACCACGGCCGCGGGGAGCGCTTTCGCCATTTTGTCGAGCGGGACATAATCGTGTGGCGCGCCGCGCTCGGCGAGCGCCGATCCATCGCGGGCCAGAATACGGATCAGTGGTGTGTGAGCCGAGTTTTTGAGCGCCAGCGGATCGGGAAAAGCGACCGTGTAATAGACCATCATAACCGCGAAGGTCAGCATCGTGATGCCGGCGCCCACTGCGCCTGCGCCAATCGCAACGCGATACTTCCATTTCAGTCTCTGAAAACGCCCGAGCTTAGGCGCCTGCGCCGTCTGCGATTTCGGAACGTCATTCGCAGCCGTCTCGCTTGCGCTGAAGGCCTGCGAAGCGACGGACTGAAATGATGCCGGAAGCGTCTGCGTCGGTGCATCTGCACGCTTGCGGCCAGGACCAAAGATCGTCCTCCAAACCAGCCACAACGCAAAGCGCAAAGCCGCAGCAATGGCGCGCAACACCGTCAAAACTCTCGAAGGCGGAGCGCCCCCTCCCTGCCGCCACGTCAGCAAACCCGATCTGAAGCGGATAATCTCTGAAACTGTTAGCCGACGTTGGCTAAGGCCGCGTTAAGTCGGCATTCCCGCACGCGCCGTTGCCTCCAAGTTGTAGGCACGAAAAAATTTCGAACGCGGACGAACGAGCGAAATGCCCAGTGGCGCTCTGCGTCACCGCCCGTCATACTCTTAAGAACTGTTAAGGAGAGGTGATGTCGACGGCGGGAAATCTGGCAACCTACAAGGATGCGTTACTTGTTTTGGGCACGGCAGGCGTCGTCGTGCCGCTATTGCACCGGTTCGGCGTCAGCACCGTTCTCGCTTTTCTACTTTCCGGCGCATTTCTGAGTTCCGGCGGACTGGGCGCCCTCGTCCCATATGTGCCGCAGCTTTCCTGGCTGACGATCACCGACCCCGAAGCGCTGGCGAAATTCGCCGAATGGGGCGTGGTCTTTCTGCTGTTCATCATCGGCCTCGAGCTTTCTTTTGAACGTCTATCAACGATGCGGCGCCTGGTCTTCGGACTTGGCGCCTCGCAGGTCGTCGTCTCCGCTTTGCTCATCGGCCTGGTTGCGTATGCGCTTGGCCAGCCACCCGTCATCTCGCTCGTCATCGGCGTTGCGCTCTGCTTGTCCTCGACCGCGATCGTCATCGAGATGCTGGCCAACCAAAAACGGCTTTCGACCACGGTCGGCCGAACAAGCTTCTCGATCCTTCTGTTCCAGGACCTCGCCGTCGTCCCGATCCTGATCCTCATCGGCATTCTCGAACCCGGTAAGGGCGGCTCGGTGTTGCTCGGGATTTTGACCGCGATCGCACAGGCCGCGGCCGCCATCGTCGCCATCATCGGCGTCGGCCGCTACGTGCTTCAGCCGCTTTTCCGTGTGGTTGCTCAAACCCACAACGAGGATCTTTTCATCGCGACGACGCTCTTCGTCGCCGTCAGCACGGCCTTTGTCACGGCCGCGGCCGGGTTATCGATGGCACTCGGCGCATTCGTCGCCGGCCTGCTTCTGGCTGAGACGGAATACCGTCGCGCCGTCCAGACGACCGTCGAGCCGATCAAATCCCTGCTTCTCGGCGTGTTCTTCTTTTCCGTCGGGTCGCAGCTCGATCTCAAAGCCCTGATCTCCGCCCCGGCCGCCATTCTCGCAACGACGGTCGGACTGCTTGTCCTTCAGGCCGCGATCATTTACGGCCTCGCTCGCCTGTTCAACATCGCACGCGGACCAGCGCTGGAAACTGCCGCATTGCTCGCGCCCGGTGGCGAATTCGCCTTCGTCATCCTGACGCTCGGGCTCGATTCCCATCTCGTCAGTCGCCAGCTGACAAGCATTCTACTGACGTCCGTGTCGCTGACGATGGCCCTCATCCCTGCCTGTGCCAAGCTCGGACGCTGGCTTGCCAAGCGCAACACCCCGCCGGCGACCGTCGATCCAGCGCTGACCGCGACGCCAGCAGGCGAAAGCAACGTCAAAGCGCTCGTGGTCGGCTATGGCCGCGTCGGTCAATTGATTGGCGAACTGCTCGCCGAGCACAACGTTCGCTTCATCGCCGTCGATCGCGCCCCCGGCCTCGTCGCCAACGCCCGGCGGGAAGGCAAGCCCGTCTATTTCGGCGACGTTCGCAACGTCGAGTTTCTGGAGCACTGCGGCCTCGACACTGCCAAGGCGGCAATTATCACGATCCACACTCAGCCCGAGATCGACGCGATCGTGAAGGCGCTGCGCTCACGCCACCCGAAGCTGGTCATCGTTTCGCGTGCCAAGGACGCGAGCCACGCCCGCCACCTTTACGAGATCGGCGTCAACGACGCTGTGCCCGAAACGATCGAAGCCAGTCTGCAGTTGTCCGAAGCCGCCCTCGTCGGCCTTGGCGTGCCGACCGGCCTCGTCATCGCATCCATTCATGAAAAGCGCGACGAATTCCGCGCCGATCTGCAGGGTGCAGCCAAGAAAGCCGGCACCGAAACCCGCGCGCTCCCCGGCCGTAAGCGGGTGTGACAGCCCAAAGTGTCATCCTCGGGCTTGTCCCGAGGGTCCATGATCTGACAACGCCGGTTACAAAATAGATCCTCGGCATAAAGCCGAGGATGACACCGACTTCACACGTCCAAATTCGAAACGTTGAGCGCGTTTTCCTGGATGAAGTCGCGGCGCGGCTCGACGATATCGCCCATCAGCTTGGCGAAGATCTCGTCCGCCTCCGCCAAGTCGCCGACCTTCACCTGCAGAAGTGTCCGAACTTCCGGATCGAGCGTCGTCTCCCACAGCTGCTCCGGGTTCATCTCGCCCAAGCCTTTGTAGCGCTGCAGATCGAGCCCCTTGCGCCCTGTCTCGTAGACGGCATCGAGCAGCGAGCGCGGTCCGGTAACGATATCAACCTTGTCCTTGCGCTTGAGCTTCGCCGGCGCATCGTAAATCTCGACCAGATGCGCGTGCCTCTCGTTGAGACGGCGCGCGTCGAGCGAACCAAGCAACGCCCGGTCGAGCACGTGAACTTCCGTTACGCCGCGCACCTCGCGCTTGAAGACATAGCCGTCGTTGCCGTAGCGGCCTTCCCAGCCCGTCTCCGTCTCTTCCGCAATGGCATCGAGCCGCTTCGCGATGCGCTCGGCGATGGCGTTCGCCTTCTCGGCCGATGGCGTCGTTAGGATAGAGGCATCGAACACGCCGCCGATCGCACCCTGCTCGACGACATCGCGGTTATAGCGATGATGCAGGCCGTTGATGCCGCCCGCGATCTGCCGCGCCTGCTCGACAATATCGCGAAGGTCGCGTCCGGCGCGCTCCGTTCCATCACCGGCGACAAGCACCGCATCCGCCAGACCCTGATCGATCAGGTAATCTTCCAGCGCGCGCTGATCCTTCAGATACGAATGAGCCTTGCCTTTGGCCACTTTGTAGAGTGGCGGCTGCGCAATGTAGACGTGGCCCTTATCGACCAGTTCCGGCATCTGCCGATAGAAGAACGTCAGCAGCAGCGTTCTGATGTGTGCGCCGTCGACGTCGGCATCGGTCATGATGATGACCTTGTGATAGCGAAGCTTGTCCAGCTTGAACTCGTCGCGGCCGATACCGGTGCCCAGCGCGCCGATGATGTTCGTCACCTGTTCGGACGACAGCATCTTGTCGGTGCGGGCCCGCTCGACGTTCAAGATCTTACCTCGGATCGGCAGCACGGCCTGGAACTC
Organism: Hyphomicrobium sp.; assembly: GCF_047600905.1. Classification (GTDB taxonomy): domain Bacteria; phylum Pseudomonadota; class Alphaproteobacteria; order Rhizobiales; family Hyphomicrobiaceae; genus Hyphomicrobium_B. The sequence continues at coordinate 3,522,663 of NZ_JASGKD010000001.1, read as the reverse complement.
GCGTTTGCGGCCCTGCTTCGCGGAACCACCGGCCGAGTCGCCCTCGACGATGAAAAGTTCGGTCTTCGACGCGTCGCGATCCTGGCATTCCGCCAATCCGCCCGGCAGCCGCAGCCCATCGAGCGCGCCCTTGCGCCGCGTCAGGTCGCGCGCCTTGCGTGCTGCTTCGCGCGCCAGCGCTGCTTCGACGATCTTGCCGACGATGACCTTGGCTTCCTTCGGATGCTCCTCGAACCACGCACCGAGCTGATCTCCGACCATCGATTCGACGACCGGACGCACTTCCGATGAAACGAGCTTGTCCTTCGTCTGCGACGAAAACTTCGGATCAGGCACTTTCACCGAAAGCACGCACGTCAGACCTTCGCGTGCGTCATCACCCGAAAGATTGACCTTCTCCTTTTTCGCGAGGCCCGTTTCCTCGGCATATTTGTTGACGATACGCGTCAACGCACCACGAAAGCCCGCCAAATGCGTACCGCCGTCGCGCTGCGGAATGTTGTTGGTGAAGCACAGCACCGTCTCGTGATAGCTGTCGTTCCACCACAGCGCCGCTTCGACACTGATGCCGTCGCGCTCGCCTTGAATCATGATCGGCTCGCCCAGCGCCGATGTTTTCGAGCGATCGAGAAACCGCACGAACGCCGACGTGCCGCCTTCGTACAAAAATTCTTCGCGCTTCACGTCGGCATGGCGCGCGTCCGTCAGAATGATTTTGGCGCCCGAGTTCAGAAACGCCAGCTCGCGCAAGCGATGCTCGAGCGTCGAAAAGTCGAACTCGGTGACGTTGTGGAAGGTTTCCGTGCTCGGCAGGAACGAGACTTCGGTGCCGCGCTCTTCGCCCGCATCGCCGATCACCTTCAGCGGCGCAACGGCGTTGCCGTTGTGAAATTCGATGAAGTGTTCCTTGCCGTCGCGCCAGATCCGGCACTTGAGCCACGACGAAAGCGCGTTGACGACCGACACGCCGACGCCGTGCAAACCGCCTGACACCTTGTAGGAGTTCTGGTCGAACTTGCCGCCCGCGTGTAGTTCGGTGAACACGATCTCCGCCGCCGAGCGCTTCGGATCGTGATCGTCATCGCGCTTGATGCCCGTCGGAATACCGCGCCCGTCGTCGCGCACGGTGCACGATCCATCGGGGTTCAAGGTCACGATGCACGACTTCGCATGCCCGGCGAGAACCTCGTCGATGGCGTTGTCGACGACCTCGTAGATCATGTGATGCAGACCCGACCCGTCGTCGGTATCGCCGATGTACATGCCCGGACGTTTGCGAACCGCATCGAGCCCCTTCAGCATCTTGATGCTGTCTTCGCCGTAGTCCTCGGACGGGGTTTTCTTGAGCGGTTGCGCGTTCATTTCGGGGCTTTCTCAGTGGGCGGAAATTCGGTCGTTTTCTATAGCACAAATCGGCGCGAAAAGCCGCAACAAATCGACAGAATTTGAGACCAAAAAACCTTTGTTTTTCAGCGTTTTGGATGTGGCCGTTTGTCCCTCTTGAACCGCTTACGAAAGGGCTTCGATTTTTCCCTCGTTCACGCCCCAGAATCGGGCTTTGCCGGTGAGCGCCGAAAAGGCCTCCGCGTCCGTTCCCGTCATCCACGCCTGCGCCCCCAGCCGCAGGATTTCCTGAAACAGCGCCGCCCGCCGATGCACGTCGAGATGCGCGGTAATTTCGTCCAGCAGCAGGATCGGTGCCGCGCCTTCCTGCCGCTCCGTCAGCAATTCGGCGTGCGCCAGAACGAGGCCAAGCAGCAGCGCCTTCTGCTCACCCGTCGAGGAATGCCGCGCTTCAAGCGCCTTCGGTCCATGCTCGACGATGAGGTCGGACCGGTGCGGCCCGTCGAGCGTCCGCGAGGCCGCCCGATCACGCTCGCGCGTGTCCCGCAATGTCTTGGCATACGCATCCTCAGCTTCCACCGCCGAGAGCCGCTTCAAGTCGTCCTCGATCGTGCCTTCGAGCCGGAACGCCGACCACGGAAACGCCGAATTGGGATCGCGCTCGCGCCGCTTCTCGACGATTCCCCGCATCGCGCTCACCGCTTCGAGCCGCGCCGCCGCGACCGCGATGCCAGTCTCCGCCATCACCTGCTCGAAGCCCGAAAGCTGTGCGTTGTCGCGCACGCCGTCCGCAAGCAATCTGTTGCGGCTCGTCATCGCCCGTTCGAACCGGCCCGCGATCGTCCGATAGCCGTGATCGAAACACAGGATCAGCCGATCGAGAAACCGCCGCCGCTCCGACGCCGGGCCGGTGAACAACCCGTCCATCGCCGGCGTCACCCAGACGATTTCGAGATAATCGGCAAGGACGCCGGAACCCGATTGCGCCACGCCGTCGATGCGCACGATGCGGCCGGCCCGCGAAGAAGGGCCGGCGTACTCCGTGAATTCCGCTCCGCCTTGGGGGAATGCGGCCCCCCGCTCCGAACGTTCCCCTCCCCCTTGCAGGGAGGGGTTAGGGGCGGAGGTGCGAAGAGGGGTGGGAGTGAAACCAGCCCGCGCCTGCAATCCTGTTCCCAGATCGACAGGCCCAGCGAGCGTATGCGCCCGCGCCGCCACCGCAAATCCGCCGTCGCCAGACGCACGCGCCAGATCGACGAACGGCACGCGCCGCAATCCCTGCCCCGGCGACAGCAGCGACAATGCCTCGAGAAGATTGGTCTTGCCCGAACCGTTCGCGCCGACGATCACCTGCGGCCCGGCATCCGTCGTCACACTCGCCGACGCGTAGCTCCGGAAGTTCGTGAGCTGCAACCGCTCGACCCACAGCGAATTAGATATCGATGCCATGCGCTGCGCTTATCACCACACGCGAGATTCTGAAATATTCCTAGATATTCCCTCTCCCCGTTTCGACGGGGAGAGGGTTAGGGTGAGGGGCAGCTACAATCTGGGCACCACGATGCGTGGAAACCAACCCTGGAAGACCAACCGGGCACGCGTTCTGCGATCCAATAGGCATTCGGCCGAAGATAAGCTCTGGTTCCATCTGCGCGACCGCAGGCTCGGAAATTTCAAATTTGTGCGACAATTTCCAATCGAAAACTATTTCGTCGATTTCGTCTGTCGCAAGGAACGCTTGATAATCGAAATCGACGGAGGCACGCACAGCACGCCAATAGAAATCGCACAAGACCGCGAGCGGGACCACACGTTGTCGGCGTTAGGCTATAAAATCGTTCGCGTGCATAACGCAGATATCTACGAGAATATCGAAGGCGTTTTGGAGCTATTGCTTGCCGCGCTGGAGAGAGGGGACGACTGAGGGTATGCTGCCCCTCACCCTGCACCCTCTCCCCATTAGGTGCAAAAATGGGGAGAGGGAAAGGATTTGATTCCGGGCCTTCGTTCCCTAACCCCTGGGAATTCCGTTCGTCGATGTCTAAACCCGCATCGGCATCAGCACGTAGAGCGCGCTTTGATCGCTCCCGTCGCGCACCATCGTCGGCGAGCCGGGATCGGCGAGCAGAAAGCGCGCATCTTCGCTCTCGAGCTGTTCGGCAATATCGAGCAGATAGCGCGCGTTGAACCCGATTTCCAAAGGCCCGGCGCTGTAGCCGACTGGAATCTCTTCCGTCGCGCTGCCGCCTTCCGGATTGTTCACCGTCAGAATCAGCTTGTCCTTGCCGACGTTGAGCTTCACCGCCCGCCCGCGCTCGCTCGCGATCGTCGACACGCGATCGACCGCGCTCTTGAACGAGGCGTTCGGCACCTTCATTTCCTTGTCGTTGTTGTGCGGAATGACGCGCCCATAATCGGGGAACGTGCCGTCGATCAGCTTCGACGTCAGCACCACCGATCCGATCTCAAACCGCACTTTCGTCTGCGACACGCCGACCTTCACCTTCGCGCTCGAATCCTCAAGCAGACGCGCCAGCTCGTGCACCGTCTTGCGCGGCACGATCACGCCCGGCATGCCTTCCGCGCCTTTCGGCAGCGGCAGTTCGACCTGCGCCAGGCGATGCCCGTCGGTCGCAACCGCGCGCAGCGTCTTCGCGCCCTTCGTCTCGGCGGTGTGCAGATAGATGCCGTTGAGATAGTAGCGCGTCTCTTCCGTCGAGATCGCAAACCGCGTCTTGTCGATGAGCCGCTTGAGGTCACCGGCTTCCATCGTGAATTCGTGCCCGATCTCGCCGACCGCGAGATCGGGGAAATCGTCGGCCGATAGCGTCTGCAGGCTGAAGCGCGAATGACCCGACGTGATCGTCAGCCGTTCCTTGTCGCCGTCGCGCTTGATCTCGATCTCGGCGCCGTCGGGCAGCTTGCGCACGATGTCGTGCAGCACATGCGCCGGAACCGTCAGCGTCCCGGGCGCCGACACCTTGGCGCTGACGCTCTCGCTCACTTCACGCTCCAGATCGGTCGCCTTGAACATCAGCGTGTCGCCCGCGGCTTTCAGCATCACGTTCGACAGGATCGGGATCGTGGTTCGCCGTTCGACGACGCTTGTGACGTGGCTGAGCGCCTTCAAGAGTTCCCCACGTTCGATCTCGAGACGCATAGTTGTCCTCAGCTAAGGAAATCCGCGTGGAGGAGCGGTCGGAACCGCCGCAGCATCACGCAAAAAGAACGAATTTGGCGCAAGACACGCCGATGGACGGAATCGCCCGCGGAGCCGGATCAGACCCGAAAGAGATGAGCTTTTCAAGTGAGATGTATGGGCTAGCGGAGAATCCGCGTCAGACCGCGGGTTAGCCTCGCTCGATCCGCGGCAAGGCCGGCACTCCAGGGGGATGAAATGCCGGCCTCACGTCGCATCAGGCCGCAAGGGGTGAGTTTGCGGTCAGTGGTTGAGAAGCCTCTTCAGCTCCTCAAGCTCGTCTCCGAGGTTCGGATTCTTGGAGATCTCGCCCTCGATTTTGCGGATCGCGTGCAGCACGGTCGTATGGTCCCGGCCGCCGAAGCGCCGGCCGATTTCCGGTAGCGACCGGGCGGTCAGGTGCTTGGCGAGGTACATGCCGATCTGCCGCGGCCAGACGACCGAACGATGACGGCGCTGTGACAGCAGATCGCCCTTCGATACGCCGTAGTGGCGCGAGATGATGCGCAAGATGTCTTCGATCTTGATCCGCCGCGGCTCGAGATTTTGCACGAGATCACGGATGACCGTCTCGACGATGTCGAGCGTGATCGGCGTGCGCATGTATTGCCACGTCGCGTAAAGCCGGGTGATCGCACCTTCGAGCTCGCGCCCGTTTTCGGTCAGCCGCAGCGCCAGCAGGTCGACGACATCCCGCGACAGCGAGAACGACGGATCGGCCGCCCGCTTCTCGGCAAGGCGTTTCTCCAAAACCTTGAGACGCAGCTCATGGTCGAGCGACTGGAGTTCGGTCACAAGGCCGCGCTGCAGACGCGACCGCATCCGCTCGTTCAAACGCTCGATCTGGTTCGGCGCCCGCGCCGATGCCACCACCACCTGCTTGCCGCCGTCGAGCAGCGCGTTGATGATGTGATCGAATTCCTGCTCGGTCCGCTCGCCCTGAAGAAATTCGAGGTCGTCGATCAGCAGCAGGTTGATGTTGCGGAAGCGCTCCTTGAAGGCCAGCGGATCGGACGACCGCAAGGCCTCGACGAACTGATAGCGGAAGCGTTCGGCGGTGAGATAAAGCACCTGCGCGTTGGGCGCGCGCTTCTTCACTTCCCAGGCGATGGCGTGCAGAAGGTGGCTTTTGCCAAGGCCCACCGCGGAATGGATATAGAGCGGGTTGTAGCCCGGAGCTCCTGTCAGGACGGTTTCCGCAACCTGCGTTGCGCCCGCATGTGCCATGCGGTTCGACGCGCCTACGACGAAGCTTTCGAACGTATAGCGCGGATCGAGCGGCGAACCTTCAAGGCCGCCCGCCGACGTTCTCTGCACGGGCAACACGGGCGCCCGAGGCGTAGCAATCGGTCGTGGAGCTTCAGTCGTCTGCTGTGCGATTGCGGCCGGAGCCGGAGCGCCCTGGCTCGCAGCATCCGTCGGACGTGTCTCGCATGGCCTTTGCGGCACCGCGCCGGGCTGCCGCCAGACGACTTCGACGCGTTCGGCCGTCGCGAATTCGACCCGCGAGCAGCGAAGCAAGTGTTCCGAATAATGTTCCTGGATCCAGTTGCGCACAAACTTGACCGGCACCGAAACCTTGACGATCCGCCCGTCGAAGCTCTCGAATTCGAGGCTCTTGAACCAGCTCGAATAAACTTCGTCACCGAGTTGAACCTTGAGCATCGCTCGAACCTTGTGGCCGCGGCCCTCTACCGCTCCAGCTGGCGTCTCTGCGCCTCGTTCGGTGCTCGCACCCTCTGCCTTTTGTGCTGCCTGCATAGTGAATACTCCCGCTGATAACGCGGGACGCGTGGAAGCGTCCCCCCTGATCACCGGCTGGCGTTACCCTCTGCCACCCGGCGTGCCTTCCGTGATATCCGTGCTAGCCCTGCACCCAATCGAGACCGGAGAATTTCCATCCGGCGACCTCATTGCGGTGTCGGTTAGCGTCCAAAGGTCCCTCAAAGCCCTCCCTGACGTTTTGACAGTTGCGATAACCCGCTGCCGTCATTGCCTCGGCTGCCATTCGGCTGCGTGCACCCGAGCGGCAGATGAAATAAATTGCAGTATCCTTTTCGACGCCCTTGGCCGTGAGCGTCTCACTTAATCGTTCGACAAAATTCGGTACGGCGCGGTTGTCTGGAAACGTCAGCCACTCCATCAGGATGACGTCCTTGTTGATCTTGGAGAGATCCGGAATACCCACGAACGCCCATTCGGCGCGCGTGCGGACATCGACAAGAACAGCTTTTGGATCGCCTTCGAGACGCTTCCAAGTTTCGGGGACGGACACGTCCTCGACGCCGGAAGTCTGCATTTTCCACGAGTCCCCTCACGCACCGAACAAGTATTCGATAGAGACCCGCGCGGGTATCTCCAGTCCAACCTGGAGAATACCCATCCATTCTTGGGAAAGCCGAAGCAACGCCCAAGTCAAAACGCAGGTCTATATCTAAATTGGCGATACGTTCATGGTCCGATGAACTTCAGAGACCTGAACGCTACGCTCGCCTAACTCACGAGTGCGAACGACCGCTTTACCCCGCTGCCATCCACTAAAAATTTACTATCGCTTAACCTTCTTTTCGACAAGCGCCCCTGCGTGGCGATTGAGGCTATGAGGACCACCCGTGGGTTGTCCACAGGTGCTGGTGAAAACGCGAGTCAGATCGCAACATCTGTGCATAAGAGGACTGACTCTATTCGCGTTTTTTCCACTGTCACACCGTCGGGTTGCATTGCCGCCACGACCGTCACCGGTGCGTCATTTTCTCTTGCTCTTCGCATCACATTGGAAGCAGCAGCAGCCGACTCCGCCGCCGCCAGAACGCCGTAGATCGCTCAGATTCCGTAGGGTTAATGACGATAATAAAACAGCGGGCTCGTTGACGAGCCCGCTGTTGATCGTTGCGAATACGCAACAGGGAGGAAAATTAGCTCCCTTTATTCACAAGTGCGTTATGCGCTCATTGCCTTGACACGCTGCGCCAGCCTGGAAACCTTCCGGCTCGCGGTCTTCTTGTGCATGACGCCCTTCTGGGCTGTGCGAACCAGCAGCGGTTCCGCCGCGGCCAGAGCCGCCTGCGCCTTCGCCCGGTCACCCGACTTGATCGCTTCCTCGACCGAACGAACCTCGGACTTGACGCGCGAACGGCGCGCCTTGTTGATTTCGGTGCGGCGGATCATTTGGCGCGCGGCTTTCTTTGCCGACGACGTGTTTGCCATTGGATTTCCTTACATGTCCTGCGAATACGCCGTCGCGATCGCAAAATGCTAAGCGCGGCAAAGGGTTGAAGAAGATGAATCGTCGCCCCGGGCTTGTTTGCACCAGGCACGGTTTGCGGGCGGTATAGCCGCCCCGAAGCCCGCGGTCAATGAATCCGCGCGAATCCATCACAAATGTCGTGTCCGACGGCCGGTCGCAGCGCTTTGCCCTGCCATTTGCGATAAGTCCATCCTCGAACCGCCGTGCGGCGGCCGAGACGTAAGGAGCCCCTCTCAGAATGTTATCGATAACCGGTTGGCTGTTTTCTCTGGCAGCCGCAGTCTGCGCGACGATCCTGGCCACGACCGAACAGCCCCTGCTGCAGATGTCGGCCGTCGTCGCCGTCTGTATCGCGATCACGCTGCTCGCCATCCGGGACCATCAGAAATTGCGGGATACCGGCGCTCAGCTGAGCGCCGTCGCCAGTTCGACCGCCCGATACCTCGGACTGGTCTGGGCGTGGGCGGCGCTGAGCGTGCTGATCACCTATCTCTTCATCATCGACAAGCACTGGCCGGAGTGGTGGCAATTCTTCGCCGGCTTCGCGTTTGCCGCCATCGCCAGCCTCGCCTTTGCGCTATTGCTCGATCGCGACCGCGCCGCCGGCCGCGACGACACCGTCCTCGTCAAGGCCGGGCGCATTCTGCTGCAGTTCCAGATCGTCGGCATGGCGGCCGGTATCATCAGCCTCTTCATCGACAACAAGTTCCCGCGCGACGCCACCCACGCCGACTGGGCGGCGTGCAACGTCTTCTTCTTCGGAGCGCTGGCGATTGCCGTCATCAGCCTGGATGCTCTACGCTCCCGCCCGCGCGCCTGACGCTGAACTTTGAGACGATCGACATGGGGGACTGTTCGCCGAGATGACTTTGCGCCCTTCTCTGTTCTGGCTGCTACTCACGCTCGCGGTAGCCCTCGTTGCGATGTATCTCGCCTGTCGTTCCTTCCAGATTGCGGAATCGGCGATCGCCGCCGCCGTCTTCTCAGCGGTCTTGTGCGCTTCTGCCATTCGCACCAATGCTCCGCACTGGCGCCGGGAAGCAAATGAACAGCCCGTGCTTCTGAGGGAGGCGATGCGCACCAACGTCCTGCTGATCGCACTGGCGTTTCTGTGGTGCGCTGCCGCCTTCTACGCGATCTACCTCGGCACCGCCGTTCGCTGGCAGCACGGCTGGGAGTATGGCACCGCTTGCCTGCTGTTGGCCGCCGCTTACGGCTACTACGCCCTCCGCCTCGCAAACTCAGCCGACGCGCAGGCCCAACCTGCCACGATCGAACGCATGACCAGGATCATCGGCTATCAAGCCATTCTGATCGCCATCGGCCTCGTGTGGCTGGTCGCGTCTGGAAAGCTCGCCATAACGCACAAAGGCGACTGGGCCGCCAATCAGCTGTTTCTCGCCGGCGGCTTTGCGATCATGTGTATCAGCGTCATTCTGATCAAAACCAACGCCGCCTTGAGCGAACGCCGCACCGCGGTCTGACGCGCTTCAACGCTGGCAGCGCGGACAGTAGAACGTCGCGCGCCCTGAATGGACCGCGCGTCGTATCTTGCGACCACATCCAGCCGTCACGCACACCGCGTCGGCGCGATCGTAGACGGCGAACCGCTCTTGAAATTCGCCCTTCTCACCCGCCGCATTGCGATAATCACGCAATGTCGAGCCGCCCGCGTCGATAGCCCGCTCCAGCACATCCTTGATCGCATCGACGAGTAGCTTCGCGCGCTCCGTCGGCCGTCCACGTCGGTCGGCGAGACTTGCCGCCCCGCGATCGGGTGACAGCCGCGCTTGAAACAGCGCTTCGGAAACGTAGATGTTGCCGAGCCCGGCGACGACATGCTGGTCCATCAGAAAGGCTTTCAGATTGACCTTCTTTCCCAGCGCCCGCGATGCCAGATAATCCGCCGTCAGCTCATCGCTGAGCGGCTCGGCGCCAAGCTTAGCGAACAGCGCGTGACCAGGCCGCTCGTTATGCGGCATCATGACCATGAATCCGAACCGCCGCGGATCGTTGTAGATCACTTGCGTGCCATCCGAGAGATGCAGCACGACATGATCGTGCGCGGGATCAGGACCGGTCTCGTGAATGTAGTCCCCCGGCCGGTCGACCTCGCCGCCGTGGACGATCGTGAACCGCCCCGTCATGCCCAGATGCATGACGAGATCTTCCCCTCCCGATAAGCCCGCGATCAGATACTTGGCGCGCCGTTCGAGCCGCACGATGTCCTGCCCAACCAGCCGCTTGCCGAACCGCTCGGGCAGAGGGAAACGCAGATCAGGCCGCCGTGCATCAAGCCGTGCCACCCGGCTGCCGACCAGCACGGGTGCCAGCCCCCGCCGCACGGTTTCGACCTCCGGAAGCTCGGGCATGTGAGAACACCTGAAATTGACGATGAGACGAGGTGACGATAGCGCGCCGCCGGCTGGGCCGCTATTCTCGCCATATGGATCAGAACTCAGAAAACGCAAGCCAGAGCACAGCCACGTTCGGCTTCCGCACCGTACCCGAAGGCGAGCGCCAGGGCCTCGTCAACAAGGTCTTTGCCTCGGTCGCCGACCGCTATGATCTGATGAACGACCTCATGTCGGGCGGTTTGCATCGGCTGTGGAAGCGCGAGCTTATCACGATGCTCAACGCCCCGCGCAGCGTCGCTTCGTTCAAGCTCCTCGATGTTGCCGGCGGCACCGGCGACATCGCCATCCGCTATGCCAAAGACAGCGGACCGAACGCGACCGCCGTCATCTGCGACATCAGTCCGCAGATGCTCGAAGTCGGCAAGCGCCGCCTCGCCGACGCCGGACTCGAAAATCGCATCACCTGCATCGAAGGCAACGCCGAACAGCTCCCCTTCGAAAATGCCAGCTTCGACGCCTACACGATCGCATTCGGCATTCGCAACGTCACTCACATCGACAAGGCGCTCGCCGAAGCCTTCCGCGTTCTGAAACCCGGCGGTCGCTTTCTCTGCCTCGAATTTTCCGAATGCCGCGTGCCGATCCTCGATCGCGCCTACGACTTCCACTCATTCGAAGTCATTCCCCGCCTCGGTCAGTGGGCCGCCGGAGATTCAAACTCTTATCGCTATCTCGTCGAAAGCATCCGCCGCTTTCCAAAACAGGAAGCGTTCGCTGAAATGATCCGCACTGCGGGCTTCGCGCGCGTCAGCTATCGCAATCTGACGGGCGGCATCGCCGCCATCCACGGCGGCTGGAAGATCTGATCGGCCACATCTGAACCACGTTCTCGTCCGATCCGCGCAAGTTGCATTGACGCTGGCGGCGACGCTTCTTAGCTTTTCCACGGGGACGGGAAGAGTGAATTCTTCTTTGGAGGTGGGACACATGAAAACCAGGATTTTGATTTCGGCGCTCGCCGCCGCCGTTGTTTCGCTTGGCGCCGGCGCCGCCAATGCCGGCTGCGTAACCAAGGGCGCCGTTGCGACATCGACGTCGGCCGACTCCGCGAAATGGTTCGCCATGGAGACGATGGTCCAGAACGTCAGTTGGGGTCTTTGGCCGGGCTTCCTGGCGAACGGCCAGGTCGAGGGCTACAAGGTCATCAACAAGCGCTATAGCTGCAGCCCTGACGGCGGCATGGTGAAGTGTCACGGTCGCGCGACCTTCTGCAAACTCTAAGCGATCTCATCAGTTCGACATCTCTAGCGCCCGCGGCAATTCCGCCGGGCGCTATTTTTCTGCCCGCGTTGCATGACCATTTCGTCGCTGGTTCGTATCAAGGCGGGTCGGTTTAACCGTTTTTACCGCACGGGAAGGCTACACTTGACCCCATAAGGTTGCGGCGCAATGTGCCGGGGCCGCAGCCTTCGCGAACTTGAGGACGACAAATTCACCGCCATGCCCGGAGCGATTTTCAACACGCTAAGACTCGCGCGCGCCGGGATCGTGCTTGCGCAATATGGCGTGCAGTTCGTGCCCAAGGGTATGCCGGTTCCCCTGCCGCTGAAACTCGCCCGCATCGCGACGTTACCGATCCGGCTTATCTCAGCGCCCTTTCGCCGAAACGAACCGAGATCCGCGCGCGTCGCAACCGCACTGACGAGGCTCGGACCGAGCTACGTGAAACTCGGCCAGTTCCTCGCCACCCGCGCCGACGTCATCGGTCCTGAACTCTCCGACGACCTTCGCCAGCTTCAGGACAAGGCCGCACCGTTCTCGATGGCCGAAGCCCGCGAAGCCGTCGAACGCGCGCTTGGCGGCAAGCTCGAAGATCATTTCGTCGAATTCGGCCCGCCGGTCGCCGCCGCGTCGATCGCCCAGGTGCATAAGGCTTACACTCTCGACAACGGCGTCAGAAAAGCCGTCGCCGTCAAAATTCTCCGCCCCAATATCGAGAAGCGTTTCTATCGCGACCTCGACAGCTATTATTTCGCCGCGCGCATGATCGAGCGTTTCTATCCGCCTGCGCGCCGACTGAAGCCGGTTGCCGTCGTCGACAACCTGAAGCACACGACAGATCTCGAGATGGATCTGCGGCTCGAGGCCGCCGCCATCTCCGAGATGGCTTCAAACACCAAGGACGACGAAGGCTTTCGCGTTCCCGACATCGACTGGAAGCGCACCGCTAAACGCGTGCTGACCGTCGAATGGATCGACGGCACGCCCATTGCTCAGCGCGACAAGCTCGTTGCCAAAGGCTTCGATACCTCCGCTCTCGGCATGACCGTTTTGCGCTCGTTTCTGCGTCACGCCATGCGCGACGGCTTCTTTCACGCCGACATGCACCAGGGCAATTTGTTCGTCGATGACAGCGGCAAGATCGTCGCCGTCGACTTCGGCATCATGGGCCGTCTCGGGCTCCCCGAGCGCCGCTTCCTCGCCGAGATTCTGCACGGCCTCATCACACGCGATTACTACCGCGCCGCCGCCATTCACTTCGAAGCCGGTTACGTGCCGCCGCATCACAGCGTCGAGGAATTCGCGCAAGCGATGCGTGCTATCGGCGAGCCCATTCAAGGCCGCACCGCCGAAGAAATCTCAATGGCCGATCTGCTGGGTCAGCTCTTCGCCTACACCGAAGTGTTCGACATGCAGACGCGGCCCGAATTGATACTTCTGCAGAAAAGCATGGTGATCGTCGAAGGCGTGGCGCGCGATCTCGACCCGACGCTTAACGTCTGGGTGGCCGCCGAACCCGTCGCCAAGGAATGGATGGAATCCAATCTCTCGCCGCTCGGCCGCCTGCGCGAAGCCGGCCGCGGCGCCGAGACGATCGGCGAGGTCCTGCTCAAGACTCCGGGACTTCTGCAAAACGTCGCGCAAGCGATCAACGGTTTCTCGCAAATGGCGAATTCCGGCGTCCGCCTCGACGACGACACCGTCGAGAAAATCGCCTCGCGCTCGAAACGCAGCCGTGCCGCCGATATCGCCCTTTGGATCGGCGCATTGAGCCTCGCGCTCATCGCCGTCAAATCGCTTGGCATTTTGTAGGCCGTACAAACACCGCATCAGGCTTTTGTCTTCGCCACGCCTTTGCGCGGCCCGACAAGATGCGTCCCGTGCGCGATTGCAGCCGTTGCCCGCATCGTGGCCGCGATATAAATGACTTCCGCAATCTCGGCTTCCGTCACACCGGCGTTTTCGGCGTTGGTGCGATGAACTTCGAGGCTGTAGGGGCACTGCGTCGCAATCGCGACGCCGAGCGCGATCAACTCTTTGTAGCGACGCGGAATAGCACCTGCCGCCATGGCGGCCCGGTCGAAATTTTCGAACGCCGACATCGTTGTCGATGACAGGTTCCTGAGATGCGGCAAATTCGAAAGATTGGCGATGTCGTACATGCTAGGCGCTCCCTCTGTCGGCGGTCATCGAACGATATCGATCTGGCGCAGAACCTCGTGAGGTTCGGGCTCCGGGTCAAGCAATCCGTCACCGGTTGAATTGAAGGAGAAGAAAATGTCCGAGAGCCGACCTCCCTTCCCGCCGTTTACCCGTGAGACGGCTATCCAGAAAGTCCGCGGCGCCGAGGACGGCTGGAATTCGCGCGATCCGCACAAGGTGTCGCTGGCCTATACGGTCGACAGCGTCTGGCGCAACCGCGCCGAATTCCCCGTCGGACGTCAGCAGATCGTCGAATTTCTTACCCGCAAATGGAACCGCGAACTCGGCTATCGCCTGATCAAGGAGCTGTGGGCCTTCACCGACAACCGCATCGCTGTCCGCTTCGCCTACGAATACCGCGACGACAGCAATCAGTGGTATCGCGCGTACGGCAACGAGAACTGGGAATTCGGGCCTGACGGGCTGATGCACCACCGCTATGCCAGCATCAACGACATGCGCATTTCAGAAAGCGATCGCAAATATCATTGGCCGCTCGGGCCCCGGCCGGCCGATCATCCGGGCCTGTCCGAATTGGGACTGTGAACGAAGCGACGGCGCCGTGCGATCCGGCGCCTCCCTGTTCTATCAAGCGCGCTGTGCCGACGTCTTCGCCGGCATGCGCCAGACATAACTGAGCGTGAAGATCGTCGCCGCCGTCACGACATAGGCAATGAGCTGCATGCCGGTCGGGCGATCCATGTAGCCGACGAGAATGCTCAGCACCCGCCCCGCCCAGCTGTCTTCCGACAGAAACGACGACGTATCCCACAACGGAACATCGAAGACGTTGAGGAGACCGGCATTCGAAAGCTGCTTGACGGCAGACGCAGCCAGCCCCGCCGCCAGCAGGGTTACGAGCACACCCGTCACCGAGAACATTCGCTTCAGCGGAATGGCGGCAAGGCCAAAGTAGAGAACCATCGACACCGCGGCCCCAAGCAACAGCCCGATGCAAGAGCCGACAAGCAGCGACGCGGCCGTGTCTTTGCCCTGCATGACGATGCCGGTCATGAACAGCACGACTTCACTGCCCTCGCGCATGACGGCGATGGCCACCGCCGTGCCGAGCGCGAACAGCGATTGCCGCCCGGCTGTCACGTCGCTGCCGAGCTGGCGCAATTGCTGCGTCATCTCACGCGCATGATGCGCCATCCACGCCACGTGCCAAGCCAGCATCACGACAGCGAGAAGCAAGATGGCGGCAACGAAAATCTCCTGCCCGCGCCCGTCGAAAGCATCCGAAATCCGCGCCGCGAACATGGCGACGACGATCGAGCCGAGAATGCCCGCGAGCACACCGAGGGCGACCGCGCCGTTGCGGCCATGAACGCCGCGTGACGCCGCCAGCACGACGCCGATGATCAGTCCGGCTTCGAGAACTTCACGAAAAACGATGACGAGGGCTGCAAGCATGGGCGCTTACTCGGCAACGATATGACCGAGAGCCGTGTCCTCGTGATATTCGCCGAAGAACATGTAGGTGCCGGGCTTCAACGGCTTCAGCCGGATCGTCGCCGAGCTGTTGCCAGCGATAACCTTCTCGAACCCTAGGTCGTGGCTTTCGAACTCTTCCGCCGACGCGTCGAGGTTCTTCACCAAAATCTTGATCGGCTTGCCGATAGGAAGCTTCAGAGACGGCGGATCGAATTTGTGATCCTTGATCGAGATCTCGACTTCATGGGTGTCTTCTGCGCGCACGCCCTGCGAAAAGATCGAGGCCGCGCCGAGCGCGATGAACGATGCGAAAAGGAAGGAAGACGCCGAAAAAAGGCGCACGACAGCGTGCGCGAAACGGGAAATGCTCATTGCAACTCCTAATAGGTCAGGATTCAAGGTCCCGAGATCAGGTCCGCCGTCACCTGACCGAAGCAGCCATTAAGAGTCAAGAATATTTCCCCTGCGAAGAACTCGATTCGAACTCAATTGATTGGGCATTAGCCGATGATTTGACGTGTTTTTCCGCCGCGCCTTTTTTTGGCCAGGACTGTGCGGTGCATATGCAGTGCGGGAAATGACAGCTCACTTCGAGGATCGGCCATGTATGCCCGCACGTCCTATTCCGCCGACGATTTGCCGTCCTTCATCGTTTCCGACAACGAAAGCGAATTTTCTTCCGCCGAGTTCTATGCTGGCGATCCCGTCTGCCCGCCATCCCGCCGGAAGCTCGAAGTCGTTCCCTATTCGACCCTGTTTCTGTTGCTGGCGCTGACGGTCGGAATCGCATTTGCCACCGACGACGCGACGCGCGCGCTATGGACGGAGAAATTCGAGCACATCGCATCGACCGTGATGGCGCGCGTACAATCCGCCCAGTCGACGGAACCGCTGGCGGAAAAAGCCGTCGCATCCGCCGATGTGCCGGGATCCATTCCGCTTCCCTCCCCGACGCCTCCTGCGACTGCCGCCATCGCCCAACCATTACCCGAAGTGACAGTCGCGAACGCTCCCGGCGTCAAGGACGACGCGGATGCGGACAAAACTTCCGGCAAAGCAAGTGTATCGGACGCCTACGCACCGCCCGCACCCTCGAATGACCCTTATCGCAGGAAGGCGGAATCCGTCGGCTTGCATCCTGATCTCTCGCGCGTCGTCCTCGCCCGCCTGACGCCCGCCGATTACCGCAACGCCGCTTATGCCATTCAGAAGGCGATCAAGTCTGTTCCCGACGACGGCGAGTTCACGTGGCCGCGCACGCGCGCCAAAGGAACCGCTGTCTTCAGCGTGCATTTCGTGCCGGGCGCCGAGCGCGACTGCCGCCGCTACGTCGTGACGATCACGAAAGATCGTTGGACCTCGACCGCGCTGCCGATGGAAAAATGCGGCGTCAAAGTCGCGTTTCGCACCGCCGATAAAGAAAAATCCGTCGAATAGCGAAACAAGGACTCACGGCCCCTGAAGCCCGAACGCGACGCGCAGCTTTTTCTGCAGCTTGGAATCTTTCGCCTTGTCGCCCGCGTTGCCGCTTTTCGGTCCGTTGTAGGTTGCGTAGACGAAATCCCGCACCGACGGATTGCGATCATACTGATGGATCGCCGCCGGGATTGCACCCGTCGCCGTTACCATGTGTCCGTCTTTGACTGACAGAAAATTCGTGTTGCGGCCTGACAGGGTCGCGACAGCACCGTCATATGGCATCACGACGGACGACGGTACGAGATTGACGCGCGCAAGCACGTTCGTCGTCGCCTGATCGACGCCTGAGCGCATGTGATGCCGCCGTCGCACCATTTGCCCAAGCAGAAGCTTCTCCCAGCAATACATCAGCGTGACGCCGTGCTGCCCCATGACGGTGCCGCTGCAAATCACTTCGTGATGCTTGATCTGTTCGTAGACGGGAATGCCGAACGTGCGCCGGATGGCATTGCCGTTCCAACCGGCGGTTTCGAGCGAGAAACCTTTTCCTTCTTCGAAAAAGACCATCGGCACATCGGGCAGAGCCTGAAAGATGTCGGCCTGAAAAACCACGTCTCGCGTATCGGCGAGAAACACGCGCTCGACTTGACCCGAAAGCGCCTGCAACACCGCAATGTAGTCTGCGACGCGCGCGAAGTTCATATGCGGACGCCCGACGCTCGACACCACGTCTTCGACAACGCAATCGATCCCTTCCCTATCAAGCTCTTTGCTGAGTTCGGGATCGTTGTTGATGACGAGGACAATCCGGCAATCGTGAAATTTTCGTGCCGAGCGGACGAAAGGCCTCAAGTCCGAAATGCTGTAATTGCGTGCGATTCCAAGGATGAGATTTTTGCCGCCGCCGTGCCGAAGCGCGACGCGAGGCTTCGGCCGCACGAGCTGGGCGCGCAGCCATTGCGCATAAAGCTTCGACCAAACGTAGTGCAGCATATTTCGCGACGTCCCAGTTCCGGTGGACGGTCCGGCCGTCCTTTTCGGTGCTAATATCCGCAGATGGTCGGAATAAGCCCGCAAAACAGCCTATCCCCGCGGCATGTAGCCCAAGCCGATTGGACGATGTCAATATTTCCAATTGACCTGCAGCGTGCGAGGTTCCGCGCGTCTGAAGGCAGCGAAGGTGAATGAGATGCTCCGACAGGTTATCCCGGCCTTGCTGACCGCCGCAGGATCGATCTCAGGCGGCTTCGCGCACGCCGAGACTGCTTGCCTGCCGGCCGCGTTGTTCCCGCCGGAGCAAGAGGCGGCACCACCCGTTCTCGATCTCGGTTTGGTTGCGGGCGTGCCCACGCTCTGCGCGTTGAACGATACGACAACAGCAGGAATGACGGGCTGCTGGACGATCGACACGGCGACGGGTGCGCTTACGACCGCGAGCGTCACAGCTCTTCCCGGACACAGCCATCGCGGAAAGACCGACGCCGACGGCTGTATCGAAGGCTTTTGTCCGGCGCCGCAAGCCAGTCCGGACGAAGTGCTGCTGTGGGCGACGAGCACCGATGGAACGCACGCGGCAATTCTCCGCGAAAATGTGCTTTCCATTTTCGATACAGTTTCAAAAGCGCAGACCGTTACGATCGCGCTTTCCGACGACAACGCGCCGGAGAAGACCAATGTCGGCAATGAGCCGATGGAGATCCTTTACGTCGGGCATTCCATTTTCATCGTCGGCGCCGACGCCGGACCTTTCACCGGCGTCTGGGCGTTCAAGGACGACGGCACGCGTCTCGGCATCATCGATCCGAAGGCGCACAAGACGACATCGGGCCACTTTTCCGTTTATGCCGGTGGCGTCAACGTGATTGACGACAATCATGTCGCACTCGCAGACGCCGGCTTGCAGTCCGTGCTTATCGTCGACGCGCGTGACGGATCGATCGAGGAGTTCGCGCGGCCCGTGAGCACGGCACCATGTACGCCAGACGAGGTGAACGATGGCCTCGACCTCGGCAACATCGAAGTGGCGGAGCCTGGCTCGCCGATCGGCGTCTCGCAGGCGTGCCACGACACCATCGTCAAAAATTTTTCGCCCTACTTCGATCTCGATCCGGTTCGCTTGCCGTCCGGCGATTTTCTTGCCGCGCTCTCAGGAGCCGGCCGCGGCACGCTCGCGACCCTCGACGGCAAGACGCTGGCGGAGAAGAACCGCCTGCAGCTCGCGAAATGCCTGAACTGACGTTTTGCGTATCGCAAAAACAAAAACGCGCCGCTGGCACAAGGCACAGCGGCGCGTTTTGAATTCATATAGAGGGCACTGATTGACTTCTTTATTTGCGCTAGTAAGCGCGAATTACGCGCGGATGCTTGTGGGCATCCGAAGCGCAATTAGAAAGTTCACATGACGTCTCGGCAGACCTGGCAACGACCTACTCTCCCGCGTCTTAAGACGAAGTACCATCGGCGCAGGGGCGTTTCACGGCCGAGTTCGGAATGGGATCGGGTGCAGCCACCCCGCCATAATCACCAGGTCGGCGGAGACGTCATATGACTTCTGATTTGGGTCTTTCCGTTTGCCTACGCTCATCGTGCGGCGCTCGTGAGAGCGCGCCATTGCCGAATTCGCTTCGCGAACTCATGCAAACGATGAGCATTGCTAAATGAGAGCAATCAAGCCAATCGAGTTATTAGTACCGGTAAGCTACACGCCTTGCAGCGCTTCCACACCCGGCCTATCAACGTGGTGGTCTTCCACGACTCTCGAGGGAGAACTCGTTTTGAGGTGGGTTTCCCGCTTAGATGCCTTCAGCGGTTATCCCGTCCGTACATAGCTACCCTGCTGTGCCGTTGGCACGACAACAGGTCCACCAGAGGTACGTCCATCCCGGTCCTCTCGTACTAAGGACAGATCCTCTCAATTCTCCAACACCTACGGCAGATAGGGACCGAACTGTCTCGCGACGTTCTGAACCCAGCTCACGTACCACTTTAAATGGCGAACAGCCATACCCTTGGGACCTGCTCCAGCCCCAGGATGTGATGAGCCGACATCGAGGTGCCAAACGACGCCGTCGATATGGACTCTTGGGCGTCATCAGCCTGTTATCCCCGGCGTACCTTTTATCCGTTGAGCGATGGCCCTCTCACAAAGAACCACCGGATCACTATGGCCGTCTTTCGACTCTGCTCGACTTGTCAGTCTCGCAGTCAGGCTGGCTTATGCCATTGCACTCGACGAGTGATTTCCGACCACTCTGAGCCAACCTTCGCACGCCTCCGTTACGATTTAGGAGGCGACCGCCCCAGTCAAACTGCCCACCATGCGCTGTCCCGGATCCGGATAACGGACCGCGGTTAGACAACCATAATCACTAGGGTGGTATTTCACATTTCGGCTCCACCCGAGCTAGCGCCCAGGTTTCATAGCCTACCACCTATCCTACACAAGCAGTCACGATTGCCAGTGCAAAGTTGCAGTAAAGGTGCACGGGGTCTTTCCGTCTAACCGCAGGAACCCCGCATCTTCACGGGGAATTCAATTTCACTGAGTGTGTGCTGGAGACAGTGGGGAAGTCGTTACGCCATTCGTGCAGGTCGGAACTTACCCGACAAGGAATTTCGCTACCTTAGGACCGTTATAGTTACGGCCGCCGTTTACTGGGGCTTCGATTCAAGGCGTG